>CAZRZU010000001.1:0-39718 GCA_964604615.1 uncultured Oscillospiraceae bacterium
TTGCAGGTAACACAGCTCAGGGTGCTACAAAGCCCGCTGTTGTTGAAACAGGCGCAACAGTTAAGGTTCCCCTTTTCATCAACCAGGGTGAAATGATTAAGATCGACACAAGAACAGGCGAATACATGGAAAGAGTTAAAAACTGATTTTTGTGTGAAAGGGTAATCAAAATGGGATATTTATCTGAAAAGGTTGCATATCTTAAGGGGCTTGCAGACGGACTTGATTTTGATGCAAGCACAAAAGAAGGTAAAATTCTGGCAGCAATTGTTGAGGTTCTTGATGAAATAGCAATTGAGGTTGACGATATTGTTATTATGCAGGACGACCTTGCAGAGCAGATTGACGATGTTGATGCGGCTCTTGCTGACCTTGAAGATGATTATTATGCTCTTGACGATGACTTGGACGATTTGAATGATATGGACGAGCTTTGTGAAGAGTATGATGAGCTTGACGAAGACTGGGAAGAAGAATATTCTCTCGAATGTCCTAAGTGCGGTGATATGGTTTACATTGACCCCTCACTTATCGACGAGGACGTAGAATATCTTATATGCCCCAATTGTGAAGAAAAAATCGAACTTGATGTAGATTTAGACGAGGAATAAAATTTAAAGGCGGTGTAAAAAACTAATTGTTTTTTTACACCCCTTTTTTTGCGGTCTGGACAATTTTTACATCCCCCTTTTAATTGGGGAAGGGGCATCTGTCCTGCCCAAAATATAATCAACAGAGGCATTGTAATAGTCAGCTGATATAATAAGCATGGTAGGAGGTATTTCACGATAGCCGTTTTCATATTTTGAATATTGTTGTTGTGACGTAAATAATAACTTGACAACAGTAGTCTTCTTCCCTTAATTGTTTAAGACGTGGATAATGTGACAATTCGTACAACCTCCTCTACGTTTTACATTCAAATGAATGTATTAACATTTTAGCATCTTGCAGATATAATGATATTGGATTACATTCAAACGGGCTTAAAACGCAGGGCTAAAATGGATATTAAATTGGAGCTTTTGAGGGCATATGTTTCCGATTTTATCAAATATCAATTGGAGTTTGGCAACAGGCATAATTTTTAAATAAACAATGTGCAGTCAAGGGAGACTGCACATTTTAATTTTACCTGGGTATTATTAATTTTTCGCCTACGGTTAAAGCTGCGTTTTCCTCCAATGCATTGGCGGAGGCAAGATGAGAAAGGGAAATGTTATATTTTTTTGCAATGCTCCAGAGAGTGTCCTCCTTGTTAACAAAAGCAATTATAACAGAAGAGCGCTTTTGGGGAGTGTATTCGGTCTCTTCGCATTGAGTGAAAACAGAAAAGGTTGCTTCCTGTTGCGGTGTGGCTGTAAAATCTGCACCTATACGAAGCTCTAAGGAGTTATCACTTGTTATGGCATAGCTTAAATGCTTAATTTCACAACAGGGGGATGTGGGGTTTTTTGCTGCAAATTTATGCACAAAAGGAATTTTGGCAGTGTAACTGTTCACGGGGCCGGAGGAATCGTCGCTGAGATAAATAACAGTTACTTCGCTGTTGGCTGTAACTGCATCCTCTGATTTGGTTATACCTGTTATACTGCACTCGGTGTCAATAATGCGTCTGATGGAAGGCATACCCTTTGAAAGTGTAACTGCTTCTTTTATGAATTCTTCTTCGTGAAGCTTGAAGGCAGGAGATTTTACGTTGAGTGTGCATGAGTTTGTTTTTAAGGCTCCGCCCGGCAGATAAACATCTGTTACGGCAGAGAGTGTGTCTGTAATGAAGGCTTTTATCTCAACAGAGAGAATGATGTTTGCGTCAAGCATTTTATATTCCCCTGACAAATCTGTGTCGGGTTTTATGTCCCAGTCGGAAACATAAAGGCTTACATCAGCATTGTAGGATGGTGTAAGCCCTTCTGCTTCAACAACCTCGGTAAAAGGTATGGTAACCGTTGCATCTGTAAATGTGCCCTCTGAAAGATAGAGAACTGAGACTGCAATGTTGCCCTTTACTATGACCTTATTGTTCAGAATTTTAAAATCTGTGTCGGATATTTTTGCGGACTGCTTAAGGATTTGAGCTATTGCGCCCTTGCCGGCAGGAAGCTGAGGTGTGTCTGTAATTACTATGTTTTTTGTACATGCTGTGCGAAGGGCAGGAAATGAATATTCTGCGGTTTGTGTTTCGGCACCCTTTGCAGAACACAAAATTTTTGTGCGGTTGTTTTTGTAGCTTTGGGCACAGAATTTTAAAAGAGTAGTTGTTTTAAGGCGGCGGCTGTTCACTGTTGTATAGCTTAATGAGCAGGAAACAATACTTACGAGAGATATAAAATCTGCTGTTACCTCGGGTGCGTTTATAATGTGAGAGAAGGGATGGGTTGTTGTAAGGGTGCAGATTTTACTGTTTTCGTTTTCGCCTATGTAGAGAACATTTAATTTTATCTGCCCGTTTACAATTATGCGTGCTTCCTCGGTTTTACTGTCAGTAACAGAGGGATATGCTTTAACACTGATGATTTTTGCAACGTCGTCCATAGAGTCGGGAATTATAATATTTCCGTCGGAAAAGCATTCGTCACTTTTGTCAGAACTCCACTGACACCATTCAATATCTTTATATGAAAAATCAAGGCTCATAAAAACTCCTCCTAAAGGTTTTTGTACAGTTTATGCACGGGGAGGTTAAATATGATTGAAATTTACTTGTTTATGTGATAAAATAAATGCCGAAGGAGATGGAAATATGGCGAAACGAAAGAGAAAAAGCAACATGCCTCTTCTTATAGGGGTAATTCTATTTATAATAGTTATGATAATTGCTATGCCCTTTGTAAAGGAACTGGTATCTTCCACGTCCCGCGAGGGCGAAACGGTTGTTGTGGAAATACCCAAGGGCGCATCCACGGAAGATATAGGGCAGGTATTGAAGGAAAACGGGCTTATTAAAAGTGTGACAATATTTAAATTAAGAGCGCATTTGTCAGAAAACGGCTCTAAAATGAACTACGGCACCTTTACCCTTTACAAAGGAATGTGCATACCTGACATAATAGACACACTTGCAGGAACATATGCATCCCGTCCTACGGTAATATTTACTGTTCCCGAAGGTTTCAGTGTGCAGCAGATTGCAAAAAGAGCAGAAGAGCTGAACCTCTGCAGTGAAAAGGAATTTTTAAAGGCATTGGACGACGATTATGACTACGACTTTTTAAAGGGTATTGACGCAAGCGGAGCTGATTATGCTCTCCAGGGCTTTTTGTACCCTAAGACATATGAGTTTTTCGCAGATGCCACCGCTCATGATATAATTGACAAAATGCTTGCTCAGTTTGAAAAAGAAACAAAAGACATTAAGTTTTCGGGCAAGAGCATTTACGAAATTATGACTGTTGCATCACTTCTGGAAAGAGAAGCTCTTTTGGATGATGAAATGCCCAAAATTGCAGGTGTTATATATAACAGAATTGAAAAAGGTATGAGATTGCAGGTTGATGCTTGCGTTCAGTATGCGGTAACCAAGGGTGCATATAACATTAATCGTGTTACTTATTCTGACCTGGAAATTAATTCGCCTTATAACACATACAAAATAACGGGGCTTCCAATAGGACCCATATGTAACCCTTCGGTTACTGCAATAAAGGCGGCATTAAACCCGGAAAAACACGATTATCTGTATTATCATACAGACACAGAAAAGAATGACGGCAGCCACATTTTTACAAAAACCTATGAGGAGCATTTGCAAACACAGTGATGAAGTATTCTATTGACAACAAACACTATCATACTTTGAATTATCATTTAAAAACCCTGTTTAACGACAGGGTTTTTAAGGCTTCTTTAGATGCGGGCTTTTCCTGTCCCAACATGGAAACGGGCGGCTGTACTTATTGCAAAAAGGGCAGCGGTGAGTTTACTTTCCGGGGCAGTATAACACAGCAGTTAGACAAAGAAAAAGAACGCATTTTTAAAAAGTGGGGAGATAAAAAGTTAATTGCGTATTTTCAGGCTAATACTAACACCTTTGCGCCAATAGATGTTTTAAGAGAAAAATATGAAGAAGCCTTAAAGCATCCTTCCGTTGTGGGGTTGAGCATTGCAACCAGGGCGGATTGCCTGCCCGATGACGTGCTGGACTACCTTGAAGAGGTAAGTAAAAGAACATATCTTACCGTGGAGCTGGGGCTTCAAACTGTCAATGATATTACCGCTCGGAAAATTAACCGCGGATATGATTTTGAGGTGTTTGAAAAAGCTTTTTATAAATTGAAAAAGCGGGGAATAAGAACTGTGGTTCACATAATAAACGGGCTGATTGGCGAAAACCGTGACCACATGATAAATACCGCACGTGTGCTTTCGAAAATGGAGCCTGACGGGGTGAAGATACATCTTCTGCATGTTCTGTGTGGCACCGTTTGCGAAAGGGAGCTGGCAGAGGGGCTTATTACACCTCTTGAAAAAGAGGAATATATTGACATAACGGTAAACCAAATCAGATATTTTAAACCTGAATGCGTAATTGAACGTGTTACCGGGGACGGCAAAAAAGAAAGCCTTGTTGCACCGAAGTGGAGCTTGGACAAAATATCGGTTTTGGGCGGTATTGACAAAAGATTTGCCGATTTAGATGCTTATCAGGGTGATTTGTATGACAAAGACTAAAAAACTAATTTTATGCTCTCTTTTTGCAGCTATTATTTCAATTAGTGCACCTTTTTCTGTTTTTATAGGAGTGGTGCCAATAACATTTGTGATGTTTTCCTTAGGGCTTACTGCATTTACTCTGGGCAGCAGGTTGGGAGCGGTTTCTACCATTGTTTATATTTGCATAGGGCTTGTAGGCTTGCCTGTGTTTTCAAGCTTTAAAGGAGGATTAAGTGTAATTGCATCGCCCACGGGCGGATTTGTGCTGTCCTATGTTTTTGTTGTGCTCATACTTGGGCAATGCAAAAAAACGGAAAAGAAAAGCAAAATTGTGCTTTTGTGTGCAGCAGCACTTTTGGTTTGTTATGTGTTCGGAACAGCATGGTACATGCTTGTAACAAAGTCGGGCATTGCAGGGGCAATAACGGTGTGCGTTGTACCCTTTGTGCCTTTTGATATAGTAAAGCTTATAATGGCATACATTGTAGCAAAAGCAATTAAAAAAGTGGTGAACTAAACGTTCACCACTTTTTCTTTGGGCATTTGTTTTCTTTTATAGCTGTGCGGAGCATTGCGTAACAGCCACACATCATGCAGGTTCCCGAAATGTCCAGATGCTCGCAGTCAGAGCAAACAAGAAGCCTTGTTTTGTAGAGTTCATCATCTGCTAAAGGGATTGATGAACTTTTTAATTTTTCAAGTTCTTTTTCAATTGTTTCTTTATGTATTGCCGAGGTGTATCGGCATGCTTTGCAACTATCCATTACTTTAATGTAACTGCGATTGTACTGAATGCGGGAAGAGTAAATTTAACCTTGCCGTTTTCCAAAGTTACACAAGCGTCTTTAATGCAAACCTTTTCGGGCTCATCAAAGGAGTTCATATCGTCAAATTTTTCACTTGTTAAAATACGTGCAGTTGCTTCTGTAAATTCATTGCCAACCAAATTAAGCTCACATTCAACAGCTTTGTCGTGGGCAATGTTGCAAAGCGTAGCAGTAAGACTGCCGTCGCCCGCTCTGGTTGCGGAAATGTTCACTGCCTTCAAAACATCAGGCATACGGCGGTCGTTTCGTTTGGGTAGCTTTTCAACCGTGTAGTCTTCGTTTTCGAGAATGTCGCAACCAATGAGCATTGCGTCATGATGAGGTGTATACAAATCATAAACGTGGTATGTAGGTGTTTTAATCATTTTGTCACCCTCTGTTAAAATAACAGACTGGAGAACGTTTACAATCTGTGCAATGTTTGTCATTCTCACACGGTCGGAATGGTTGTTGAATGTGTTGAGAAGAGAAGCTGCAACAACACCGTCGCGCATTGTGTTTTCCTGATACAAGAAGCCGGGGTTGGTGCCTTCTTTAACCTTGTACCATGTGCCCCATTCGTCAACAAAAAGGGCAACTCGCTTGCCGGGGTCATACTTGTCCATAATTGTGGAATGCTTTGTAACAAGGTTTTCCATGTCAAGAGCATCACGCACGACATCAAAATAGCCTGTTGCGTCAAAGCCTGTTGCACTATCGTCCCAGCGCCATACATAGTTGTGGAGGCTTAAAGCATCCATGTTGCCGCCTGCCATGCGCATGAGAGTTTCAGTCCAGCGGTAGTCTGAGTCGTTAGGGCCGCATGCTACCTTAAAGAGCTTGTTGTCGCCGTAGTTACGGCAGTAACAAGCATAACGGCGGTATTCGTTTGCGTAATATTCGGGATACATGTTACCGCCGCAACCCCAGTTTTCGTTACCTACTGCAAAGTATTTAACACCCCAGCTTGTGTCTCTGCCGTTTTCCTTACGGAGATTAGTCATGGGGGAGATATTGTCAGAATTTAAATATTCAACCCACTGGCTCATTTCCTGCACGGTGCCGCTTCCAAGGTTGCCGTTAATATAAGGCTCGCAACCTAAAAGTTCGCAAAGGCGGAGAAATTCGTGTGTACCGAAGCTGTTGTCTTCTGTAACACCGCCCCAGTGAGTGTTAATCATAGAAGGGCGGTTTTCCTTGGGACCTATACCGTCCATCCAGTGATATTCGTCTGCAAAGCAACCGCCGGGCCAACGAAGCACGGGGATTTTGATTTGTTTTAATGCTTCAATAACGTCGATACGCATGCCATCGATGTTAGGAATGTCGCTGTCCTCGCCAACGTACAAGCCACCGTAAATGCATCTTCCCAGATGTTCGGAAAAATGACCGTATATATTTTTGTCAACCTTACTTTTCAATGTGTTTGTGTTTAACTGTGCTTTAAACATAAGCTTCCTCCTTTCGGCATTTTTAATGCCACACAAGTTTATTATATAATAACAAAATACATAAGTAAAGGGAAAAATTAAAGTTGAGTAAAAGTTTTTAAATTGTAACTGTTACTCTGTTATGATACAATGAAATTGGAAATAAATGCAACTTTTCAGCTTTGAAAAAAGTATTATAAATAGATAGAAATTTTAACAAAAAAGTAAAGCTCTGACGTTTATATATAGTGAAGGGGGAATAAATATGAAAAAGGTTTTGTGTTTAACTATGGCTGTTTTAATGCTTTGGGGCATGTGTGTTCATGGGGCGGAAATAGGTCACGGAAATAAAATTTACATGGAAACAAACAGCGGCGAAACATATGTAATGGGATATAATAATGTATATTTTGGAGAAACTGAAGAAACCTTTATTGTGGAAAAAGCCGAAGAGTCAGAAGAAAGACCGGCAACATATGTTATAAAAGAAGACAAGGCACTTTATCAGTATGATGAAGATACAGGCGAATATTATAAAAAGCTTGATAATGTTAAGGATTTTACTTACGGCTATGCACTTACATACACAAACGAGCTGTATGCATGGGGCAATAAGCTTTTTATGGGAATAGGCGTAGCGGAAACCGAATATGTTACAGAGCCTATAAAAATAATGGACGATGTCAAAAAGCTTTATGATTTGTCTGACGGCATGTTTGTTATAAAAACAGACGGTTCTCTTTGGGCATGGGGAGCGGATGGACATATTACAGCTCCGCCTGATTACAGTTCCTCTATGGCATTAACGTATAATCAATTAGGTGCCGGTAAGGATGTGGAAACAGTTCGGTACGATAATTATTTTACAGTTATTATAAATGCACAGAAAATACTTGATAATGTCAAGGACGTATACGAAACAGAATATGTTAAATTTGCCCTCACAGAAACAGGAGAATTGTATGGCTGGGGAATGAAAAAATGGAACAACCTCCTTACTACAAGCCCCGATGAGTCAACACCACAGCTTTTGCTGGATGATGTTTACAGCTTTGAAACAGCAGGCGGTTATACCGTTATGGCAACACGCAACAACGGCTCGCTCTGGGCATGGGGTCAAGGCTTTGGAAACAAGCCTGAGGAAATTCTTAAAAGTGTGGCATATGTGGTAAAGGGAAGCGAATACAGCAGCGACTTTATATTTGCTCTTTGCCGCAACAGAGATTTGTATGCAATAGGAAGCTTCGCTCAGCATCTTATGGGCAATGCAAGCTATACGTATAAAATTTCGGTGGATATTAAAAGCATACTGCCCGGCAACTCTACAACTATGCTGTGCATGACAAAAAATAATGAGTTTTATGTAGTTTATAAGTCGGAGGGGATATTTAAAAAGCTGGCGGATATCCCAAGGGACGTTATATGGGCGAAGACATACACAAGATACAATTTTGATGCTTACAGACCATTTATATTGTATGTTGATAAAAACGGCGATTTATGGCATCAGGATCTAACCGAGGGCGGAGAAAGCAAGGGGAAAATCCTTTCAAATGTAAAGGTGGAAAAAAGAGAAATACCCCAATTCCCGAACATTGCAGTTTACTACGGTTTATATAGCATAGATACAGATGTTAACCCCTATATTAAAAACGGCCGCACAATGGTGCCCATGAGAGCAATATTTGAAGTGCTTGGTGCCACCGTTACTTGGGACGATGAGACAAAGACGGCCATTAGTGTGAAAGGTGACACAGAAGTTAAAATTACAATCGGTGAAAATGTTTTATACAAGAACGGTGAAGCAATTGAGCTTGATGTAGCAGCTGAAATTACAGAAAGCCGCACAATGGTGCCTGTAAGGGCTATTAGCGAAGCCTTTGGTTACACCGTAAACTGGGATGACGAAATGAAAACCGTTGTGATAACAAGGTAAAAAAATTTACCAAAAGGGGTCTGTCCCTATCTGGTAAATTTTTACCAAAAGGGGTCTGTCCCCATTTGGTAAATTGTGAAAAGGAGAGAATGGAATGAAAAAGATTATAAGTTTATTTGTTGCAATTATAATGGTTATGGGGCTTGCACAAGTGCCTGTATACGGTGCAGAATACCCCGATCGCGTTACCGCTATGGACCGTGTTGAATGGACATTGGACGAAGAGGGTGTTTTAACCATACAAAGTGAAATTACCTCAATGCCGTCCTTTGCAAGCTCATGGAACTATTACGGCCCATGGTACGGAAATAAAGCTATTAAAAAAATTATACTGCCTGACACAATTGAGCATATTGGCTCGCTTATGTTTGGTTATTGTACAAGCTTGACAGAGGTGGTGCTGCCCAAAAACCTTAAAGAGCTTGAGGATGATGTGTTTGCCGGCTGCACAAGCCTTGAAAAAATAACAATAAGCGAGGAAAATGCCTACTTTAAAACAGTTGAAGATGTGCTTTTTGATAAAGCAGGGCAAGTGCTTTTAATGTACCCGACAGCTAAAAAGAATATTGAATATACAATCCCCGAGGGTGTTACATCAATAAAAACAAAGGCATTCATGGGCTGTGAAGCTATTGAAAAGGTTAATTTGCCGTCTACCTTGGGTGTTATTAATAAATATGCCTTTGCAAACTGCATAAGGCTGGATAATGTTGCTATTCCCCAAAGTGTTACATACATGGGTAGTGGCGCCTTTGAAGGATGTGTAAACCTTAAAAGCATAAATATAAACGGCACTGTTTATATGCAGGCAAACCCATTTGAAAATACTGCTTTTTATAATAATGAAGACAACTGGGAAGGCGATGGGCTGTATGCTGACAAGCACCTTTTAGATGTAAGTAAAACAGTAAGTGAATACACCATAAAGCCCGACACAGTGTCTGTTGCAGGGGGTGTATTTGCGTTAAATAAATCAATTAAAAAGCTGACCTTGCCCGGCAGTGTAAAATGCGTTGGTGATTGTGCTTTTGCAAATAACAGCCTTGAGGAAATGGTGATTGAGGAAGGCTTGGAGACAATAGGCAACTATGCTTTCTATTTCAGTGAAATTGAGAGCATTACATTGCCTGAAAGCCTTAAAATTATAGGCGGACAAGCATTCTTATACAGTCATTTAAGAAAAGTTGTAATACCCGATAATGTTATTGATATTGGGGAATATGCATTTTCACAGTGCAGCTTGCTTGAAAGTATAACCTTTGGTAAAGGACTTGGTAACATATGTGATGGCGCTTTTGAGTGGTGCGATAAGCTTACAGAGGTTACAATACCCGACAATGTTTTAACCATGGGGTATTCAGTGTTTGGAGATTGCAATAGCCTTACAGATGTTTATATCGGAAGCGGACTTGCACAATTGGACGGAAGCACCATAGGAACAGGCGATAAAATTCAAAACGTGCATATTTCGGAAAACAATCCTTACATAAAGAGCATTGACGGTGTAGCCTTTGACAAAGCAGGGGAAAAGCTTATTTGCTACCCCAGTGGCAGAAAAAATGACACATACACAGTTCCCGATGGGGTAAAGGTTATAGGGGAGGGTGCTTTTAAAGCACGTAGCCTTAAGACTATAAATTTGCCTGAAAGTGTAAGACGGATAGAGAACAGCGCTTTTTCTTCCTGCTCTGCTCTTACAAATGTATATTATGGCGGAACAAGAGAAGAGTTTGAAAAAATTGAAGTTGGTGATAATAACTCCTACTTTGGAAGAGCAATAACAGAATTTGCAACAGGCGACAGAAAGAACATTTACCAAAACCTTCGCCTGGAAGAAAAGGAAGACAAAGTTTACGTTATCTCACTGGTTGATACAACTGCGGTGACTGTTGAAATTCCCGGCGAAATTAACGGAAAGAGTGTTGAAATACAGTCTAATGCATTCACTCGTACTAATCTTCAGAAAGTGGTGCTGGATGAAAGAATAAAAAATATTCCCTACGGTGCATTCAGCAATTGTACGGCACTGGAGGAAATTAACCTTGAAAACGTTGAAACTATCGGCGGTTGTGCGTTTGCGGGCTGTAAAAGCCTTAAAGAGGTAAATTTAACCAGTATTAAGAGCTGGAGCGGAATAAAAGAAAGCGAAATTAACGAAAGCGGTACAGTAATTTATTTTCCTTTTAATGAATATCTGTATCGTTATGAGCAATTCAGCATAATAACAGTGTTCTACAATGCAGAAATAGACACACTGCGCATAAAGTGGCCCGAGGTTAACTTTGACGAAGGCGCAAATACATTCCCGGCACTTTTTGTAAACAGTAAGATAAACAAGGTTATTTTTGAAAACTTTACAATAAGCCCAAGCATGGCAGAGTTTAAAACAACGGGTGCTATTTCAACAACAAAGCCCCGTTGGCAGTCAAGTGTGGATCTTAAACTGACCAACAACAGCAGCATGATAATCTACGGAAGCGATGAACAAACACGTTTATATGCGGAAAAAATCGGTGCAAAATATGAACATATAAGCGAATATAAATAATAATTGATTATTTGACTCCTTTGTGATAAAATAAACTATCACAAAGGAGTTGATTTTTTACAATGAGCGAGAAAAAGCATTTTTTGCAGAAAACATGGGTTGTTGCGCTTCTGGCACTTTTGTGCTGTGTATTATGGGGCAGTGCAACACCCTGTATTAAGATTGGTTATCAGGTGTTTGGAATAACAGGCACGGATTATGCATCAACAATACTTTTTGCAGGTGTAAGGTTTATTTTAGCAGGTATTTTAACTGTTTTAATTGGCAGTGTGATTGCAAAAAAACCGCTTTTACCCAATAAAAGTACAATTAAGTATGTTTTGGCTTTAAGTTTGGTGCAGACTGTTATTCAGTATGTGTTTTTCTACATAGGTCATGCTTATGCAAGTGGTGTGACAGCTGCTATTGTTAACGGCAGTAACGTATTTATTGCAATATTGGTTGCAGCATTTATTTTCAGAACAGAAAAGATGACCGTGAAAAAGGCTATCGGCTGTGTTCTGGGCTTTGGCGGTGTTATTGTTGTAAGCTTGTCAAAGGGTGACATGGGCTTTACTTTCATGGGTGCAGGTTTTATACTCATAGCAGCCCTTGCATATGCTTTCAGCTCTGTTATGATTAAAATGTATTCTAAGTATGAAAACCCGGTAACACTTTCGGGCTGGCAGTTCTTTATCGGTGGTATTATAATGACCCTGTTTGCACTTCCCATGGGAGGCAAGTTTACAATTGCAGAAGGCAGTACGGTAAGTGCTGTTGTGCTCCTTATTTACATGGCATGTATTTCTGCCGTGGCATATTCCATCTGGGGGCTTCTCATGAAGTATAATGATGTGTCAAAGGTTTCTATTTTCGGACCCTTTAATCCCATTTCGGGTGTTATCCTGTCGGCAATATTCTTAGGTGAATGGGAGAGCATCGGCATTGAGGTTGTGATTGCTCTTATGCTTGTTGCACTGGGAATATTGGTTGTAAACTACAAGAAGGAGAAATAGTATGTTTAAAAGAGTAGTATCTTTTACAGTTGACGGGTTAATGGCAGGTCTCCTTCTGAGCATATGCTGTGCCGTAAACATTAAAGCAGGGCTTAACTTTGCAGGCGCATTTTTGTTCAGCTTGGGTTTGTTTGCAATTATGGAACTGCATTTAGGCTTATACACAGGCAAGGTTGGTTACCTTGTTGTAAAAAGACCAAAGTATGCAGGCGAGGTTACCATTACACTTATTGCAAACACGGCAGGTGCATTTTTGGGCGGCTATTTGTTGAGCCTTACACGGTTCGGTGATTATTTGGCTGCATCTGCAGAAGAGATTGTTGAGGGCAAGCTTTACGATTCTCCGCTCAGCATGTTTCTTCTTTCCATGTTCTGCGGCATACTTATATTCATTGCCGTTGAAGGTGATAAAAAGTGTACAAAAGCAGACGACCATGTGGGAGCACTGTTTACAACGCTTATCCCCGTTATGATATTTATAATATGTGGGTTTAACCATTCCATTGCAGATATGGGTTATTTTGCATTGAGCCGTTTTGCTCACAGAGAAGAGGCGCTTCGCTATTTCATTATGGTAATAGTGGGTAACGGTGTGGGTTGTATGATAATACCTGTTATGAAAAAGTTTTCTATGAATAAATGGTTTTAATACGTGTCGATAAAGTGTTATCGACACAACCTCAAAGGCGGGCAAGCCCTTCAGCACTTTGAGGTTTATTATTTTTCTTAGGAACAAAGTGGCGATTTCTCGTGCAAGAACCCCTATGGGGTCCCTAAAATCGCCGCTTTCGACGGGATGAATGCGATTAATCCCGTCGATTATATGCGGAAAACCTTCTTTTCCGCACCTTTCGCTACTCGCAAAAATATAGTTTTTATACAGACTGAAAAAAAGAGGAAGATTATTCTTCCTCTTTTTTGTTTATAATGTTACTGAAGGTGATTAAATTGGGGAAACGGCTTGTGGCGCTTATAATAGACGGCATGCTTTCGGGGTTTATTGTCTGCATTGGCTGCAGTGTGTATATGAACTGTGAAAGTAAAGCCTTGGGCGCAATCCTTTTCAGCTTTGGGCTGTTTGTTATTATAGTGTTCCGCTTGGGACTTTTTACAGGCAAAGCAGGCTACATGGCTGTACGTGAAGCGGATTACATGATAGATGTATTTGTAACACTTGCGGCAAATTTTGCAGGCAACATAGCAGGGAGCATATTTCTCAGTGCAACAAGGTTCGGAGATGAATATGCCCGAAAAGCAAGTGATATTTTAAATCCTAAATTTCAGGACAATTCATTGAGTACTTTTGTTCTGGCATTTTTCTGCGGAATTCTGATGTACATTGCAGTTGAGGGTTTTGAGAGGTGTGCAAAAAGCAAAAATTACATCGGTACCACTCTTGCAATTATAATGCCCGTAATGATATTTGTCTTTTGCAGTTTTAACCACTGCATTGCAGATTTTGCGTTTTTTGCCATAAGCAGATTTTATATGGCGAAATCTGCAATGAGGTATTTCCCTCTTGTTATTACAGGCAATGCCTTAGGAGGCATGATGCTTCCGTTTTGTAAAAAGCTGTCGGACCGTTAATCTGTTTTATCCTCTTTTAAAACCCCCATCATCATTTGCGCTCCTAAACGGAAGCCTTGGCGGAAGTTTTCTCTGTTGAGTATGTAATTTGTGTTGTCGGAAAAAGTCTGATAAGATTTAAAAAATTCCAAAGCTTCCGCTGAAAGAAGGGAATAGAGTTTTTCTTCGTATTTAACAAGGGATTCTGATTCTTTTAAGTACTCCTCTGTTGCAGGCTCAAAGTTTTCAAAAGGCAAAATATTGCCTTCATAAAGCATATCAATAAAGCTCATAATAATTTCTCCTTAAAAACATCTGTTATTCGTACGGTAATAATTATACTAAAAATATCATATTTTTATTTACCTGTCAATATAATAGAATTATGTTGGGTGATATGATGAACAGCGAATTCAGAGACGATTATATAAAAATAGGATTAAAAATTGCATATTACAGGAAATTGAAATCATTGACACAGGAACAATTAGCAGAAATTTTAGGTTGTGGTGTGTCATTCATAGGGCAGATTGAAGCACCAAATATTTATAAAGCAATTTCTTTAGATACACTTTTTAAAATTGCAAAGGCATTGGATGTCCCTGCGTATAAATTATTGTATTTTGATAATTGATATTGAAGGAATATAGATGAAAAACCCGTCGAATTTTAATTCGACGGGTTTTTAAGTTTATTTATAATTTCTTCTGTCAGTACAGTGTTGTCAAGTGATTTGTTTTCAATATTCTTTTGACGGATAATTGCGCGTATTTCTTTTTCAGCTTCTTTAAGCTCATCGAAAAATTCCCGTGCAGTCATGCGGAGTGCGTTGTTGCCTAAAATGATAATCTGCTCTAAATTGTCGCTGGTTGCAACTCTCACACGGTGGTTTTTGCTCAGTTCGTGTGTTACTTTTTCGATGTAGGCATCGGCAGTTTCAGCCTCTTTTGTGTACACCACGTTAATGTTGCCGTGGGTTTCAACGCTGCCTTGATTTCCTTTTACACGGTAGGCATCAAAAACCACAATAACTTCAATTTGCTTTAAACTGTTATAGGTTATGGCTTTGTCAATAAGTATACGCCGTGCGTCCTCCAAGCTTGTCTGTGCCGCTTTTTTTAAGTCGTCATCGGCAAAGATAAGATTATAACCGTCAATGAGAAGATAATCTTCTCCGGTTATCTTCTTCTTCGACTCTTTATATTCTCCAAGCTCCTTTTTGGGAGTTTTCATCTGAGTGGGGAGCTTGCGCTCAATTTTACCGTATGTTGCTTCAAAAATCCTTATAAGCTCATCTTCGTCAACAACTCCGCTGCTTCCGCCACGGACAGATGCCTTGGAAATCCTTTCGGGAGTCTTTTCCTTTGCAAGGTGCATATATTTTTCAACATCATACCATTTCACCGTAAAGCCTGCTCCCTGAGCACAGAAAACCGAGTCGGGTGAGTTGTACAAATCAGCCTCGGGGTCATAGTTGCGGCTTGATATAACCTCCTCGGGGTTGGGGCATTTGCCGTAGCCGGAAAAGGAACAGGACAGCTTGCCTTCGCCCTTAGTGTAAGCGGTCAACTCAAGGTCGTAGCCGTGCATGCCTGAGATAGGAGCTCTTCCTCGGATAATGCTTGTTTCCGTGTCCACAGCTTCGGGAGAGGATAATGTGCCGCCCATGGCGGTTATATCCGTCATTGCTCTGCCCACGGACAAAGTTGGCAAAGTTATGGTGAAATCGTACCAAGGCTCTAAAAGCACGCTTTCAGCCTGCATCAAGCCTTGCCTTACGGCACGGTAGGTGGCTTGGCGGAAGTCTCCGCCTTCGGTGTGCTTTAAATGCGCCTTGCCCGAAACTAAGGTTATTTTCATGTCTGTTATGGGCGAACCTGTTAAAACACCTTTGTGAGTTTTTTCCTTAAGGTGGGTAAGCACAAGATTTTGCCAGTTTTTTTCAAGTACATCTTCGCTGCAGTCTGTTTCAAACTGAAGTCCCGTGCCCTCCTTGCCGGGTTCTAATCTGAGATGAACCTCTGCGTAATGCCTGAGGGGTTCGTAGTGACCTATGCCTTCCACTGTGTTCTGTATGGTTTCTTTATAGATTATGCTTCCGCGTGTAAAGTCAACCTCCATGTTAAAACGTGAGGCGATTATCTTTTTCAAAACCTCAAGCTGAACCTCGCCCATAATGTAGAACTCAATTTCTTTTGTTTGCTCGTTCCATGTTATTTTTAACTCTGTTTCCTCTTCTTCAAGTTTTTTTAAAACGCCTAATGCATATCGTGGGTCAACACCTGCGGGCAAAACCACGGAATAACTGAAAAGGGGAGTCTGAGAAAGAGCGGCTGCTGATTTTTCAAACCCCAGACCTTCTCCCGGGAAAGTTTTTGTGAGCCCCGTTACTGCACAGACATCTCCTTTTGTCGCCAAAGCAGAGGTTGTATATTTTGTGCCTGAGTATATGCGTATTTCATTTATCTTTTCTTCCCAAGACGGGGAAGAGAGGGTATCTTTCGGGCGGAGACGTCCGCCTGTTATTTTCATATGTGTCAGACGGTTGCCCCTGTCGTCTTCGGAAATTTTAAAAACTCTTGCACCGAATGCATCGGGCGCAAAAGGCTCTGTTGTATACAAGTCAAGCATATCCAAAAGCTCTCTTACACCGTCTGTTTTCAAAGCTGAACCGAAAACTACGGGAAACAGACTCCGCCGTTTAATACCGTAGGCAATATCCTTTGCGGAAATTTCTCCCTCTTCAAGATAGATATTCATAAGTATTTCGTCACAGCAGCCTATTGCCTCATAATCCAGCTTGGAAAAGTCAATACAGCAAGGGTCCAGATTGGCTTGTAAAGACTCCGTAAGCTCGTCCTTTGAATAGTGAGTTATGTCCATTTTGTTTACAAATATAAAGGTGGGCACATTATATTTTTTTAATAAATTCCATAATGTAATACTGTGGCTCTGAACCTTTTCCGAACCTGATATTACCAGCACGGCATAATCCAGCACGCAAAGAGTTCTCTCCGCCTCAGAGGAAAAATCCACATGCCCGGGAGTGTCTAAAAGTGTAAAGGAGGTTTGCTTCGTTTCAAAACGAGCTTCTTTT
This sequence comes from uncultured Oscillospiraceae bacterium, assembly GCA_964604615.1. GTDB lineage: Bacteria > Bacillota > Clostridia > UMGS1883 > UMGS1883 > RGIG1927. The sequence goes on from CAZRZU010000001.1 coordinate 17,032, forward strand.
GAAAAAATTGTAATACCTCGCTCACGTTCAATTTCATTTGTGTCCAAAAAAGTATCTTTTTTATCAACTCTGCCAAGGGTGCGGATTGCGCCCGTTTCATACAACAGAGCCTCTGACAGGGTTGTTTTGCCGCTGTCTACATGAGCAAGTATTCCGATTGTAAGCTTTTTCAAAAATAACCCTCCTTTTCTTTAAAAATAACTGCGGATTAATTCTACCATAAAGAACAATAAATTTCAACTTTTGTGTTGATAAATGCACCAAAAAGTGATAAAATTAATTTGATATGGTCTGTGGAGGCGAGAGATATGGAAAATACTAAAACTGTTAATATATTGGGAGCAAAAGTTCAAAAGCTTACCATGAGCGAGGCTTCCCAAATAGCCATGAGCTTTTTTGACTCAGAAGGCAAAAAGGTTATATATACACCTAATTCCGAAATTATATTGTATGCATCTAAAAATCCTGAGTTTATGCCCAAGCTTAACAGCGCTGATTTACTTATCGCCGACGGCATAGGCATTGTGTACGGTGCTAAAATTTTGAGGAATTCTCTTCCTGAGAGAGTGGCAGGGTTTGACCTTTTGAAGGAGATATTCCCTCGTATGGCAGAAAAGGGCCTGAGTGTGTATCTTTTGGGTGCAAAACCCGGTGTTGCCGAAAAAGCAGGGGAAGAGCTTGAAAAAATGTACCCGGGTCTTCGCATAGCAGGCACACACGACGGCTATTTTAAAGACGACACCGAAGTTATAAAAGATATTAACGAAAAAAAGCCCGATCTTCTTATGGTGTGTCTCGGTTTTCCAAAACAGGAAAACTGGATTTATGACCACCGTAATGAGCTTGACGTAAAAGCAATGATTGGTGCAGGCGGTTGCCTTGATGTGTTTTCCGGCACCGTGGAAAGAGCACCTGAGTTTTACTGTAAGCATGGACTGGAGTGGTTCTACCGTTTGAAGAAGGAACCCTGGCGCTTCATGCGTATGACGGCGTTGCCTGTGTTTGCATTAAAAGTATTGTTTACAGGCTGGAAATACAAGCAGGAGAAGTAATGAGTGTGTAATTGCATCACTCCCTAAGTCAGCTTCGCTGACAGCTCCTTCGAGGGAGCCTGACATGAAAGGAGATTATAACGTGAAAAATCACGTTATCAGCCTCCGGCGGATTACATTGTCCGTGCGAGAATTTCGCCTTTGGCGAAAACGCACATGGACACAATTCACATTATACGCCTTGTCTGCCACTGCAAGTGCGTATAAAAGTAATTTTAATTTCTATTTGTGGCAGAAAGGCTATGTGAATTATTATGAAAGTTGAACTTATTGCCCACACACCTGACATGGAGAGAGTTGTAGCAGCGGCTGCAAAACTGTGTTATTCCTCTTCTCCCGCAACAGATATTATGGACAATTTAACAGATGAAAAAGTAGAAAAATTTCTTGATATGCTTGCAGGCTTGGGTCATGACAGCCCCACAGAGCACGTAACCTTTACTTTTGCAATTGAAGGTGTTTCCCGTGCGCTTTTGGCTCAGTTTACACGTCACCGCATTGCAAGCTATTCGGTAAAGAGCCAGAGATATGTGTCAGAAGCTATGTTTGAATACATACTTCCTCCCGAGGTTGAGGCAGACCCCGAAGCGAAGGAAATTTTCATAAAGGCTATGGAAAGGGATATGGAGGATTATAACCGTATTGCCGACATTCTCACCCAAAAGCATTATAAAACCATGATTGAATCGGGCATGGAAGAGAAAGCGGCTAAAACTGCGGCAAAGAAAAAAGCCATTGAAGATGCCAGATTTGTGCTTCCCAATGCATGCGAAACAAAGATGGTTGTTACAATGAACGTAAGAAGCCTTAAAAACTTCTTTGCTCATCGCTGCTGTGAAAGAGCTCAGTGGGAAATAAGAGCTCTTGCCGATGAAATGCTGAAGCTCGTTAAAGGCATTGCGCCCAATCTTTTCAAGAAAGCAGGTCCTCCTTGCGTTGCAGGCGGTTGCCCCGAGGGAAAGATGAGCTGTGGCAAGGCAAAGGAGAAACGTGAAATTTATCTTGGATAGGAGTAATAAGCATGCCTCTTATAGTTATTGAAGGCGTTGACTGCAGCGGTAAAGAGACACAAACGGAGAATTTATATAACAATCTGTTAAACCACGGCAAAAAGGTAATGCGCATATCTTTTCCGGATTATGAGTCGGACTCTTCTGCATTGGTTAAAATGTATTTAAGAGGCGATTTCGGGAAAAGTGCCTATGACGTTAACCCCTATACAGCATCGACGTTTTTTGCCGTTGACCGCTTTGCCTCCTACAAAACAAAATGGGGAGAGTTCTTATCTGACGGTATTGTGATTGCCGACCGATATGTAACAAGCAACATGGTGCATCAGGCGTCAAAAATGGCAACAGATGAAGAGAAAGAAAACTACATAAACTGGCTTTATGATTTTGAATATGAAAAGCTTGGGCTCCCCAAGCCTGATATGGTATTGTTTTTAGATATGCCACCTGAAATTTCGGCTGACTTGAATATGGCTCGCAAAAACAAAATAACAGGTGAAGATGCTAAGGACATTCACGAAAATGACCTTGAGTATCTTAAGGCAAGCTATCTTAATGCGCATTTTGTGGCAAAGCATCAGCATTGGCACAGGATTGACTGTGCTCCCGGCAACAACTTAAGAACAATTGAGGATATTTCCGAGGAAATTTTTGGTGCTGTAAAGGAGATTTTGTAATTTATGAATTTCAGAAAGTTGGTAGCCGAGGATAAGGCGCTTTTTGATAAATATAAAAGTGAGACAAGTAAATATTCCGAAAACAGCTTTGTAACCTTGTATCTTTGGGATAAGTATTACAATCTTCATTTATGTGAGGAAGACGGGTTCTTATTCATACGTTTTACAATTGAGGGCAAAAACCAGTATATGTTCCCAAAAGGAAGCGGAGATGTATACAAAGCCTTTGAAAAGCTTATGAACGAGGAAGAAAAGGTTACTTTAAGATTTATAACAGAAGATGAAAAGACTTTCATAGAGTCAAACTTTCCTGATGAATTTACATTTACCCTCCGTGAGGATTTGTGCGATTATGTATACGAAACAGAAAGGCTCATGAGCTTTTCCGGTAAAAAGCTTCACGGCAAGAAAAACCATGTGAACTTTTTTGAAAAAAACTATGCATATACCTATGAAACTGTAACAAAAGAGGTTGCAACAGAAGAGTGCAGACCGCTTTTGCTCCGTTGGGTAGACGATAAAACAAAAAACCTTAACCCCATAGAACACGACGCAATGGAAAAGGTTTTTGACAATTATGAGCTGTTTAATCTTGTGGGCGGAGTTATCCGCATTGACGGAGAAATTGTTGCCATGACATTTGGCGAGAGGCTTACTGAGGATACGGTCCTTGTACAGATTGAAAAAGCAAGAGAGGACATAAGAGGGGCATACCCTATGATTTGTAAGCTCTTTTTAGAGAACGAATGGAAAGACACAACCTTTGTAAACCGTGAAGAGGACATGGGTCTGGAAGGTTTGAAAAAGGCGAAGGAAAGCTATTGCCCCATATTTAAAACATTGAAATACAGCGGAAAGAGGAATTGATTATGGTATACATTTTTTTAGCAGACGGATTTGAAGAAACAGAAATGATAGCTCCTTGGGACATTCTCTTAAGAGGCAATCTTACAGTTAAAACCGTAGGCGTAACAGGTGAGTATGTAACGGGTGCCCATGGCATGGTTATAAAAAGCGACATTTCACTTGATGAAGTGAGTGAAGACGGAGATATGTTTATTCTTCCCGGAGGTATGCCCGGAACAACCAATCTTGATGAAAATGAAAAAGTAAAGGAAATTATTCTTAAGGCATATAACAAGGGAAAAACAGTGGGTGCAATTTGTGCAGCACCAATGGTTTTGGGCAAGCTGGGCATTCTAAAAGGCAAAAAGGCAACCTGCTTCCCCGGCTTTGAAGAATACTTAGAGGGCGCTGAGGTTGTGCGTGACCACGCAGTTAAGGACGGCAACGTTATAACAGCATCGGGTGCGGGCGGTGCGTTCCACTTTGGCTTTATGCTGCTTGGCATGGTTGATGCCGAAAAGGAAAAGGAAGTAAGAAAGAGCATGCAGTATGAACTGTAAAGAAACACTGCGCCGTGAGATGATTGAAAAAAGGAAAGCCTTGAACATTGCTGACGGCGAAAAATTTGCAGAAATTATAAAAAATTTAAACGAGTTTAAAAATGCCAAAACCCTTATGCTTTATATGCCTGTTAAAGGCGAAGCGGACGTGACGGGAATTTTAGACGAGAACAAGCTTTTTCTCCTGCCCGTAACGGTGGGAGCAGATATGTATGCGTCACCTATGGGCGAGCTTGAAAAAGGGGATTTTAATGTGCCCGTGCCGAAAGATAAAACTTCTTTTGACGGGAAAATTGATGTTGTAATTGTGCCCGGTGTGGCTTTTGATAAAAGCTTTAACCGCATGGGTTTTGGAAAGGGATATTATGACAGGTTTCTGCAAGGACGGGACAGCATAAAAATCGGCATTTGCCATTCTTTTCAGCTGCTTGATGAAATCCCTTGCGAAGAGCATGATGTTAAAATGGACTTGATAATTACGGAGGATAGAGTATGGAGAAAAGGGAATACCTTATCAGTTTAATACCCGAGGAAGATGAGCCCTTGAAAACTATGCGCACTATTGCGGGCAACACAGAAACATATGCTCCCATTGTGCCGCCTGACTCTGCTCAGTTTTTAAAAACTCTTCTGCACATAACAAAGCCTAAAAGAATTCTTGAAATAGGCACAGCAATCGGATATTCCTCCATACTTATGGCAAAAAACACTCCCCATGATACAGAAATTATTACCATTGAAAGATATGAAAAGGTTGCAGACCTTGCCATAAACAATATTTTCAACGCAGGGTTTGAACAGAAGATACGTGTTGTAAAAGGCGACGCCTGTGATATTATAAACTGGCTTGACGGCGATTTTGACATGGTATTTATGGACGGCGCCAAAGGACAGTACGTGGAATTTTTGCCCAGGGTTCTGGAGCTTTTGAAAACAGGGGGCGTGCTTGTTACAGACGATGTCTTGTACAACGACCCCAACGAAGAAGAAAACGCAACCACTCGCCACAGGAAATATACCATTGTACAACGGCTGAGAAAATATTTAGAAATTATAAATAACCACCCTCAGCTGGAAACAACAATAATTGAGAGCGGCGAAGGTATGGCGATAAGTTATAAAAAGGATTGAGTTTAATGAATAAATGTGAACTTCTGGCTCCCGCAGGGAACTTATACAAACTGAAAATTGCCGTTAAATACGGTGCAGACGCAATCTACATAGGCGGTGAGGCTTTTTCGCTGAGGGTTGCGGCGGATAACTTTACAAAGGAAGAAATGCTTGAGGGTATCGAGTATGCTCATTCTCACGGCAAAAAGGTGTATATAACTGCAAATATTATTGCCAGAAACCATGACCTGCCCCATATGAGAGAGTATTTCAAAGAGATTTATGAAATGGGTGCAGATGCTGTTATTATTTCTGACTTAGGCGCATTCATGATATGCCGTGAGGTAGCTCCCGATTTGGAAATACATGTAAGTACACAGGCAAACAATACAAACTACGAAACTGTTAAGGCATGGTACAACCTTGGTGCAAGGAGAGTTGTACTTGCAAGAGAAATGAGCATTAAAGAGGTTAAGGAAATACGTGACAACATTCCCGACGACTGCGAGCTGGAAGCCTTTGTTCACGGTGCAATGTGCATTTCCTACTCAGGCAGATGCCTTTTGAGCAATTATATGACACACCGTGATTCTAACCGTGGTGCATGTGCACATCCGTGCAGATGGAATTACACCCTCATGGAAGAAAAGCGCCAGGGTGAATATTTCCCCGTATACGAAAACGAAAGAGGCACTTTCATCATGAACTCCAAGGATTTGTGCATGATTAACCATGTTAAGGAGCTTGTTGAAGCAGGGGTTTACTCTTTCAAAATTGAAGGCAGGGTAAAGAGTGAGTATTATGTTGCAACCATTATTGGTGCGTACCGCCGTGCCATTGACGATTATTATGCAGGGCGCGACTATAACCCCGAGCATTTTGAAGAGGTGTGCAAGGTAAGTCACAGAGACTATTACCCGGGATTTTTCTTTGGTATGCCTCCCCAGGGCGCTCAGGTTTTCGGCTCAAACTCATATATCCGCGACTGGGATATTGTAGGTCTGGTGCGTGAGTATGACCCCGAGACGGGCATGGCAAAGGTGGAGCAGCGAAACAGATTTTTCAAGGGTGATGAAATTGAAATAATGCGCCCCATGATGGAAAGCTATACCCAGAAGGTTGAAGTGCTGCAGGACTCTGAAAAGAATGATATTGATGTTGCAAACCATGCGGCGGCAACCATTTACATTAAGCTGGATAAGCCAACTTGCGAAGACTCAATGATACGCATTAAAAAAGCATGACTATGTAAGGACTGATAAAAATGAGAAGAAATATTAGCAACAATAAGTATTTTAAACTGGGTGTAACCGCATTAACCGTTATAGTTGTGGCACTTTTGTTTAATCAGCTGTTTCGTAACTGGTCCTATGTTGCAGGGTTCATTTCGGTGCTGGGAACGTCCCTCAGGCCCATAATATACGGCTTGGTTTTTGCATATTTACTTAATCCGCTCATGAAAGTGTACGAGAAATATGCTTTCGGCAAGCTGTTTAATAAGATTTTTAAGAAAAATAAAAAGGCTGCAAAAAACTTATCCAGGGGATTTTCTGTTTTTTTTGCAATTCTTACGGCAGTAGCTATTATAGCAGGCTTAATTCTTCTGATTTTGCCTGAATTATATGTGAATGTTAACCGTTTGGTTACAAATTTCCCCGGGTATGTGGACAATGCCATTGAATACTTGACGGAGCTTTCAAAGCAGTACCCTGAGGTTATAACTCCTATTATGGAACAATTTGAAAACTTCACACAGGACATACTTGACTGGATAAAGCTGGATGTTATTCCCAATGCAGACCATGTTATAACAAACCTTTCAATGGGTATTTACGGTACTTTTAAGGCAATACTGGACCTTGTGATAGGTGTTATAGTGGCAATTTATCTTTTGACATCAAAGGAAAAATACACGGCAGGTGCAAAAAAATATCTGTATGCTGTTTTCAAGGGCGACAAGGCAGGCAAAATAGTTGATTTAATGAAATATACAGACAAGCATTTTGGCGGATTTTTGATAGGCAAGGTTCTGGACAGTGCAATAATAGGTATTTTAAGCTTTATTGTGTTTTCCATTTTCAACATCCCCTATGCGCTTTTGGTAAGTGTAATTGTGGGTGTTACAAATGTTATACCTTTCTTCGGCCCGTTTATCGGAGCGATACCCAGCGGTATACTTATTCTTTTGGTGAACCCAATAAAGGCATTTACCTTTGTTGTGCTGATATTTGCAATTCAGCAGCTGGACGGCAATGTTATAGGCCCTAAGATTTTAGGCGAGGCAACAGGGCTTGACAGCTTTGCAATTATATTTGCAATTCTGGTGTTCGGAGGGCTATTTGGTATTGTGGGCATGATTATAGGTGTTCCTGTGTTTGCAACCGTTATGGGCATTATAACCGATGTCGCAAACAAAAGGCTCAAGAAGAACAGTCTTCCTGTTTCATTGGATGATTATGCCCCCGGCAGTGTTATTGTAAGTGAGAATAAGAATATTAAGGAATAAAAATTAATTTTAATAATATTCATATACCACAAGGGGGTAGGTATATGAAAAAGATATTAGCATCACTTCTTACAGTGGTGCTTATTTTTTCAGTAATAATGGAAACAAATGCGGAAGAGCTGAGCCTTAACGGAAAAAGCTTTATACTGATGGAATGTAATACCGGACAAATACTTTATGAGTATAATGCCGACGAACAGCTTGCACCTGCAAGTGTAACAAAGGTTATGACAATGCTTCTTGTTATGGAAGCCATTGACCGGGGAGAGATTACATACGATACTGTTGTAACCGCCTCGGAAAGAGCAAAAAGCATGGGCGGCAGTACAATATTTCTTGATGCAGGGGAAGAAATGAGTGTGGACGATTTACTCAAGGGCATTGCTGTTGCCTCGGGGAACGATGCCTGTGTTGCAATGGCAGAGCATCTTTCGGGCACAGTGGAAAACTTTGTGGCAGTTATGAATAACCGAGCGAAAGAGCTTGGCATGGTAAACACCAGTTTTGTAACATGCAACGGACTTGATGCAGACGGGCACTATTCCTCTGCAAGAGACATTGCCTTAATGAGCCGTGAGCTTTTAAAGCACGAGGATATTTTCCGCTATACCACCATATGGATGGATTCGCTTCGGGACGGTAAGTTTCAGCTTGCAAACACCAATAAGCTTGTAAGGTTTTATGCCGGGGCAAACGGGCTTAAAACAGGCTCTACAAGCAAAGCAAAAAACTGCATATCTGCCACGGCAAAACGGGATAATATGCAGCTTTGTGCGGTGGTATTAGGCAGCGATACATCTCAATTGAGGTTCAATGCCGCATCAACACTTTTAAATTACGGGTTTAACAATTTTGCTCTTACAGGCATGAAAAAGGACTCTGTTGCAGGAGAGGTTTCTGTTAAAAAAGGCGCTAATGAAAAGGTGCGAGGCATACTTGAAGATGACTGCATGATTGTTACAGGCAAGGGCGATGCTGCAAATGTTGAAAAAACCGTAACAATGGCAGAGTACGTGGCAGCTCCTGTTAAAAAAGGCGATGTACTTGGAAACGTGAGGGTAACTGCAAATGACGGAACAACTATTGTTAAAAATATAGTAGCTGAAAAAGACATTGGTAAAATAAGCTTTGGGAATATGTATATCAATATATTAAAAAAATGGTGTGCGTAAATTTTACGCGCACCATTTATGTTCAGTGTTTTTTCTTACCTTCAAATCCCACAAGCAAGCCGCCTTCTTCCGCATAAAAACTGCAAAGTGCGGTACAGGGGATAATATTAATATCTGCATCGGGGAACTCAGACAATATTTTTTCTTTCAGGCTTTCGGCAGATTCTATATTAAAGCAGTGGTTTATACGCACCCTGCCGCCTGTATAGCCTTCCTTTTTCATGTCGTCAAAGATGGTGGACAAAGCCTTCTTTTCGCCTCTTACCTTATGCCCCGGGTCAAGCACACCTTCTACTGCTGCGCCGACTATGCGGATTCCAAGCACACCTGCAATTTTTGCAACAGCGGGGTTGACTCTGCCGTTACGTGCAAGATTTGTAAGTGACTGAAGAGAAAAGGAAAGATGTGTTGTGTCTTTATATTCTTCGATTTCCTTTGTAATATCTTCAAAGGATTTTCCCATGCTTATAAGCTCTTCCAGCTTTTCAATTATAAGCTGCATTTCACCGCCTGTGGAGTAGGAGTCAATAACGTGTATTTTAACTTCGGGATGCTCCTGTATGTATTGCTCCTTTGCCAAAACAGCCGCATTGTAACAGCCCGAAAGATTGCTTGTTAATGTGATGGCAAATATACAGTCAGCACCCTCAAAGGATTCAATCCATTCCCCTGTGTTAGGGCAGGAGGTTCTCACAACACCTTTAACTGTTTTTAAATCGTCAACCATGCCACGTACATCCAAATTGGCAAGGTCGATATATTCCTTTTCGGAAGAAATAATTTTTAAAGGTGTGGTTGCATAGTTGATTTTTTCCCATTTAAGTAAATTTGATGAAGAGTCTGATACTATTTTATATGTCATTTTGAGCCTCCGGAAATTTGATATCGGTTTTTGAAAAACCTGTCAAGAGATATTTTAATACACATGATAGGGAATGTCAAGGATATATTGTTGACGAAATTAAATATTTGTGATAAACTCTTTAAGAGGTGTTAACTGTGAATGAAGAAATCAAGAAAATAGTTTCAGATTTTAAGCTGCCTAAATACAACGAAATACCAAATGTTGGCTTGTACCTTGAACAAACGGCAAAATATATCTCTGAGTGCCTTTCGCCGTTAGGGGGAAACGTAATAACAGGCTCTATGATAAGTAACTATGTTAAAAAGAATGTTATCTCCAATCCTGTTAAAAAGCAGTACAGCCGCGAGCAGATTGCGTATCTTATATTTATTTCAATGGCAAAGACGGTTGTGTCCATCGAAGACATAAAGCTTATGATTGAAATACAAAAGGAAACCTATGCACCTGAGGTTGCATACAATTATCTTGTTGAGGAAATGTATAATGTGCTTCATTATGTTTTCGGGCTTAAGAGCGAAATGGAAACCTTGGGAGGAAATGACCACGAGGCAAAAATAATGCTTCGCACAGTTATAATAACTATTGCCCATAAAGCATATCTTGATACATTTTTTGATTCGTATCGTAAAGGAAAAGAAACAAACTAAAAAATGTGCCGAAAATTCGGCACATTTTTTAGTTGAATTTTGAAAATATTTTGAGATAGTAGGGTGCAAATATGATAACTGCCGCCTGCACAAGCATTTTTACAAATGATGCAAAAAAGCGGATTGTTACCGCCGAAGCCATGGATGAAAAATAGCCGGCTTCCACAAGAAAATAAGAGTTAAGCCCCAGGCTGAGCACAAACTGAATAATAACACAGAAAACAACCCTTATATAAAATGAAACTTTACGTTCATATTTTTGGTAGAAAAATGCACCGTAGAAAAAGCCGGACAAAAATTCTGTGACAAACATACCTATAATAGGCGGACCTACGGGATATACAATCACACTTATAATGTCGCCCAAAAGACTTGTGAGTCCTGCAAAAAGGGGGCCAAACAGTGCGCCCATTACAAAAACGGGTATGAATTTTAACGAAATTTCCAACTGATTGCCAACCCTCACGGTGAACCAAAGGGTGAACACAACAGTTAAAGCCACAAAAAGACCTAAAACTGAAACCGCCTTTGCATCGAGCTTTTTAGCACCTAACCAATTTAAAAATTTTTGCACAAAAAAACACCTCTTTCTGTAATTTATTGCTACAAAAAGATGTGCGTTGATTTTGCAGCAACGGAATGCGGACACATAACCGCGAGCCGTGCTCTTCGTGGATAAAGCAACTTCCCGTCTCTATCCCACTTAACGCAATGTGTCCTACTTTGCTAAGCTGAATATAGCACCTGAAGGAATTTTTGTCAATAGTTTATTGACCTTGAGGCAGAATAATTATATAATTAACACGATAACGTATGAAAAAGGTGAAGAAATGAAAAAACTTTTCGTATATTTAAAAAATTACAAAAAGGAATGTGTTTTAGGTCCTGCGTTTAAGCTTTTAGAGGCTTTGTTTGAGTTGTTTGTTCCTCTTGTAATGGCATCAATTATTGACAAAGGCATTAATGGCGGAAATGTGCTGCACATCTGGAAAATGGTTGGTGTAATGATAATACTGGGCATTATAGGGCTTGTATGCTCAATTACGGCGCAGTATTTTTGCGCAGTGGCTGCCGTGGGCTTTTCCGGCAAGCTGAGGAGTGCATTGTTTTCTCATATACAAAGACTTTCCTTTGAAAATTCGGATAAAATAGGTCAGTCCACTTTGATAACGCGGCTTACAAGTGACATTAATCAGCTTCAGAATGGTGTAAACCTTGTTTTGAGGCTTTTCCTCCGTTCGCCTTTTATTGTTTTCGGCGCGGCGATTATGGCATTCTTTGTAGATGTAAAAGCGGCAATGGTTTTTCTTGTTACAATACCCGTCCTTGCAATTATAGTTTTTGCCGTGATTTTAGGCGGCGCACCTATTTATAAAAAAGTGCAGGCAAATCTTGACGGCATTTTAAAAATTACCCGTGAAAATCTTACAGGTGTAAGGGTAATACGTGCTTTCCGTGCAGAGGACAAGGAGGTTTCGCGTTTCAGGGAGGACAACCAAGAACTGAAAAAAAGCCAGCTTTTTGCAGGTAAGGTTGCTGCACTTATGAATCCAATGACCTATGTTGTTGTAAATCTTTCTATTGTGTATATATTGAACCAAGGCGCAATTGAGGTAAATGCAGGCACACTTACCCAGGGTGAGGTTGTGGCGCTGGTAAATTACATGAGCCAGATTTTAGTTGAGCTTGTGAAGCTGGCAAACCTTATTATTACCGTAACAAAGGCAGTGGCTTGCGGCAACCGTGTGGCAGACGTTCTGGCTGTTGAAAAAGGCATGGATATTGTACCCTCTGATGCATCCTCTGATGCAGCTGTTGAATTCAAAAACGTAAGCCTTTGCTACAACGGGGGCGAAAACTCCCTTTCAGACATTTCGTTCAGAGCGGAAAAAGGGCAGAGCATAGGCATTATCGGTGTTACAGGTTCGGGTAAATCTTCGTTGGTGAACCTGATACCGCGCTTTTACGACACAACGGAAGGTACGGTTCTGGTTGAGGGTAAAGACGTTAAGAGCTACCCATTGGAGGAACTCCGCGGTATGGTTGCCGTTGTGCCTCAGAAGGCTCAGCTTTTTAAAGGCACAATACGAAGTAACGTAACCTTTGGTAACCCTGATGCCACAGATGATGAAATTATGAAAGCCGTGCGCATTGCTCAGGCGGAGGACGTGGTGGAAGCAAAGGGCGGGCTTGACGGTGAGGTTGCACAGAACGGACGCAATCTTTCCGGTGGGCAGAAGCAGAGACTTACCATTGCAAGAGCAATACTTAAAAATGCGGGAATAATTATTCTTGACGACAGCGCATCGGCACTTGATTATAAAACGGACTATAACCTTAGAAAGAGCATTGGAGAAATAGACAATGCTACGGTATTTATAGTGTCACAGAGAGCATCTTCTGTTATGAACTGCCACAAAATAATTGTTTTGGAAGACGGGCAGGTTGCAGGTATCGGTACTCATGAGGAGCTTTTGAAAAATTGTGACGTATACGAAGAAATCTACTACTCTCAGTACGAAAGGAGCGCAGATAATGAATAATGTTCAGATTGTAAAAAAACTCCTTAAGTACCTCAAAGGCAGCAGAAGATATTTGCTTTTGTCGCTTTTCCTTGCATTTGTAACCGTTGCGCTCACATTGCTTATTCCCATCCTCACAGGGCTTGCGGTGGACAACATGATTGGCGAAAATCAGGTTTTGATGGGCAATGTTATAAATATTATTCTTATAATAATTGCCGCAACCCTTATTACGGCAATCGCGCAGTGGATTATGAATATCATAAATAACCGTGTAACATATTCCATAGTTCAGAAAATAAGGAATGAAGCCTTCGACAAAATACAATCCTTGCCCATTTCTTACATTGACAATCATCCCACGGGGGACATTGTGAACCGTATTATAAGCGACGTTGACCAGTTTGCAGAAGGTCTTTTGATGGGACTCAGCCAGGCATTTTCAGCTGTTATGACAATTATCGGTACACTGGCATTTATGCTGTATATCAACTGGAAGATTGCCCTTGTTGTTCTTTTGGTAACACCTCTGAGCTTTGTTGTAGCGGCATTTATTGCAAAGAAGACTTATTCAATGTTCAGATTGAGAAGCGAAACTCAGGGCGAAGCAACAGCTTATATGGACGAAATGGTAACAGGCAAGAACATTGTTGCCGCTTTTTCAAAGGAAGAAGACGTAACTAAGCGATTTGACGAAATAAATGACAGATTAAATAAAGCAACACTGGATGCGGTATTTTACTCTTCCATAACAAACCCGTCAACCAGGTTTGTCAACAGTGTTGTATATGCCTTGGTTGGTCTTACAGGGGCACTGAGCGCAGTGTCGGGAGGTATAACGGTTGGTAGCTTGTCCAGCTTTTTAAGCTATGCCAACCAGTATACAAAGCCCTTTAACGAAATATCCGGTGTTGTAACCGAGCTTCAAAATGCCATAGTATGCGCAGGCAGAATACTTGAAATTATTGAAGAAAAAGAGGAAACTCCCGACAAAAGCGAAAGAACAGTGGAGCTTAACCGAGGCAAGGTGGATATTGAGGGTGTAACCTTCTCTTACACTAAGGAAAAAAAGCTTATTGAAAACTTGAACCTTGATATTAAAAAGGGGCAGAGAGTGGCAATTGTAGGTCCCACGGGCTGCGGCAAAACAACTCTTATAAATCTGCTTATGCGTTTTTATGACGTGGATGAAGGCTCCATAAAAATTGAGGGTGCAGATATAAGGGACATCCCCCGTGAAAACCTTCGTGAGGGTTACGGTATGGTTTTGCAGGAAACATGGCTTCGTGGCGGCACTGTGAAAGAAAATATTGCCTTTGGTAAGCCCGATGCAACAGATGAAGAAATTATAGAGGCGGCAAAAAAAGCTCATGCTCACAGCTTTATAAAGCGATTGCCCAAAGGCTACGATACCATCATAAGCGAAAACGGAGGCTTAAGCCAGGGTCAGAAGCAGCTACTCTGCATTGCAAGGCTGATGCTCATAAATCCGCCCATGCTTATACTTGACGAAGCAACAAGCAGCATCGACACAAGAACAGAGATGCGGATACAGAAGGCTTTTGCCACACTTATGGAAGGCAAAACCAGCTTTATTGTTGCCCACCGACTTTCAACAATCAGTAAGGCGGATGTTATTTTGGTTATGCGTGACGGCAGGATTGTTGAGCAGGGAAATCATAAGGAACTGATGGCAAAGGGCGGATTTTATAAGGAACTTTATAACGCAGGAATGAATAAGGAGTGATTTTATGAAATGTGCAATTTACGGGGCGGGCAGCCTTGGAACAATACTTGGTGCATATATTACAAAAAACGGTGGCGACATTGTGCTTGTAAACCGCAATAAAACCCACGTTGAGGCACTTAATAAAAACGGTGCACGTATTACAGGCACTGTTGAAATGACTGTGCCCGTTAAGGCAATTGCCCCCGATGAAATGGAAGGCAAGTACGATGTTATTCTTTTAATGACAAAGCAGCTTGCAAACAAAGAGGTTGTAACCTTTTTGAAGGATTATTTGTCCGAGGAAGGTGTTATTGTAACCTTGCAGAACGGTTTACCCGAGGTTGGCATTAGTGAAATTGTGGGTGAGAACCACACCATGGGCTGTACTGTTGAATGGGGCGCAAGTCTTACCGAGCCGGGTGTGTGCACTCTCACAAGCGAACCCGACAGTCTTTCTTTCCACATGGGTAAAATGAAGGGTATTACAGACGGTCAGTTTAACATGGTTAAAGAGCTGCTTGAAAAAATGTGTCCCGTACATGAAGAAGAAAATCTTTTGGGTGCAAGATGGTCAAAGCTTTTAATAAATGCAACGTTTTCGGGCTTGGGTACTGTTGTTGGGGGAACCTTTGGCGACGTGAGCGAGGAAAAAGAGGCGCAGAGGGTTGCAATAAGATGTATGAAGGAATGTATTGATGTGGGTCATGCGCAGGGGGTAGAATTTGCACCTGTGCAGGGCAAGGACATTACAAAGCTTTTCTACTATAAAGGGAGCCTGAAAAAGAAATTTGCTTTGCTCATAATGCCCATTGCAATGAAAAAGCACCGCGCAATTGTGCCCAGTATGCTCCAGGATATAAGAAACGGCAAAAAATGCGAGATTGATGCCATAAACGGTGTTGTGTGCAGTGTGGGAAGAAAATATAATATTGAAACCCCTGTCAACGACAGAATAGTTGAAATTGTAAAGAAAATTGAGAACGGTGAACTGAAAGCCGAAAAGAAAAATATTAAATTGTTTGAAGATTTGATGTAATGTGAAAAAAGGAAGGAAGCCCCTTCCTTTTTTTGTTGCAATAGGAAGAAAAGGGTGATATAATAGACTAGTAATGTTATAAACGAAAAATGCGGAAGGAATGGGATTTATGCAGGAAATATTACCTAAGATATTAACATATCTTTTTGTTATTGTTGTTTATGCTTTTATATATACAATTATCCGTATGATTTTTCTTGACATAAGGACCATGGCAAGAAAGAAAAACATTGCGGCGGCAGAAGGGTATCTCAAGCTCATGAATTTGAAAACTGACATTGACTTTACGGTTAATGAAAGCTATGCGCTGGAGAAGGATAACCTTATAGGCAGAAGTGCAAAATGCCGTATACGCATTGCAGACCCTGCATTAAGCAGTGTGCATTGCCGCATTTACAAAGCGGAAGGCACCTTCTTTATTGAAGATAACGACAGTGCTAACGGAACCTTGTTAAACGGCGAAGATATTTCCGACGAGGTTGTGGAGCTTATTGACGGGGATAAAATATCTATTGGTTCACTTATGTTCATGTTCGTAAAATCTGAATAAATAGTTTGTTTTGTCATTATCATCGAAAGGAAAATTGCAATGAAAAATGACTCTTACATAGTCAGACCGCTTATATGCCTGCTTTTAGTGACACTGTTGGGCGGCATACTTATAAGCATAAATATGGGTGAGATGAATTCGGACACGGCGATGCTCTTGGGCGGAATGTGCCTTACCTTAGCGGTGGTGTATGCCCTTTTAAGGTTTTTTCCCTTGGGTGACCATTATATATTTATGATCACGGCAATGCTGGGTATTATAGGGGTTATAATGCTTTTAAGGCTTCAGACAGGTCACGGGCAAAAGCAGGTGGTATGGTTCAGCATAGGTGCGGCTGTGTTTTTGGCGGTAAGCCTTATTTACCGTTGGTTCAAGTATTGGGACAAGCTCAACAAGCTCTATGTTATAGCCGGTATTGCTTTGTTTATGGCGACGGCTCTGTTCGGATATTCGTCAGGCGGTGCAAAGAGCTGGCTCAGGCTTGGAGGTTTTTCTTTCCAGCCCAGTGAGCTGGTTAAGGTGCTGTTTATACTTACCCTTGCGGGTGTTTTCACAAATGAATACAAAAAGCCAAAGGAAAACGACCTTAAAATTAAAACCTTTTACAATACAAAGCTTGGCAGAAACTGTGCGGCAACAGTGGTTGCATATTTGTTCTTGCTGTTTCTTTTATTGCAGCGGGACTGGGGTACGGCAGTGCTGTTTTTTGCAATATATATTTCTTTTATGGCTGTGTACGGAGAGGATAAAAGGTTTTTGATTTTTAACGGTGGCGCGGCTCTTGTTGTTGGCTTTATAGGCATTAAGTTTATGAGCCATATAAAGGTGCGAGTTGAAACATGGCTTCATCCATTCCGGGATGTGTCCAACAAAGGCTACCAGATAACACAGTCGCTTTTTGCAATTGGTGAAGGCGGCTTTACAGGACAAGGTATAGGTGCGGGAAGCCCGTACTATATTCCCGAGGTTCACAGTGACTTTATTTTTTCGGCAATATGCGAAGAAACGGGAATACTGGGCGGAATGGCAGTTATTATGCTGTACTTTGTGCTTGTGTACCGTGCTTTTAAAATATCCCTTTCAACAAATAACGAGTTTAATAAAGCCGTTGCTATGGGTATAGGGGTTATGATAGGTGTTCAGACCTTTGTTATAATTGGCGGTGTTATAAAGTTCATCCCCTTGACGGGTATTACACTTCCCTTTGTGTCCTACGGTGGCTCCAGCATGGTGGCAACCTTTATAGCACTGGGTATTCTTCAGGGGATAAGTGCACGAAGGAGGGAAATAGAAGATGAAATATAACGGAAAAATTATAGTCGTTATGGTTGTTATCTGTGCTATGTTCCTGTCCTTGGCGGTGTATCTTACATATTTCACAATTTTTCAGGCGCCTGACGTAATTGAAAATAAGTACAACAAACGTATACGTGAACGAGAGGAAAGTGTTCTCAGAGGCGCAATTTTTGACTCTCAGGGAGAGGTTCTGGCATACAGCAGTATGGATAACAACAGGCAAAAAAGGTATTATCCCTACTCTTCAAGATATGCTCATGTTATTGGCTATAATTCTGTAACCTATGACAAATCCGGCTTGGAGTCTACCTTTAACGATATTCTGGTTAAAACTGACCCCATTGAGGACATCTCTAAGTTTTTCTCCATGAATAAGGAAATGCCAAAAGGCACGGATTTGTATTTGACAATAAATAATGCGTTTACTGCAAAGGCTGAAAAGCTTATGGGCAAAAATAACGGTGCGGTTGTGGCACTTAAGCCTAAGACAGGCGAGGTTATATGCTTGTATTCAAACCCCTCCTTTGACCCTAACGAAGATGCGTTGACAAGTAACTTTTCGCTTTTGTCTCAGCATGAAGACTCGCCTTTTGTGGGCAGAAGCACACAGGGGCTTTATCCTCCGGGGTCCACATTTAAAATTATTACTGCGGCAGCAGCTTTGGAAGAGGGCTGTGCAGTCAGCATAACAGACGAAGGCAGTATTGTAATTGACGGCTACGAGGTTAAAAACTACGAAGGGAAAACCTTAGGCGAAATTGATGCTAAAACAGGCTTTGCCAAATCAAGCAATGTTATGTTTGCAACCTACGGCGTTAAGGTGGGCGAAAAAAAGCTTAAGGATGTTGCATCTCGCTTTGGCATAGGCGAAGCGATTGATTTTGACATACGCACCTCAAAGAGTCTGTTTAATTACGATAATGCCATGAGCCAGACGGATTTGGCGGCATGCGGCATAGGGCAGGGTAAGCTTTTGGTTACACCTTTGAACATGGCGCTGGTAGCATCAGCCATTGCAAACGACGGTGTTATAATGAAGCCTTATATTGTGGAAAAGGCATTGTATGCAGGCGGAAGGCAGGCATACGTGGCAAAGCCGCAGGTATGGAAAACTGCTGTGAGTGCGTATACTGCAAGCATTATTGAAGAATATATGATTGAATGTGTTAACTCGGGCACAGGCACGGGAGCCAAGATTTCCGGGGTTACCGTGGCAGGCAAAACGGGCACTGCCGAAAACGAAAAAGAAGGCAAGGAGCATGCATGGTTTGTGTGCTATGCCCCGGCAGAGGACCCTGAAATTGTAATCTGCGTTATGCAGGAATACCGTGGCAGAACAGGAAGTAGCTGTGCGCCGATTGCGAAAGAGTTAATTACTTATTACCTTAATAAGTAATTTGCGGCACTCCCTCAGTCACTTCGTGACAGCTGTCTCGCTGAGGCTCGGTCACAATTTGGCTCTGGCAGTCCACCGGACTGCCATTCACTACCAAATTGCCGTTTCACTACCTCGGGGAGGGAGCCTATAAGGAAATTTATAATTGCGGCACTCCCTCAGTCACTTCGTGACAGCTCCCTCGGGGAGGGAGCCTATAAGGAAAGGATGGTTATTATGAAAAAAGTTTTGAGTATGGTGCTTGTGCTTTGCATGATGCTGGCATTTATGCCCGCAGTGCAGGCACAGCAGCCCTATGAGCTTTCACTTAATGGAGAGTGGGACTTTAAATACTATGCTGATGCAAACCTCGTTCCCGAGGATGTTACACAGATTGTGTTTGAAGACAAAATACAGGTTCCCGGTGCTATGGAGCTGCAAGGCTACGGCTACCCCGGTTATTATTATGAAACCTCCGGTGGATGGGGGCAGGCAGAGGATGACGGAGTAAGAAGTGCAGGGGTTTATAAGATAGAGCTGGACAGAGTATTGGGCGAAACTTTTATGCTGAACTTTGAAAATGTAAGCGATGAATTAACAGTTTACATTGACGGAGAAAAGCTTCTTGATAGTAAAATGGGTGCTATGGGTACACTTTGCTACTCTGTTCCTTCCAACTTTAAACAGAATACAATTATATGTGTTGTAAAAAGAAATAAGAGCGGAATAAACAAGGCGGACGATTTTGCCCTTTCGGGTATTATGGGTAACGTTACGGCAACAAATGCCATTAGTATAAGCAATGGAAAAAGAAACGTTGAAGTTGAAAACAATGTGCTTACTGTTGATGGTGAAGAGGTTGTGTTAAAGGGTGTTAAGTATACTGCTACACATCCCGATGCAGGTAATGTATTGACAAAGGAGCAGATAGACAAGGACTTAGCTCTTATAAAGGAATACGGCTTTAACTGTGTATGGACGAGCTGTGCACCTGCATATTTTTACGAAAAAGCAGGGAAGATGGGTCTTTATGTGATTGATGAAGCTAATGTTAACTTAGCTTATGCTGACCGTGATGTGGACACAGCTAAAAACCGTGTAGAAAAAATGGTTAAGAACCATTCCTACGAAGCTGTTATCATGTGGTCGGTAGGTTACGGTGACGGCAATGGGCAGCAGCTTATTGATACGGTTAAAAAGCTTGATAACCGTCCTGTTGCACAGGAGGTTAATTTTGCACCTGATTTTGAAGTGTTCGGCAACACAGGCGGCATGGCTGACTGGGTTGAAATACTTGGAGACGGCAACGTTGGTGGTTTTGTTGACGAATTTGCAGATAAAGAGCTTTACTACACAAAAAATGCCTATGATTTTACTGTGAAGGATGCTGTTACAGGCGAGAATGTTACACTTGATGGTGAAATTACAAACTACAAGGGTGTAGACATGCTGGGAAAGGGTACATACACAAGAAGTGTTGACCCCCTTAACTCCTTTACTGTGCTTTCTTACATTTCAAATGCAAATAAGGACAGAGTTATTTTTGAAACAGAGGATAAGAGCATTCGTCTTGAAACTGTAAATTACAGAATCCGCCTTACCGTAAACGGGCAAAGCATAGATGCTGACGGCGGTGAAGGTAAGGTTGCGGCAGTATATGCCGATGGAGAAATGCAGCTGTTTACATCACGCAGCTTTAAGAGTAACATGGAATGTGATGCTAAATTACAAGGCAACTACACAGTTGGCGAGGGTAACGGCGCAGTTGCAATTGAGTATGTTAAAATCTATAACGACATACTTACCATTGATGAGCTTATTGAGTTGACAGCAGAAGACAAATGCATCTCATCTGTTGATTTTAAGAGTATTACCGTTAACAGCGACAAGAGCTATAAGTTCCTTGCATACGGCGGTGACTTTGGCGATGAACCCAACAGCTACTACAAGTGCTTAACAGGCTTATTCACTTCAACACGTGAGCCTCATCCCGAAGCAGAGGAATTTAAAGCAATTCTTGCGGGCGATGTTGAATACTTGCAGCATGATTTTGAATATGCGGTAGAAACAAAGGCTGAAATGACTGTAACTGAAAATTCGGCAGTCTGGAAAGCTGACGGTCTTGAGGCAACAGTTACTTTTGACGGTAAAATAACAAGTTACATTGCAAACGGAACAGAACAGCTTCTTGAGCCTATGTGTCCCACGGTTCTCCGTGACAACACAATCAGAGAAACGGAAGCGGGCGTGATGAATTCCGAAGGCTGGGAAACAGTTAAGGTCAGCACAGAAGACAATGTTCTTTATGTTGTGCTTAACAGCACGGTTACCAACGGCAGATTAAACTTAGCGTATTACATGACAAACTTCGGATTGCATGTATCAATGCAGTCTCAGTTCGGAGATGGTGCGTTAAAGCCCACTTTCATAGGCTTTAACGGTGTGAGCGGCAGTGAATATGTAAGCTGGGTAGGAAGCAAATACAGCACTTATCCTGACAGAGACAATTCCGGAATAGGTGAATATTATCTTCCTGTAAGTGAAATGAGTGACAATTATGCCCTGCCGCAGGAAAACGGCAACCGATTTGCATATAGCTATGCTCTTTGCAGTGAAAATGAAACATATGAGACAATAAGCTTCGTTTCGGAATACGGACTGGAATGTCAGGTGCATGACTATTCATCACAGGCAATGTTGAATGCTGACCATGACGAAAACATTGAAAAAGAGGACAAAGCATATTTCAGAGTGGGCGGATATATTGCAGGTGTAGGCGATAACCGCGAATATAAGCTTAACGATAATACATACGGTTTTGATTTCTGTATTACTCCTTACCTTAATACTATGGCGGAATCCGAAGCGGTGTACATCAACGGCGAAAGATATACTGCTTTTGCCACAGGAGTGAAAACTTATGTTTATCAGACAAATGAACCTGTAACAGTTACTGCCGAAAGGGCAGAGGTTGTACAAGATGAAAAGAAAGCTGTCATAGGTGATTACACAATTTACTTTGCACCCGACAATGCATACCTTTCAGACCTGGAGGGTGAAAATGTAACAGCTGAAATTGCAAAGGACAGAGACTTTAACGGCAACAACTTAACAATGCGAGGCAATGACTATTGGGCTCCGGCTGTTACATACGACAAGGGTATTGCATTAAAGAACGGCAGCATAACATATGACGTATCTGCATTCACAAGTCACACATTCAATGCTGTTATAGGTAAAGCTGACTTTGACTGGAGAAGCATGGGCGGAAACTTTGACCGTAGCATGATGCAGGCAAGCTGTGATGTAATAATTGAGCTTGACGGCGTAGTTGTGGAAGAGGTCAAGGGTGTAAGCATGAGAAGCGGAAGCAGGGAAGTTAATATTGACGTATCAGGAGCAAAGGAAATGACAATCACGGTTAAGGGTAATGGCTCTGTGCCTCAGTATGAAGATGCTGTTCTTGCCAATGCGGCTTTTGTTCCCGACGGACCTATGCTCATTAACTTTGAAAAGAAAGACGGCAAAGCGGAAATAACCGTGCTCAATACCGATGAAGAATATGTCGATGTTGTTCTTTCCGGCGATGATAACGGCACAGTTACAACAACTGCCACACGTATCGGAAAAGGCTTATACAGAACCATTAGTGTTAATGCAGGAGATAATGCAAAGGTGCAGGCAGTAATTACAGGGTTGGGAACTGTTATTCTAGAGTAAAATTTAAGGTGTTG
>CAZRZU010000001.1:39728-65170 GCA_964604615.1 uncultured Oscillospiraceae bacterium
TAAAAAAGTCTCTGAAAAACTAAAAAAAAGTTGGGACAGTCCCCCTTTGGATTTACTCCCTCAGTCACTTCGTGACAGCTCCCTCGAGGAGGGAGCCTGAGGAGACAATTTGCCAAAGAAACCGCCAAAGAAACCTTGCGAGGTTTTGTTGGGACAGTCCCGAACTGTTTTTCATTTGCACAAAGTTGCCTTTTTTACAGTCCCTTGCATAAATCAGGTGATTAAATTGAATGCAAAGTTTAAAATAATACTTGCCATGGCAACTTTCGGTACAATAGGTTTGTTTGTTACAAACATTCCTCTGTCGTCGGCATCCATAGCAATGGCAAGAGGGTTTACAGGCAGCATATTCCTCCTTTTGTTTGCCTTAATAAGACGGCAGAAAATATGCTGGCAGGATATTAAAAAGAACATTGTTGTTCTGGCTTTGACAGGTGCTTTTATAGGCATTAACTGGATACTTTTGTTTGAGGGGTATACATATTCTGTTACAAAGGCAACATTGTGCTATTATCTTGAGCCTGTTTTTCTTGTGGTGGTATCAGGCATTATATATAAGGAAAAAATCCGTCCTATAAATGCGGTGTGCGTATTGGTCGCTCTTTTGGGCATGGGCTTTGTTTCGGGAGTTTTTCCCTTTGGAGCAGTTCAGCCCGGAGACATGGGCGGTATACTGTTCGGTACAGGCGCGGCAGTGTTTTATACACTTGTTATCCTCATAAACAGAAAAATTAAAAATATTTCAAGCTATGACATGACCATGGTACAGCTGTTTTTTGCGGCATTGGTAACTGTGCCTTATGTGCTCGCAACCGAGAATGTTTTATCAGTTAACATTAATGCAGTGCAGGTTATGCTGCTTCTTATTCTTGGTGTTGTACATACGGGAATTGCATATGTGCTGTATTTTTCCTCTGTGAGAGATTTATCAAGCCAGAGTGTGGCAATTTTCAGTTATGTAGACCCTATGGTTGCAATTGTTTTGTCTATGACGGTTTTGGGAGAAGAGTTAACTGTTTGGGGAATACTTGGTGCTGTTATGATATTAGGCTCCACACTTATAAGCGAATTAAAAAAGAAGTAAGGCTTTTGCCTTACTTCTTTTTGCGTTTGAGCTTATAAATCAAAATTAAAATATACGTTGGTATGTTCATAAACAGGATGGTGAACATGAGTTTTCCTATTGCGAAAGAGTCCATCCATACAACAGTGAGAATCAGTGATGTAACAAAGGTAAGAATGGGCAAAATATAACCTAAATACTTGTTTTCTTTTAGAGAAAGAATTGTTTGAAAATAGCAAAGCGCTACTATAACAATTAGAAAAATTATACTGTAATTCATTAATATTCCTCCATTTCAACAGGTGAAAGAGTATTCATGTCCCAGATAAGTAAAGAAGAATCATCCGGGTCGAACAAGCTTCTTGTCAAATCAGTTAAAATACTGTTTTCGTAAGTAGGTTTGTATACGGTGTAGTCCTTGGTGGAGTAGGCACGCAGTTTGGAGTTGTAGCTTGAATAAATAAGCTTCCCGGGTGAAAGAGTTGATTTTACATATGTTAAAAGCGCCTGAATGTTAAGCTGTCCATGACCGGAATAGCGATCGCTCATGGCATCGGCGGTAAAATACAAAGCATCTGTTAATGCCTGTGCACTCAGATTTGGGTTAAGGCTTTTTGCCAGAGCTAAAGCTGCAACAACATGAGGTGTTGCAAAGCTTGTACCTGAAGCTTGCGCATAAGTGCCCATGTCAACTGAGTAAATGTTTTCCCCCGGCGCCATAATGTTTACATAGTCATTTCGCTGCGAATGGTCTGCACGGTGGCCGTCGGCTTTAGTGCTGCCCACACCTATAACGTTGTCGTATGATGCAGGGTAGTATAACGTGTCGCCGCTCAATGCTCCGGAGTTGCCAACAGCGGAAACAACAAGCACACCTTTTTCCTCGGCATAGTCTGCAACGGGCTTGAAGATGGTAGAATTTGTTGTTCCCGAAGACATATTTATAATGTCAACACCGTATGTGTCGATGGCTACGTATGCGGCTTTAATAATATCGGAATTTCTGGAAACTGTCTTACCGCTTTCGTTTAAATAAAAGCATTTAAATATGTAAAGCTCCACATTGGGAGCAATACCTGCAACCCCCCATGAGTTATGGGCGGCGGCAATTATGCCTGCGACCTTTGTTCCGTGACCGATTTCATCCTTGCAGTAATTGTTACCGCTGTATACAGAAGTGTCCGTATAATCATACGCACGTATTATATTTTTTAAATTAAAATCGCTTACCGCATTATAAAGACCGGAGTCTATAATTGCTATTTTAATCGTGTCGCCGAAAACACCCTTGTTCCAGGCAAACTGTGTTGAAACCTGTGACAGGTTTGTCTGGTAGGAATAGTATTTATCTTCTGTTGTGTAGTCAAAAAGCTCGGAATAGCTCATTGGCTCGCATTGTATAACAATGCCTGCGTCAATAAGATGCTGTATGTCCTCGAGGTTTTCCGTGGTGTAAACATTGTGATTAAAGTTTACAACCTCAATAGAAGACGAACGGGGGATAATAAAGGGAGAGCTTGTTGTAAAAATGTATTCCTCAGCAAAAACATTAGCCGACCAAAGACACAATATGATAAGTAAAAAAGGTATTAATTTAAAAAGTTTTTTGGGCACATAATCACCTCCGAAGGTGGATTTAATAAAAGAGCCGGGATGCCCCGACTCTTTTTTTCTTAACCGTTTGCCAATGCATCGGTCAACCAGAACTCTGCAATATCGAGAGCTTCAAAAAGACCTCCGCGCACTGCTTTTTTGTAAACCTTTTCTTTTTCCTTGCCGGAATTGGTCATAAGCTCAATTGTTACCTTATCTGCAACCTGCATGTCTTCAATCTGTTTTGTAGAATTGATGGTAAATAAAATTATATAACGATCGGTGGGGTTGCCATAATAAATTTTGTTACCCGATCTCATAAGGGGCTTATCCTTATATGTGAGGCATTCTTTTGCCTTTACTGTCTTAGCCATATCGCTGTCCCTCCTTAAACATTTATAACAGCATTATAACATATTTGCTAAAGATAGTAAAGTATTTTTTAGCTTTTACATGGAATTTATACAAAAATAAAAAAAATCAAAAAAAGTGTTGACAAATTTAACTGAGATGTTTATAATCATTTAGGATTGAAAATTTACAAATATTAGAAGGGAGATTAGTGACTATGAAGAAGTTTATGGCTCTTGCATGTGCTGTTGTTCTTGCAGTTGCAGCTCTTGCAGCATGCACAGGTAACAATGTAGAGGAACCCACAGAAGTAGCTACTGATGTTACAGAAGCAACAATCGCTGAATAATTATTTTACATAAAACGGGCACCCGTTACCGAAAGGTAACGGGTGTTTTACGTTTAATGACAGTTTTTTTATAAAAATAAAATGTTAATATTGACAAATAAAAGAGAATAGGGTAATATATTAAGAAAAACAAATGTGTTTGTGAGGTGGACATGTTTTGGAGGAAAACAGAGAAGTCATTCTTGTGGATGCAAAAGTGTTGCCGGAGGTATTCATAAAGGTATTAATGTCTAAAAGGCTTATTGAATCCGGAGCTGTAAAGACCGTGAATGATGCTTGTGAAAAAACAGGTATAAGCCGAAGTGCATATTATAAGTATAAGGACCATGTATTTGATTTTAATCACATGCAGGGAGTTCTCACACTTATGGCTGTGGTTGTTGACCTTAAGGGCATTTTGTCGGAGCTGTTGAAGATAATTTCTTCTGTAAACTGTTCTGTACTTACCATAAACCAGAGTGTACCCACTGACGGTATAGCAAATGTTCACATCACCGTAAAAACTGACCTTATGAAGGTAAGTGTGGATAAACTTATAACTGAGCTTAATAAAGTGCCAGGGGTCAGAAGTGTAAAAATTCTGGCTAAACAATAAGGAAAAAGACTCAAGGAGGAACACCTATGACAAAAATGGCGATTATGGGCTATGGTGTTGTTGGCAGCGGTGTGTATGACATTGTTACTAAAAATGCCCGGCTCATAACAAAGAAGATCGGAGAAGAGCTGAAGGTTAAATATATTTTAGATATACGTGATTTTTCAGACCATCCCGAAAAGCATTTGTTTGTAAAGGATGCTGACGTTATTGCTCAGGATGCCGAGGTAACACTTGTTGCAGAGGCAATGGGCGGTGCAACCTTTGCATATGAATTTACAAAGAAAATGCTCAAGGCAGGCAAAAGTGTTGTAACAAGCAACAAAGAGCTTGTTTCCAAGAAGGGGACAGAGCTGTTCAGGCTTGCAAAGGAAAACAACGTAAGCTATATGTTTGAAGCAAGTGTGGGAGGCGGTATCCCGATTATAAGACCTTTGGTAAACTGCCTTGCTGCTAATAATATTGAGTCTATATACGGTATTATGAACGGCACAACAAACTATATCTTAACAAAAATGTTCAAGGAAAATCAGTCCTTTGAGGATGCTCTTTCCGATGCTCAGAAGTTAGGCTATGCCGAAAAAGACCCCACCGCCGACGTGGAAGGGTTTGACACAATGAGAAAGATTTCTATATTGACATCTCTTGCATCCGGCAGTGAAATCGATGATAACAAAATCCCCACAGAGGGTATTGCCAAAATAACGGCAGAGGATGTGGCTTGTGCGGAAAGCATGAATGCAAGTGTAAAGCTTATAGGTTACAGCCACATTAAGGACGGCAAGGTAATTGCCCGTGTGTGTCCTATGATAATCCCTGCCGAATGTCCTCTCAGTTCTGTTGAAGATGTGTTCAACGCAATTCTTGTAACAGGCGATATGGTTGGCGATGTTATGATGTACGGCAGAGGCGCAGGCAAGGATGCAACGGCAAGTGCAATTGTAGGCGATTTGATGGATGTTGTACGTCACAAGGGTGTGTTTGATAAAAATTTCTCCTGGAGCGAAGAGGTTGAAAACTCCTTTGCAGACCCCATGGAGGAAGAAAATGTGTTTTTTGTAAGATGCGACAAAGAAAAGAGCGACGTTTTAAAGGTGTTTGATAATGCAGAATTTGTTGAAGGCAGTAAATGTGCCTTTGTAACAGATAAAATGAGTGAGAAGGTATTTGAGGAAAAAGCGGCTGCTTTAGGCGGTATCTTGTCAAAAATCAGAGTATTTAAGTAAAGGAATGATAAAATAATGGCGCTTATAGTACAAAAATTCGGCGGCTCCTCAGTCGCTAATGCGGAAAGAGTTTTTAATGTTGCTTCCCGTGTTATTGAAACTTACGACAACGGTAATGATGTTGTGGTTGTAGTGTCTGCTCAGGGTGACACTACCGATGATTTGATTGAAAAGGCAAAGGAAATTAACGACCGTGCATCAAAGAGAGAAATGGACACTCTCCTTTCAGCAGGTGAGCAGATTTCCATGAGCCTTCTTGCAATGGCTATCCAGAAGCTTGGCAGACCTGCAATCAGCCTTACAGGCTGGCAGGCAGGAATGGTTACTGACAGCAACCATTCAAAGGCAAGAGTGAGAAAAGTAACAGGCGAAAGAATCCGCCGTGAGCTTGATAACCGTAATATTGTTATTGTTGCAGGTTTCCAGGGCATCAACAAGTTTGATGACATTACAACCTTGGGTCGTGGCGGCTCAGATACAAGCGCTGTTGCAATTGCGGCAGCTCTGGGGGCAGACCTTTGCCAGATTTATACTGACGTAACAGGTGTGTTCACCTCTGACCCGAGAATCGTAAAGGATGCCAGAAAGCTTGAAACAGTAAGCTACGATGAAATGCTTGAGCTTGCAAGCCTTGGCGCAAACGTTCTTCACAATCGCAGTGTTGAACTTGCAAAGAAATTTAATGTAAATCTTGAAGTATTGTCGAGCCTTGTGAAGGAACCCGGCACAATTGTTAAGGAGGAAACCAATATGGAAAAAATGTTAGTACGTGGTGTAGCACGAGATAATGATGTAGCAAGAATTTCACTTTGTAATGTAGAGGACACTCCCGGAAAAGCATTCCAGGTGTTTAGCCTCCTTTCAAAGAATAAGATAAGTGTAGATATTATTCTTCAGTCCATCGGCCGCGACGGCAAGAAGGACATCAGCTTTACTGTTGACCTTGATGCTCTTGACAATGCATTGAAGGTGCTTGAAGAAAACAACGGTATCATCGGTGCCGAAACTATTGTACACTATGATAACGTTTCCAAGGTATCTATTGTGGGTGCAGGTATGGTTTCCAACCCCGGTGTTGCAGCTACTATGTTCGAAGCTTTGTACAACGCAGGCATCAACATTCAGATGATTTCCACAAGTGAAATCAAAATCAGTGTTCTTATTGAACAGGAATATGCTGAAAAGGCTGTAAGAGCTATACACGACAAATTCCACTTGGGTGAATAATTATGAATTATTCCACAATGACCGAACGTGAAGTGGAGATTGAACTCTCTACAAGTGTGGGTGAAGGATTAACCTCCTTCACCGCACACGACAGATTAATAGACAACGGAAGAAATATGCCTGAGAAGCAATACACAAAAAGCATTTTTTCTGTCTGGTTGTCTCAGTTAACAAATTTATATACCTTAGCATTTATTGTTATGGGTGTTATTACGGCAGTGCTTGGCTTTGAAGAAAACCGCATTGCTGCAATAACGTTTTTTGCCGTTGCCGTTTTAAATATGGTAAGCGGCTTTTTGCGTGATTATGCAGACAGAAAAAATGCAATAGATTTTGACGCAAGACGTTGCGGTGAAGTTAAAATTGTCCGTGACGGTAATAGGACCACCATTGACCCCACACTTCTTGTTAAGGGCGATATTGTGCTCTTGGAGCCGGGGGACTTTGTCCCTGCCGATATCCGCATACTTGAATGTGAAAGCTTAAAAGCTGACGAATCTATCTTTAAGGGAAGAAGAGTTCCTGTTGACAAGGTTAAAGAAAAGATAGAAGACGAAATTGATGCGGCAGAGTGCAGAAATATACTTTATTGCGGAAGCAGCATTGTAACAGGCAGTGCGGCAGGTGCCGTAATTGCAACAGGCAGGGAAACAGTGCTTGCAAGGGTTAATAAAAGCAAGTCCAAAAAGCTGGACATGCACGACAGGTTCGGTAAAAATGCCAAGAGTGAAAAGGTTCTTGTGTGCGGAGCATTATTGTGCGCAATGATTGTAATGACGGTTACAGCTGTACGTACAAAGAATTTTTCTGTTGCAATGGTGCAGTCTTGTACGGTTGCAATGTGCCTTTTGCCTGCACCGCTGTGCCTTGTTCGCATGCTGGGCATTTGGTTCTGTTCCATGAGACTTAAAAAAGAAAATGTAAAAATGGAACAGACGGATTTTGTTTACGATGTCGGCATGAGTGAATACTTCCTTTTTGATAAGGGAGGGCTTCTTACAGACAGCGAAACAAAGCTGGAGGAAAAAGCAGTTAACAATAACTCTGCCACAGAAATGGCGGTAATATGCAGCGACTGCGAATTTGAAGGCAATATGCTTTTCGGAAACGACTTGGATAAGGCTACTGCTCGTGCCCTTATGGTAGTGGGGGTAGACGTTGAAAAACTCTTAAGAGAAAACGAAAAGATTGTTTATATGCCCTTTGACGAAAAGCGAATGCTTATGGCTTGCGTTATTAAAAACGGCTCAGGCTACCGTCTTATTGTTAAGGGCGGTATTGAAGCTATTCCCATGCTTTGCAATTATATTGAAAGTGAAGGTGCAGTGGCGGCAATGAACGGTGAATTTTTGCACCGTATAGAAGAGGTTTCCTCGCAGATGGCGGAAAAGGGGCTTAAAATAAGAGCTGTTGCATACAAGGACATGGATAGCATTCCCGAAAACATTGAAGTGGAAATAAAGGCTCTCACTTTTGCCGGCATGCTGGGTTACAGAGAAGCTCTGGCAAGAAAGGCGAAGGAATCTGTAAAGAAGATAGAAAGAGTGTTTGTAAAACCTGTTATGGTAACAGGCGACCACATAATAACGGCATCAACTTTTGCAAAGAGTGCAGGACTTATCAAGAGAGAAAGCGAATGCATAAGCTTCCACGAGCTGGCAGACTGTTCTGACGAACATCTTCTGGAGCTGGTGGATAAATACAAGGTGTTTGCATCTGCCACAAGTGCAGACAGAGAGCGCATGGTAAGAGTTTTGTCGGAAAACGGGCGCAATGTTATTGTAGCCGGAGAACAGATGACAGCTCCTTCTGTTGCAATGTACGCAAATGCTTCCTTTGGTGATGAAGCCATGGAAGACTGCGATGTTATTGTTGAAAAAAGTGATATATGCCACGTGGCAGAGGTTGTGTACAAGTCCCGTACAACACGGGCAAACCTGGCAGGTGCATCCCTTTTGGGCATAAGCACAGGCTTTGCAGAGGTTCTTGTGATGCTTTATATGCTTTTCACGGGAACAACACTTCTGCCCTCTGTAACAGAGATGATTATTGCAAATTTAATTATTATGTTTGTGCCTTCTCTGGCTATTGTCAGCTTTGCAAGCATACATCACAGAACCAACGACAACAGAATGTTGGCATTAAAATGTATCCTCAGAGGCTTTATAAGTGCAATTGCATGCATCTTGACGGGATGCAACTTGGTTATGTTCATTTTGTGCTACGCAATATTGGAGGCGGCAAGCATTTGCGCTATGTACAACAACCTTGAAAAAGGCAGATTGGGCATAGCTGGTATTGTCACCATGGCAGTGGCACTTGCAATTGTGATTGCAGTCTTTGGTGTGGGGGCAGGTGTCATAGCGGGTGCAGCTGTGGCTGTAGCTGTGAATCGGGTTTTACCCTGTATTAAGCTGAAGGGAAAGATAAAGTAATGTACGAAGATATTATTGAAGGCAGAAATGCCGTTACGGCAGCCTTGAAAAGCGGCAGGCAGATAGACAAAATATATATAAGAAAAGGCGACAACAAAGGCAGTATGGTGCCCATCATTGCAAAGGCAAAGGACAGAGGAATTCCTGTTGTTGAAATTGACAAGGCAAAGCTTGATTCCATGAGCGAAACAGGTGTTCACCAGGGTGTTATTGCCAGAATTCCGCCTTATGAGTATAAAACCGTTGACGATATTTTAAATATTGCAAAAGAAAAAGGCGAGCCTCCTTTTATTGTAATTCTGGACCATCTTGAGGACCCTCACAACCTTGGCTCAATTATTCGTACGGCAAATTGTGCAGGTGTTCACGGTGTTATTATTTCAAAGCATGACGGTGTTACTCTTACTGCTGCGGCAGTTAAAGCCAGTGCAGGGGCGGCAAGCTTTACACCTGTTGCAAGGGTAAGTAACATTGCCCAGACGGTGGACTACCTTAAAGAGCAGGGCATATGGGTTACAGGCGCCGATGCAGCAGGAGACAGAAGCATTTACGAGGCTGACCTCAAGGGAGCGGTTGCTCTGGTTGTAGGCGGAGAGGACAAGGGTATTTCCCGTCTGACTGCCTCAAAGTGCGACTTTTTGGTGGGCATCCCCATGAAGGGCGACGTTAACAGCCTTAATGCTTCCGTTGCGGCGGCATTGATGATTTACGAAACAATGAAACAGAGATAAGAATAAGGAGTAGGTGTTATGAAAGCAGTTGTTGCAGTAATCGGTCAGGATAAAAAAGGCATTATTGCTAAGGTAAGCACACTTTTGTACGAAAGAAATGTTAATATAATTGATATTTCTCAGACAATCATGGAGGACATGTTTGTTATGACAGCCATGGTTGACACAAAGGATTGCAATGTTGAGTTTGACACTCTTCGTCATGAGCTTACAGCTTTGGGCGAAGAAATCGGACTCCAGATTACCATACAGAGAAAGAAAATTTTTGAGTCAATGCATCGTATATAAGGAGCCGTATTATGATTAATAATTCTGAAATTTTTGAAACCCTTAATATGATTAATTCCGAGCACCTTGATGTAAGGACCATTACCATGGGTATTTCACTTCTTGACTGCGCCTGTGAGGATTACAAGAAGGCTACCGTCAAGGTGTATGATAAAATAACAAAATATGCGGAAAACCTGGTAAAAACAGGCTGTGATATTGAAAAGGAATTTGGTATTCCCATTATAAACAAGCGCATTTCCGTAACACCTATTTCACATGTTGCGGCAGCCTGCGGCCATTATGTTGACTTTGCAAAGGCTCTTGACCGTGCGGCAGAGACCACCGGTGTAAACTTTATAGGCGGATACAGCGCGCTTGTTGCAAAGGGCTATACAAATTCAGACCGACTTTTTGTGGACTCTATTCCACAGGCTTTGGCAGAAACAAGTCGTATGTGCTCCTCTGTTAATGTTGCATCCACAAAAGCAGGCATAAACATGGATGCGGTAAGGCATATGGGACAGGTCATCAAAAAAGCATCCGAATTGGACGACATGGCTTGTGCAAAGCTCGTTGTATTTTCAAATGCAGTGGAAGACAATCCCTTCATGGCAGGTGCCTTCCACGGCACAGGCGAGGGCGAATGTGTAATTAACGTTGGTGTATCGGGTCCCGGTGTTGTTAAGTGCGCGCTGGAAAAGGTTAAAGGTCAGCCCTTTGGTATTGTTGCCGACACCATAAAGAAAACTGCATTCAAAATTACACGAATGGGACAGATGGTTGCTGTTGAAGCATCAAAGAGACTTGGTGTGCCCTTCGGTATTGTGGATTTGTCCCTGGCTCCTACACCTGCCGTTGGTGACTCTGTGGCATATATTTTGGAAGAAATGGGCTTGGAGCAGTGCGGTACACACGGCACAACTGCTGCGCTTGCGCTTTTGAACGATGCAGTTAAAAAGGGCGGAGTTATGGCATCCAGCTATGTTGGCGGCTTGTCCGGTGCATTTATTCCCGTAAGTGAGGACGCAGGCATGATTGCGGCGGCGCAAAGCGGATGTCTCACCCTTGAAAAGCTCGAAGCCATGACATGCGTATGCTCCGTTGGTCTTGACATGATTGCTGTTCCCGGCGATACAACCGCGGAGACAATTTCGGGTATTATTGCGGACGAAGCGGCAATAGGTATGGTAAACAGCAAAACAACAGCTGTAAGAATTATTCCTGCAAAGGGAAAGAATGTAGGGGATATTGTTGAATTCGGCGGTCTTTTGGGCAGCGGTCCTGTTATGAGTGTGAACAATAAGTCATGTGCAGACTTTATCGCTCGAGGCGGCAGAATTCCGGCACCTTTACAGAGCTTGAAAAACTAAAAGGAAGCTCGTTGCAGATTAAATGCAACGAGCTTCTGTGTTATATAATGTTTGCTATATATTCTGCGCAGTGGGGTCTGTCCCCAAGTGCTACAAAGTTTAAAATATATTTGTTATAAAAATTTCAAGACCTATGAAAATAAGTATTACACCGCCCAAGATGCTTGCCTTACCTGCAAGACGTGTACCTGCTTTTTTGCCTATCATTAAACCTGCCGTGCATATAATAAAGGTCACAACAGCGATTATCAAAGACGAAAGTAATGCGGAAACAAGGTCGTAGTCAGCAATGGTAAAGCCTACCGAAAGTGCGTCGATACTGGTTGCAATGCCCTGTACCAAAAGGGCAATTATGCCAACACCGGGTTTTTCTTCCTCTCCGCCTTTAATGCCTTCATACAGCATGCTTCCTCCTATGTAACCTAAGAGAATAAGTGCAATCCAGGGAATAAGCCTTTCAAAGGACTGAAAATACTGAACGATAGTGTGAATACAGACCCAACCAATCATTGGCATAAGAAACTGGAAAAATGCAAATGTGCCTGCAACGGCGCACAATTTACGTTTTCTCATTTTTGGCTCATTAAGCCCATTTGCCAAGGACACAGAAAACGCATCCATTGCAAGTCCCACACCCAATAGTATACTGTTGAATACTAAAGCAAATCCAAAATTCATCTCTTGTTCCTCCAATTAAAATAAAATAACCAAGCACGGTGAAACCATACTTGGCGACGAACAAAAGGGCAGACTCCACGCATAGCTTCACAGTTACGCATGAGTCTCGCAATTTAAAACAAGCCAGACCCAAAAAGGTCAGTATGTTGACTTGCTACGCATGAGTACGCTTGCTACTCCCTCACAACATAGTTATTTTATCATATGAGGAAAGAGATGTCAACAGTTATATTTTTTAATGAAAAGTGTTGACAAAACCTACGATGTATGTTATATTTTAATTGAGGAGTTAGTTAAGACTAACTCAAATAAAAGCAAAGGAGCAGATATTATGAAAATTATGTTTGAAATTATGATTAATGTAAGTTTGGCTATGCTTGTGTCTGTTGCTTTGATCAGCATAATGGCATTTGTGAAAAAGCTTTGCAGAGCATATTTGTACAATTCATGAGATATCAAGTGATTCAAAATAAACTGCTGTAAAAAAGGCTCTGAAGAAAACTAAAAAAACCAGTTGAGACAGTTCCCCTTTTGGATTTACTCACTCAGTCACTTCGTGACAGCTCCCTCGAGGAGGGAGCCTGAGGAGACAATTTGCAAAAGAAACCTTGAGAGGTTTTGTTGGGACAGTCTCGAACTGGTTTTTATATTTGAACAAAATTGACCTTTTATTATTCGCTCTTTTTAAATACCTTCATGGTGTTTTCTTCCCGCCATTTTTTGGGGGACATGTTGTATGTGCGGTGGAATGCCTTTGTAAAGTCAAGAGGGTCGTCGTAGCCCACAGCAAGAGCAATTTCTCTTATAGGCAGGTCAGAATACCTTAAAAAGCTTTTGGCAATGTCCATATGGTAATTGTAAATATACTTCTTTATGGAAATACCCATGTATTCGTTGAATACTCTGGAAAGATAGCTGCGGTCTATTTTTAAATATTCGGCAATTTCGGAAACAGAAGTTTTTCTTTCGCTGTTGGATATAATATATTCCATGGCAGGCTCTATGTATTTTTCCCAGGCACTGCTCTTTGATTTTTCCTTTGTGCAAAGAGCATCAGCCAGAAACCAGCTGTAACCGTTAATTTCCTTGCCGCTCATTTTGCCCTTCTCTGTCATTTCCCTTAACAGATTGCCCACCTTGCGGTCCGATGTGTCGCTAATAACGGGATTTTCCCGAGTAAAAGAGGTTGCCTCAATAAATTTTTCAAAGTTTTGCCCCCACATGTCAACCCAACGGTATATGCACGGATTGTTTGCGTCGGCGGTATAGTTGTAAACACTGCCCGGAGAAATAAGGAACATTTGCCCCGGCAGAACTCGGTAAGACTTGTCGTTTGTTTCAAAAATACATTCGCCTTCGTATATGTAGTGGATAACATAATGCTTTCTGGACACATACCCCGGAGAAAAACCCGGAGTGCATCTGCGGTAGCCGTAATTATTTATGCGAACATTATAATCCCTGTGTTCGTGATTGAAATATGTTCTAAATGTAGAATTCATGAAATATCTCCTTAGTTATGCGAAAAATTCGGTATTTATAAAATATCAAAAAGAAGCACTTATGTCAAGAGAAAGGTACAAAATTTTAACAAATCCATTGACCGGCAGTGGTAAAGGTGATAAAATAAAATAAATATTTTTGTAAAGGATGGTAAACATGGAATTTAAAGCACTTCAGCAGGATATGATTGCGGCAATGAAGGCGCATGATAAAACAACAAAGGATGCAATTTCTAACCTTATTGCGGCAATTAAAAAGGTTGCTATAGATGAAGGTGTGAGAGATAATATCACAGAGGAATTGTGCGACAAGGTTATTTTAAAGGAACTTAAAACTATAAAGGAACAGATTGATACATGCCCCGAATCGCGCGCAGACTTAAAGGAAGCATATCAGGCCACCTACGATATTATTGCAAAGTATGCGCCTCAGATGCTTTCTGCCGACGAGGTTAAGGAAATTCTCACAAGCAAGTTTGCCGATGTTGTCGCAACAAAAAATAAGGGCATGATTATGAAAACTGTTATGGCAGAACTTAAAGGCAAGGCAGAGGGCAGTGTGATTTCTGCTGTTGTTGCAGAGCTTTGCAAATAAGGAGAAGATTATGGCTGTAAAAATAAACGGTGTAAGCGGCAATAAGGTAAAAAAATACAATGTTATTGTTGACCCATCGCAAAAGTATATCTTAGTGCCTGTTGTTCCCGGTGTAAACCTTGATTCGGTAGAGCTTGAGTTTGATATTGAGAACGGCGGCACAGCTGAAAAAAAGGGGCATATTGATTCTGAGGGGCACGTAAAATATTTGGTAACGTCACTTTCCGAAAGTGAGGAATGGACAGTTGCCCTCCGTGAGTGGGGCAATGCAATCACAGGGGAGTTTGGCTGCTTTGCAGATGCCGAAGCTGACGTTTTTGACGGAAAGTATTATGTTTATCCCACCACAGACGGCTTTGATGACTGGGGAGGTTATTACTTTAAGGCTTTTTCATCGCCTGATTTAATAAACTGGACAGATGAAGGCATCATCTTTGACCTTAAGGCTGACACAACGTGGTCTGACGGCAACGCATGGGCACCCTGCATCATTAAAAAGAACGGCAAGTATTACTACTATTACAGCGCAAACACCGACAAATTTGAACGTAACGTGGGCAAGGCTGTTGGTGTTGCCGTGTGTGATACTCCCTCAGGCAGATATGTTGACCCACTTAATCATCCCATTGTTTACGACACAATGGTTATAACAGACGAAGAGGGCAACGAAAAACAAATGCACTATCCGGGTCAGGTTATTGACCCTGCTGTGTTTACAGATCCCGAAACAGGCAAGAGCTATTTGTACTGGGGCAACAGCTCTCTTTGGGTTTGTGAATTAAATGACGACATGATAAGCTTAAAGGGCGAGCCAAAGTGCATAACACCACCCAATTTCCGTGAGGGTGCGCACATTTTCTACCGTAAGGGTGTTTACTATTTCACATGGGCAGAGGACGACACCAGAAGCAAAAATTATCATGTGCGCTGGGGCTATTCCGACAATCCTCAAGGTCCTATCATAGGTAACGAAATTTTAATTGAAAAGGACGAAAGCCACGGAATTTACGGTACAGGTCACCATACAATCATTAATGTGCCTGATACGGATAAATGGTATGTTCTGTATCACCGTTTTAATTTTCCTGCACGTTTTGAAGGGGAGTTCAGCGATTATTACGGTGTGCACCGTGAGCTTGCATTGGACAAATTCGCCTTTGACTCAAACGGCAGAATTGTGAAAGCAAAGCCCACCTTAGAGGGTGTAACCGAGGGCGAAGAGTTCAACAATCTTTCAAAAATAGCATCCCACACTGACCTTGACGGCATAGATGAAGGGGATATGATTACAGGAAGAGTTGAAGTACAGTCAGGTGAATGTGAAACCGAGCTGGACGTTATTATGGAGCTGTATGACTATCAGTCAAACCTGGTGGCAACAACAAGTCAGAGGGTTAACGTAAGTCAATTTACTACAAAGACAGTTACCCTTACAATTGAAGCCCCCGAGAGGATGCGAGGTCATTACATAACATTCTTCACCGATGACGGTGTTGAAGTTAAAAAATTGATGTATTGATGAATACGAGAGACTGAAAAAGGTCTCTCGTTTTTGTTTTTTGTGGCTAAAAAATATTTATGCAATCTGATGAAATTGAAAAAATCAGCCTTTTGGAGTAGAGTTAATGTGAAAGGAGCAGATGTATGGAAACACTGAAAATCATACTGTATAAAAAATATTTTGATATAGCAGAAAAGCTGAATTATGAGCAGTTCGGCAGAGTGATAATGGCATTAGGGAGGTACTTTTACACGTGTGACAGCGCCCTTGCGGAAAGCTTAAAAAGTGAGGAACGCATACTTTTTGAAACGATGAAATACGAGATACAAGCCAATTTTGACAAGTATGAAAAGGTATGCCAAAGGAGGGCGGCATTTATTAAAAATAATAATAAAAATATAAATAATAATAAAAATAATAATAAAAATAATAATAAAAAAAATAATAATATTATTTATTATAATAATAAAAATAATAATAACAGCCGTTACGATTTCGAAGAAATCGAACAGCTGGAGCTTGAAAAAAGATTAAAAAACAACTGTGAATAAGCGAACAAAGTGTCTGCGACACTCCTTGGCAATAATTGCAACTAAGAAAAACAGAGGAGAAAACACTTTGTAATGCCATATGCGTTTTCCGAGTCTTGCGAGGAATACTCCCATGGCAAAAAAAAGCCACCTCTGAGGGTGGCTCATAATTATTTACCCATGTCAATAAATTTCTGCATCAGTTCGTGACCGATTTCAACCCTTTCGCCGTGTTCATCGGAGCATTTTTCGGTGAAGGTGTAGCCAGTGTTATTATTATCGCCCTTACGGTACATTACGCAGGGAACAGGCTCTGCGGAGTGGGTTTTGATAGAAACGGGAGTGTAATGATCGGGAAGAACCATAAAGCAGTAATCTTCACCCGCTTCGTCAAGACGGTTTTTAATATAACCTATGACCTTTTCGTCAATAAGCTCCAGGCTTCTTGCCTTACCCGTTGCGTCGCCCTGGTGTCCGCATTCATCAGGAGCTTCAAGGTGAACGTAAACAAGGTCATAACCGTCCTTTAAAAGTGCGTCGGCAGATGCTTTTGCCTTACCGTCAAAATTTGTGTGGATATTGCCTGTCGCACCGTCAACGTCAATAGACTTCATCCTTGCTAAAATGCCGATGCCCTTTATAAGGTCAACCGCAGATACAACTGCGCCCTTCAAGCCGTACAACTCCTCAAAGGAGGAAAGCAGAGGCTTTTTGCCGTCGCCCCACATCCAAAGGCTTGTTGCAGGGTTTTTGCCCTCAGCAATACGTTTTTTGTTAATGGGATGAGCCTTTAAGATGGGCTCGCTCTTTTTCATCAAATCAAGAATGCGTTCATTGTTGGGCAGATAGTCCTTGATTTTTCTGTCGGAAATATCGTGAGGAGGTGTGAGCTTAAAGCCTCCGGGAGCATTGTCCCATGTGAATAAATGGCGGTAGCTTACACCGGGGAACAGGTCAATATCGCCTCCGAAAAGAGCCTCTTTAACTGCTAAAATAAGCTCACGGCTTTCCTCCGTTGTGATTTCGCCGGAGGAGTAGTCCACCATGGTTTTGTCCTCATAGTTTTCCTCGTCGGAAAGAGTAACGATGTTAGCGCGGAATGCAGTTTGTGTCTCGGAAAGGTCAACCCCTATGGATGCCGCTTCCAAGGGAGAACGGCCTGTGTAATATTTGTAAGGGTTGTAACCCATTACACTTAAATTTGCCACGTCGCTTCCGGGTTTTAAACCTTCGCCGACAGTCCTTACACAATACAGCCTGCCTTTTTCAGCAAACATATTCATATTGGGAATGTGGGCTTTTTCAAGGGGAGTTTTATTACCTAAAGCCTCTAACGGATAGTCGCCGCATCCGTCGGCAAGTACAACTACATATTTCATGAATATTGCCTCCTAAAAACAATTTAGGTTATTATATCATCATGCAGGGAATTGCGCAAGATAAAAGTTGACAAAAAATTGTCTCAATGATAGGATAAGAGTTAATTAAGAAGATTGGATTGATTATATGAAAAGCCTTGTTGCTGTAATAGCCTCGCTTATGTTGTCCCTGACAGGTTGCACCGGGCAGAATTTACCGCCTGAGCTTTCTACCGACATTGAAACCGAAACGGAAACAGCCGTTGTGGATTATACGGCAGAAAAGGTTGACAGTATTTTAGCGGGCATGACCATTGAAGAAAAAATTTGCCAGATGATGTTTGTTACTCCGGAGTCGATAACAGGCTCGGCCAATGTGATTAATGCCGGGGAAACAACACGTGCCGCACTTGCAAAGTATCCGGTGGGGGGCATAATTTATTTTGCCGGAAATATAAAAAGCCGTGAACAGCTCACAGGTATGATTTCGGCAACACAGAGCTATTCCGAAACACCTCTTTTTATTGGTGTTGACGAGGAGGGCGGAAGAGTTGCCCGTATTGCAAACAATTCCGCAATGGGGACAACCCCTCTTCCGGCAATGAAAACAGTTGCAGGCCGTGAAGAGGCATACAACGTGGGGAAAACCTTAAGCCGTGACTTAAGCTCTTTGTTGTTTAATCTGGACTTTGCGCCTGTTGCCGACGTTATAGTGTATGAAAAAAACAGTGAAATAGGTGACAGAAGCTTTGGAGCCGACCCCGAGTGGGTGGCTGACATGGTGTATGAGGTTGTGCGCGGATTGGAGGAAGGTAATGTTTCCTCTGTGCTTAAACATTTCCCGGGACATGGAAGCACAAAAACAAATTCCCATACGGGGTATTCCGAAAGCACACGAACATTGGACGAGCTTCGAGCATGCGAGTTTTTGCCCTTTAAAAAAGGCATTGAGGCAGGGTGTGATTTTGTGATGGTGTCTCATATGACCCTTGTGAATGCAACAAAGGAAAAGCTGCCCTCTTCTCTTTCAAAAGAGGTTATAACAGACCTTCTCAAAGGCGAGCTTGGCTTTGAAGGCATCGTTATTACGGATTCTTTGAGCATGGGGGCAATAACCAAGGAATATGCAAATTCTACTGCGGCAGTATATGCAATTAAGGCAGGTGCGGACATGCTCTTGATGCCTCAGAATGTTAATGAGGCTTTAAATGCAGTGCTTAATGCCGTAAATGCGGGGGAAATTACTGTGGAAAGAATAGATGAAAGTGTTGCAAAAATTTTGCGTGTAAAAATCGAAAAAGGTATTATTAAATAAGGAGCTTGGACATGTTGTATATAGGAGTGGATTTAGGAACCTCTTCCGTTAAAATGATACTTTGCGACAAAAACGGCACTGTGCTGAAAAGTGTGAGCAGGGAATACCCCATATATTTCCCCCGGGAGGGTTACAGTGAGCAAAATCCGGAGGACTGGTATACAGCCACCATTGAGGGCTTGAAGGAGCTTACCCAAGGCTGCGGGGAACATATAAAGGGGCTGAGTATTGCAGGGCAGATGCATGGTCTTGTTATGCTGGACGAAAAGGATGAGGTGCTTCGTCCTGCCATTTTGTGGAATGATTCCAGAAGCGAAAAGGAATGTGAATATCTTAACAATGTAATAGGCAAAAAGGCAATGACCGAAATGACGGCAAACATTGCTTTCCCGGGGTTTACCGCACCTAAAATTTTGTGGGTTAAAGAACATGAAAAAGAGCTTTTTGAAAAATGCAGAAGGATTATGCTGCCTAAGGACTATCTTACATATCGCCTTACGGGAGAGTTTGTAACAGAGCCGTCTGATGCTTCGGGCTTGCTTCTCTTTGATGTGAAAAACAAAAAATACAGCAAAAAAATGCTGGAGATATGCGGAATTTGTGAAAATATGCTGCCTTGTGTAAACCATTCCTTTTCACCTGTCGGAAAGGTAAAAGGGGAGATAGCAAAGGCTCTTGGCTGGGGTGAT
This sequence comes from uncultured Oscillospiraceae bacterium, assembly GCA_964604615.1. GTDB lineage: Bacteria > Bacillota > Clostridia > UMGS1883 > UMGS1883 > RGIG1927. The sequence goes on from CAZRZU010000001.1 coordinate 59,107, forward strand.
GTTGTTGTGGCGCCCGGAGCCGGGGACAATGCGGCAGCGGCAATAGGCATGGGTGTTACGGGAAATAATATGTGCAGTGTGTCCCTTGGTACTTCCGGTACTGTTTTTATAACAAGTGAGCAATTTGCAGTGGATGGGAAAAATTCCCTCCATTCCTTTGTGCATGCAGACGGAAACTATCATCTTATGGGATGCATTTTAAGTGCCGCAAGCTGTAATAAGTGGTGGAGTGAGGATGTTTTAAAAAACCGTGATTATTCACGTGTGGAGCATCTTTCTGCCGACGGCGAAAATAAAGTGTTCTTTTTGCCTTATTTAATGGGCGAGAGGTCACCTCACAACGACCCCTATGCACGGGGTGCATTTGTGGGGATGAGTATGGCAACAAAAGAAGAAGACATGACAAAGGCAGTTATGGAGGGGGTGTGTTATGCGCTCCGCGACTGTGTGGAAATTGCCCGTGAACAAGGGGTTAAAATAGACAAGGTGAGGGTTTGCGGCGGTGGTGCAAAAAGTGAGCTTTGGTGCAGTATACTTGCAAACGTCCTCAGGGTGGAGGTGCAAAAGCCAATTGTCAGCGAGGGTCCGTCTTTTGGCGGTGCAATACTTGCAATGGTTGCTTCCGGTGAATACAAAAGCATTGAAGAAGCGGTTAGCTCCGTTGTGAGTGTTAAGCCCTGTGTAACATACAATGAAGGCATTGCCGCAAAATACGACAAAGGATATGTGCGCTTCCGAAAGCTGTACGAAAGTTTAAAGGATTGGTATAGAAATGAAGAGTAAAATTGTTAAAACAGCTTTTTTGGACAGTATTCCTGTTCTGAGCGGATATATTGTGCTTGGCATAGGATTTGGCATTGTTCTGGAAAAGAACGGCTACGGAGTTCTGTGGGCGCTTTTGATGAGTGTGTTTATTTATGCCGGAAGCATGCAGTATGCAGGGATTGAGCTTCTGACAACGGGTGCAAGCCTGCCTGTGGTGGCGCTTACAACCCTGATGGTAAATGCAAGGCATTTGTTTTACGGTATTTCAATGATAGATAAATATAAAAATGCAGGAGCAAAAAAGCCCTATTTGATTTTTGCATTGACTGACGAAACATATTCGTTGGTGTGCCGTAATAAGTATGAAAATGAAAAGGAACGTCACCTTTATTGCTTTTTTATATCTCTTTTTAACCAGTTTTACTGGGTGACGGGAAGTGTTGTGGGGTCCTTGGCGGGTAAGGCAATTCCCTTTGATACAACAGGCATAGAGTTTTCCATGACGGCGCTGTTTGTGACGGTTTTTGTGGAGCAATGGCTGAGCACAAAAAAGCACCTGCCGGCAATTGTGGGGCTTGCTGCTTCTGCGGTATGCCTTGCAGTATTCGGGAAGGACAATTTTTTAATACCTGCAATGATAATTATACTTGTTGCGTTAACCTTCATGAAAGGCAGGGTGAATTGTGATGAGTAATACATATGCTTTTGCGGCTGTTTTTGTAATGGCTGCGGTGACGGTTTTGCTGAGGTTTTTCCCTTTTGCTGTAATGAGTAACAAAAAGACTCCTGCTTTTGTGGAATACATGGGTAAGGTGCTGCCTTATTCTGTTATGGCGATGCTGGTGGTATATTGCTTAAAAAGTGTTGATTTTACAAAAGCTCCCTTTGCACTGCCCGAGGTTATAAGTGTGGCAGTGGTAACCCTTTTGCACGTATGGAAAAGGAACACACTTTTAAGTATAATTGCAGGCACTGTTTGTTATATGGTGCTTATAAGATTAATTTAGTTGCATTTTGTCAGAATTTGTTTTATAATTACTTTAAAGGAGATGAGGTTATGAGAAAACTTTATAAATCAAGAACAGATAAAAAAATATGCGGTGTGTGCGGAGGTCTTGCGGATTATCTTGGGATAGATTCCACAATTATGCGCCTTATAATGTTTGTTTTCATTTGGTGTGTGGGAATCGGTCTTTTGGTATACATAGCAGCAGCTCTCATAATGCCTTATGAAGACGAGATTAAGCAATGATAAAGCCTTTTGTAAAAGAGCATGGCTCAAGGGTTCTTTCCTGGCTTGACACTAAAGCCGCCTTTGACCTTTGGTCGGCAGGAAGGTTTGACTCTTTTCCCTTAAAGAAAGACAGCTTGTGGGAATACTACGCAAGTGAAGGCTATGATGCATATTCCTTTTTTGATCAAGGGGAGCTGAGAGGGCACTTTGCAAAAAAGCGGATTGACAGCTTGACGGTAAGGCTGGCATTTATTGTTGTTGATAACACCCAAAGGGGAAAAGGCTTGGGCAGTAAAATGCTGAAGGAGGCTTTTGGTTTTATCAAAGATATGGGTGCAGAAAACGTGAGCATTTGCGTTTTTGACGAAAATGCAGGGGCTGTAAATTGCTATAAAAAGCTTGGGCTGGATTACACCGGCGAAAATATTTTAGTCCCCAATTTAGGTGAATACAGAGAAATGAAAAAGATACTTTGACTTTTGTTGAAGTGTCTTTTTTAGTGATGCTGCGCTGCTTAAAAAACTGACTTTTATAATACAAAGCATCGAAAAACCAAAGAATTAGCTATTTAAGGGGATTTTCCGGAATATGGAAATTGCTTTTTTGGCATTTTGGTGTTATTATTAATTTATAGGATACTACTTGTGAATTTGGGGATGTGTCATTTTTTGCACGTTCCCGGCTTCAATTATATTTAAAGCAAATACAATGAAAAGGAAGAATGTAAATGCTTACAAAAGAAGAATTTGATGACATTATACGGGCGAATTTAATAAAACACGACAATTGTGATAATTTCGGATATCAGGCAGATAAAACTTCCAAGTTCTACAAAAACTATTACAAAAAAGAAGTGTTTGATGAATTTAAAAAAGACCCAAATCTGCCAAAATATAAAGGTGACGAACTTAACTCCCACGGCACAAAACCGCCTAAAATGGCAAGCGTGGGTTCATCCTCGCGTTTTTGTTATGTAGCTTTGTCCGGTGACGCAAATGTTCTTGGTGGTGCAAGGGGAGTAGAATTTGAAAAAGCATGTCCCATAAATGGCATAAAAGGTACACCTCCTCAGTTAGATGCATATATCCCTGAGGGAAACATTTACATTGAGGCGAAATGTCACGAAATATTTGACTCTCATGAGCTTAAAATGAGCACACAGTATTGGAACTTGATTTTTGGCATTAAAAATAAGTTTGGATTTGAAGCAGAAGAAAAACCTCAAGGGCAGTATTTTGAAATTCCTCTTAAAAAATTTGGGTTAGAGGGCAAAGTAACAATGTTTGATTTTAAACAGTTTTTGTGTCATTTGCTGGGGATAGATTCTCAGTCAGACAAGCAGGCTACCCTTGTGTATCTGTTCTTCAAACCAACAGGAAATGCTGCTGTTGATAAGCTGTTCTGCCGGTTGAAAGAAGAAGTTGATTCAATATTTAATAATGACTTTATAAAAGCTTTTTGCGGAGATAAAATAAATCTTAAGGCAGTGGTTCAGTGTGCGCCTGTTATGAGTAGGCTAAATTATGAAAATTGCAAGGATATAATGGAAATGTAAGGTTGTTGGAAACACACAACACAAGGGGACGGTTCTATTGTGTTGACAATTTTAGTAGGGAGTTTTGACACAGTCTGACGTCCCTAAACGGTCCCATGATGAAATTCAGCAATGATAGGAAATACTAAAAAGCCCTCGGGAAACTAATCTCCGAGGGCTTTTGTAATGAAATTTTATTTACTTCCTGTGCTTCCAAAGCCGCCTTCGCCGCGGACAGTATCGGAAAGATAATCAACCTCTATGAAGTTTGCGGTAAGGAAGGGCGCGATAACCATCTGGGCAATTCTCTCGCCGTGCTCAACAGTCTGAGGCTCGGTACCGTGGTTATGAAGTGCCACCATAACCTCGCCGCGGTAGTCTGCGTCCACAACACCAACCTTATTTGCCGGAGCAAGATTGCGCTTTGATGCGAGTCCGCTTCGTGCATAAATCAACCCTGCATAGCCAACGGGAACCTCAAGGGCAAGCCCTGTTTTAATTAAAACTGTCTGATGAGGCTCGATTGTAACAGACTCAGTAAGGCATGCGTAAAGGTCGCATCCTGCGGCAAATTCACTGCCGTAGGTAGGAATTGTGGCATTGGGGTTAAGCTTTTTAATGTTTACGTTTGTCATAATAAAATCCTTTCTTATTACATAGGAAATTGCGCGCAGAATGTGCGCATATTTGCTTGTAAAATAAAAGTGTACCTTTTCGTCCCCCAAGATTGGGGGAACGAGGGGGTTGAAGTGTTAAAACACTTTTTTATTCTCCGCAGGATTTACATTCCACACTGCCTCCGGCAATGTCCTTACGGTCTATGTTTGTTTCGCCTTCCCACAGAACGAGAACGTCCTTCTTTAGGGACTTCTGCACGTCTATGATGCGCTGGTTTGAAGAACCCTTAAAACGGAGCGAGGGGTCCTTAAGGCTTTCCACAAACTCACCGTCAACCAAAATGTCAATATTTTTAAGCATTTCTTCAGTAACGGCAGGGTCACCCAGCTTTCCTGTGAGCATATCGCTTTCAAAGTTGTAGCCCGAGTAACACCATATTGTTTTTTGAGGATAAATGGCCTTGATTTTCGAAAGGAAAGGCGCCAGAACCTCCTGGTTGGCAGGTTCAAAGGGTTCTCCGCCCAAAAGGGAAAGACCTTCTATATAAGAGTGGGAGAGAGCATTTATAACTTCAGCCGTTGTTTCCTCGGTAAATTCCTTGCCGTATTTAAAATCCCAGGTTTCGGGATTGAAACAGCCTTTACAGTGATGTGTACAGCCGGATACAAAAAGAGATACCCTCACACCGATGCCGTTTGCAATGTCGTGCTTTTTTATGGTAGCATAATTCATAAAAATCAACCTTTCAATAAAATATAATACGGGACGGCGTTCTCGCCGCCCCGTAAGTTAATTATAAATGAAGCACTCGGGATTTGATTTCCTTTGTCTTGCCTACATTCCAGAAGTTTTCGCCTAAATAACCGCAGGTTCTGCGTGTAACGTTCATCTTTTTCTGGTCCTTGTTATGACAAGAGGGACATTCCCATTCAAGGTTATCGTTGATTAATATTTCGCCGTCATAGCCGCATACATGGCAGTAGTCGCTCTTTGTGTTAAATTCCGCATACTGGATGTTATCATAAATAAAGCGGACCAAGGTTTCCAAAGCAGGAAGATTGTGACGCATGTTGGGGATTTCAATATAACTGATAGCTCCGCCGGAAGAAATCTTCTGGAACTGGCTTTCAAATTCAAACTTGGAGAATGCGTCGATGTCTTCACGCACATCGATGTGGTAAGAGTTTGTGTAATAGCCCTTATCTGTAACGTCTTCAATTGTACCGAAACGTTCCTTGTCAATGCGTGCAAAGCGGTAGCAGAGGCTTTCGGCAGGGGTGCCGTAAAGACCAAAGCCCAGACCTGTTTCTGCTTTCCAGTCCTCGCAGGCGGAACGAAGCCTTTTCATAAGACGGAGCGCAAAGTCAGCGCCTTCGCCTTCTGTGTGGCTTGTGCCTTTCATAAGCTTTGTAACCTCATACAAGCCGATGTAACCCAAGGAAATGGTGGAATAACCGCCATGAAGATACTTGTCTATAACTTCGCCCTTTTCTAAGCGGGCAATAGCACCGTACTGCCAGTGAACGGGGCTTGTGTCGGAAATTGTACCCTCCAATGACTGATGACGGCAAAGAAGAGCTTCCTTACAAAGAAGAAGTCTTTCGGAAAGGATTTCCCAGAACTTGTCCTCGTTGCCCTTTGCCAGAATACCAATCTGGGGAAGGTTCAAAGATACAACGCCCTGATTGAATCTGCCTTCAAATTTATAGTTGCCGTTTTCGTCCTTCCAGGGAGAAAGGAATGAGCGACAGCCCATGGGTGAGAATACATTATTTTCGTAATTTTCGCGCATCTTCTTTGCGGAAATATAGTCGGGATAAAGACGCTTTGCGGAACACTTTACCGCAAGCTTTTTGATATAGTCATACTTCACGCCCGTGAGACAGTTGTGTTCGTCAAGCGCATAGATGATC
>CAZRZU010000002.1:0-2981 GCA_964604615.1 uncultured Oscillospiraceae bacterium
CAGACCTCAAAGTGCTGAAGGACGTTAGTCCGCCTTTGAGGTCGCATGTCGATAACACTTTATCGACATGCTCAGACGGAGAGCATTGCTCTCCGTCTTTTGCATAAATAAAGGCTCAGCAATCGCTGAGCCTTTATTTAGTAGCATATTGAATTGATTTCTGTTTGTTTTTCGTCTGTTACGGGCATATCTCCGTTGGCAACAAGATAAACCTCACGGTTTGCTTTCTTTGCGGACTCTACAATTTCGGGATATTCTTTATTACATACATCTACAAAGCCAATATTATAGTTTTCGCCGTCAAAACGACCGAGATACCCTTGGTCGTTAAGGGTGAAATAATGCGCACCTAAACAATAAGGGTGAGAGGCGGCACGGTGCATGTAATAGCGGTATGCCTTTCCGCGGTCTTCCTGGCTTGCAACACCTTGAATACCTGTTGCGTCCAGCCCTCGGTCGAGTGCACCAAAGTGGAATTCTCCAATAATAACAGGCATGTTTACAATATCAACAATGTTTTGTATGCTGTCATACGGGTCATGGCGGTAGCAATTGAAAGAGAAAACATCAAAATATTCGCAGCCTGAGGTTACCGTTTTGTTTGCAACCCACGCATAACGCATGCCTAAATTAAGGTGATTTTTGTCAACCTCTTTTAATGCCAAAGCAGGAACTTTAATAAATTCACGAACCATTTCTGCAGAAATTTCCATCAGGTCATCTGCGGCAGTAACAGTAAGCGATGCTGAGTCAATAGGGGTGTACAAATCCTCAAAAGAAGAAAAATTCGTTTCCCAAGCTTGGTTAAGTGCATCGTATGATGTATACTTTTCCTTAAGTGAGTTTACAATAAAATCTTTAGAAACGAAATGCTCAGCATTTTCAAGAGTTACAAGGGCAATGTTAAGCCTGTCCGCAAATGCCCAGTTTGGCTCATTGCTCATGAAATAACCAATCATATTTTTGTCGTTATTCAACAACTCAAGCTGTTTTGCCCATTTTTCGCTTTCTTTTTTGTATTCGGGAGAGAATACATCAGGGAAGTCGCGGAAAATATTTTTTGTTGTACGGGGGAACCCATTAAGAATGTGTACATAGGGGAGGTTGGAATTCTGAATGAATTTCATATCGCTCCAACATGCAACTGTATTTTCGCCCCATTCGATAAGTCGACGTTTTGTGACGCGTGTCCATGCTTCGTACCAGTTATCGCCGAAGGTACGGTACAAATTGTACTTATGCCAGCTAAAAAAACTTTCATTGCTATGGGGGAACTTTGCCCATCCGGGTATATTTTGTGGAGGAAGATAATCACAAAAGGATTCAATACCTGTAAGATTACAGTCTCCGTCAATACCAACACAGTCTAAACCGGCACTGAAAAATGCGTAACCTTCGGGGTCTTTGAGCCAGTAACGATTGTTATCTCGTTCCAAAGCAAAAAAACCTGTGGGCTCAAACCTTTTTTCAAGCCAGCCGCCATATTTCGAAAAACCCTTAGGTGGAATAGTTTCTTTTTCATATTCTTTTAAAAGATATGCCTTTAACTCGTTTTCGTCTTTCGTTTTGCCGGGCCAATCCGTTATTTTCTTCTGCCCCAATGTGTCAACCAGCTTGACGTGGGGAACAGTATGCTCCGGCTCAGAAGCTGATATGTAAGCATCATGAATTTTAATCTCCACATCACAGGGAGAGGGCGCTACTCCAAAGGCGAAACGTGTAAGGTGATTGAGCTTTACAGGCGAACCCAGGACAACTGTCTTTAATCTGCCGGGCTTTCTCTTAAGAAACAGAATTCCGCCTTCAGCAGATTCTTCTTTCAAAGAAACGATTGTTTTAACCTGCGGCAGGAGACCTATTTTAACCGTAATATCGCTGTTGTTATTATCTGTATCCCAAAAATTGAGTGTTATGCTTGTGGAATATTTACTAAGGTTTGTTACTTCAAATACAATATAATCCTCAAAATTGGTTTCGTAAGAGCAGATTGTGCCTTTTTTGCCTTCAAAGACAAGCTGTCCGCCGTCTTTTGAAAATTTATATATTCCGTCACTAAGGGTAACGTTTTTTAAAATTGCCTGGTTTAAATCGATTTTTTTCATGCTTTCACCTCTTTAAAAGAGCTTCACCGATTCTATATACATCGCCTGCACCCATAGTAATAACCAAGTGGTTATCCGAAAGCTGTGAACTGAGATATTCTTCGACTTCGGAGAAAGTTTCCAAATATAAGGAGTCGGGGATAGCGAGGGAAAGCTCCTTTGAAGAGACAATGCCCAAATCCTTTTCGCGGGCGGCAAAAATGTCGGTAATAATAACATTGACACCGCCTTCATTAAACACCTTTACAAAATCGTCAAAAAGCATTTTTGTTCGGGTATAAGTATGCGGTTGGAAAACACAGTAAACCTTGTCAAATTTCATCTTTTTTGCAGCATCCAGTGTTGCTCTGATTTCCGACGGATGATGCGCATAGTCATCAACAATAAGAGCACCGTTAAAATAACCTTTTTTCTCAAAACGGCGGTGTGCTCCGATGAAACTGCTTAATGCGGAGGCAATGATTGCTTTGTCAACACCTGAGAAATCTGCCGCAGCAAATGCAGCAAGAGCATTGTAAACATTATGCATACCCGGCACAGAAAGAGATACAGAAGAATAATATTCGCCCTTCTTGAGAACCTTAAATGTACACATGTTGGTATTGTCGAGTGTTATATCATATGCTCGGTAGTCGCAGTCAGAATTTATACCAAAGGTAATAATATTGCAGTTTACATCGTTAATTGCCTTTTGCACATTGCAATCATCAATGTTTGCAATAAGCGCACCGTCTGAGGGAGTCATTTTTGCAAGGCGATTGAATGTGTCAATAATATCATCAAGATCCTTGAAAAAGTCAAGATGATCTTCTTCTATGTTAAGAATAATTGTGGTTTTGGGAGAAAATTTTAAAAAGCTTCTGTGGTACTCGCAAGCTT
>CAZRZU010000002.1:2991-50332 GCA_964604615.1 uncultured Oscillospiraceae bacterium
TTCTGCAATAAAAATGTCTTTTTTGCCAACTCTCAGGTTGCCGCCAATAACATCAAGTTCTCCGCCTATTGTAATTGTGGGGTCTGTGCCTGCCTCAAGGAAAATTTGCGAAACCATGCCTGTTGTGCTTGTTTTTCCATGTGTACCGGAAACTGCAATGGGGTTTGAATATCTTTTCATAATAGCACCCAAAAGCTCTGCGCGGTCAATAATCGTAATGCCCTTTTCTTTTGCGGCAATATATTCAGGGTTATCTTCCTTAACAGCTGCAGTATACACAATCAAATCCTGGTCTGTGATATTTTCGCTTTTCTGTCCTATGTTAATAACAGCTCCGTATTCTTCAAGCTGTTTTGTAATATGGCTTTCCTTCATGTCGGAGCCGGTTACAATGCAACCGTCGTCAATCAGTATGCGGGCAAGTGCGCTCATACTGATACCGCCAATACCAATGAAATGTATTTTGGAACCCTTAGCAAGTTTGCTGTTATCCATAATTTCCCTCCCGAAAACATTATGATGTAAATATTATATCAAAAAATTTAGAAAAATACTATTGAAAAATTCTTATTACTTTGATATTATACAATTAATAGAGAAAAAATCAAGTGCATTTAGTTAACTTGATTAAAGAATTTAGGAGGGAATGTAGTGGAAATTACTGATATCAGGGTAAGAAAGATTGCTTCTGAAGGGAAAATGAAGGCGATTGTGTCCGTAACTCTGGATAATATGCTCGTTATCCACGATATTAAGGTTATTGAAGGTGTCGAAAAAATGTTTGTGGCGATGCCCAGCAGAAAGAATGCTGAAGGAGAATACAAGGACATTGTTCATCCTATAACAAGTCAGCTCAGAGAAACTCTTCAGACTGCTATTCTTGCAAAATACGAAGAAGCATTGAAAGAACAGGTAGCTGATTAAAACATTATTGAAATTAGGCAGGCCTATTTTTAGCTTGCCTCTTTTCGCGTTTTATTGAAAATTAATATTATTGATTTTATCAGGAGTTGTTGATAAATGAGTTTTTCCCTTGTTGTTCTTGCCGCAGGTGAAGGCAAGAGAATGAAGTCAGAAAAATCAAAGGTTGTTTTTAAGGTTCTAGGCAAAGAAATGGTTAACAGAGTGGTTGATGAAGCAAATAAGGCAGGGGTCGACCACGTATGTGTAGTTGTAGGACATAAAGCGGAAATGGTAATGGAAGCTGTTGGTAATAATGCTGAATTTGTTACACAGCTTGAGCAAAAAGGTACAGGTCATGCCGTAATGCAGGCAAAGGATTTTATAAAAAAATCTGACAATGTTATGATTCTGGCCGGCGATACTCCGCTCATTACAGCGGAAACCTTAAAAAATGCAATGGCAGCGCATGAAGAACAGAAAAATTCCTGCACTGTTATAACTTCCGTTGTTGATAATCCTTTCGGCTACGGAAGAATTATACGTGACAATGACGGTAACGTGGAAAAAATTGTTGAACAGAAGGATGCATCAGATGAAGAAAAAGCGGTACGTGAAATAAACTCGGGCATGTACTGTTTTGATTCAGCACAGCTTGTCAGTGCCCTTGATAAGATTACTGACAATAATGCACAAGGAGAGTATTATCTTACAGACACCCTCGCGATTATGAGGGCTGAGGGATTAAAGGTTGGTGCATATGTCGTTGAACGTTCTGAGGAGATATCAGGAGTTAATGACCGACTTCAGCTTGCTGAAGCTGAAAAGGTACTGCGGAAGCGAATTAATACTCATCATGCGTTAAACGGAGTTACCATCATTGATTTGGATAATACATACATTGAAGATGATGTTCAGATAGGTCAGGACACAGTGATTTATCCCGGTACAACCCTTGAAAAGGGGTCTGTTATAGGAAAAAATGTTGTTATAGGTCAGAATTGCAGAATAGTTAATTCCACAATTGAAGACGGTTGTGATGTTTACTATTCGACAATGATAGATTCACATGTGGGAGAAGGCACCCATGTGGGTCCCTATGCTTATTTGAGACCTAACAGCAAAGTTGGTAAGAATTGCAAGGTTGGCGATTTTGTCGAACTTAAGAATGCTCAGCTGGGCGACGGAACAAAGGCAAGCCACCTTACATATATAGGCGATGCTACTGTTGGTAAAAATGTTAATTTCGGCTGCGGTACCGTAATTGTAAACTACGACGGTAAAAACAAGCACAGAACAACCATTGGCGATAATGCCTTTATTGGTTGTAACTCCAACCTTGTTTCTCCCGTAACGGTAAATGAAAATTCGTATGTGGCTGCCGGTTCAACTATTACCGACGAAGTGCCTCAAGGTGCACTTGCAATAGCGAGAAGTCGCCAGGAAATAAAAACGCATTGGAAAGATAAACGTTCAAAGTAAAGGATTAAATGGAGGATTAGTAATGTTACACAATGCAAAGAACATCAAGATTTTTTCAGCAAATTCCAATCCTAATTTGGCTGCAAGTATAGCAAATCATCTTAATTTGCCTCTTTCTGCCAATAAGGTTGGTAAGTTTTCGGATGGTGAAATTTTTGTAAACCTTGACGAAACTGTACGTGGTAGCGATGTGTTTATCATTCAGTCTACATGTGACCCCGTCAACGATCATCTCATGGAGCTTCTGGTTATGATCGATGCATGTAAGAGAGCATCAGCAGGAAGAATCGTGGCAGTTATGCCTTATTTCGGCTATGCAAGACAGGACAGAAAGGCTAAAGCAAGAGACCCGATTACAGCAAAGCTGGTGGCAAACCTTATTACTGCTGCGGGTGCTACAAGAGTCCTTACAATGGACCTTCATGCAGCACAGATTCAGGGCTTCTTTGACATTCCTGTTGACCATCTTCTTGGTGTGCCGCTTCTGGCACCTTACTACCTTGATAAGTTTGATTCAATGGAAGATGTAGTGGTAGTGTCTCCCGATTTCGGTAGTGTAACAAGAGCAAGAAATTTCTCGAGAATTATTGACACACCTGTTGCAATCATTGATAAGCGCCGTCCCAAGCCTAATGTAAGTGAGGTAATGAATATTATCGGCGACATTAAGGGCAAGAAGGTTATTCTTGTTGACGATATGATTGATACAGCAGGAACTATTACCCACGGTGCAGAAGCTCTTATCGAAAAAGGTGCTACTGAAGTGTATGCGTGTTGCACACATCCCGTACTTTCAGGTCCTGCAATGGAGAGAATTGCAGCTTCTCCCATTAAGGAATTGGTGGTTCTTGATACTATTGAGCTTCCCGAGGAAAAGAAAGCTCCCAACATAAAGGTTCTTTCTGTTGCTAAATTATTTGCAGATGCTATTGAAAAAATCTACGAGGATGAGTCTATCAGTCCTCTCTTTGCACCTCCAATTAAATAGTTTAATTACAAGTCGGAAAATGCTGTCATTTTCCGACTTTGTGTCGATTAAAAGAAAGGTTTAAAAATATGTATTTGATTGCAGGACTGGGTAATCCAGGTCGAGAATATGAAAAAACGCGTCATAATGTGGGTTTTACGGCGATTGATTATCTTGCTTATGACAAGAATATAAATATATCAAAAGTTAAATTTAAGGGTATTTACGGCGACGGAATGATATGCGGAGAAAAGTGTATTCTTTTAAAACCTCAGACATTTATGAATCTCAGCGGTGAAAGTGTCCGTGAGGCGGCAGAATATTTTAAAATTGCTCCGAATAATATTATTATTATTTATGATGACGTAGACATAGAGCCGGGGAAAATACGAATTAGACCAAAGGGTAGCGCAGGAGGCCACAACGGAATGAAGTCAATTATTTATCAGCTTCAGAGCGATGAGTTCCCTCGTGTGCGTTTTGGTGTCGGAAAGGCTGAACACGGCATGGTTAACCATGTTCTGGGTAAATTCAGCGAGGAGGACGGAATGAAATTATCTGACGCAATTCGTCAGTTGCCGGCAATTGTTGATGTCATAATAAAAAACGGTGTAAACGATGCCATGAATAAATTCAACGGTAAATAAGGTGTAACCATGAAATTTCAGGAACTGCTTTACGGCAGTGCAGAATTTGACAATATAATATCTCAAGCTGATAAGAACATGTATCCCATACATGTGACAGGGCCTGCGGAATCCGTTAAGGCTCATTTTGTCATGTCATTTTTGAATGCGGTAGGCAGGAAAGGTTTTTTGATAACTTACAGCGAAATGCAAGCAAAAAAGCTTTATGACGATATTATGTTTTTTGATAAAGAGAGCGCTGTTATCCTGCCGGAATCAGATATGCTCCTTTTTAAAACAGAGGCAGCCGGTAATGAGGCAGAAGAAAAGCGAATGAAAGCACTTATTGAGATTTTTGACAAAAAGATTGTTATAATGAGCATAATGTCTCTTCTTCAGTATGTGGTATCGAAAAAAGACCTGGAACTTCTTGGATTTGAAGCTTCTGTGGGTGATGAGCTACCCATGGAGGAATTAATAAACCGCCTTTTAAAAATGGGGTATACCCGTCTTGACGTTGCGGAAAATCCGGGTCAATTTGCTGTCAGGGGCGGTATTGTTGATGTATACACCTCAGGCGGAGAGGCATACAGAATAGAATTTTTCGGAGACGAGGTTGATCTCATAAAAATTTTTGACCCACTCACTCAGCTTTCCAGAGAAAAATGTGAAAGTGTAAAAATTATGCCGGCATCTTCCCGTAATTTTAAAGGCAGCATCTTGTCATATATAGGCAAGGATGACCTTGTAATTATAGACGAGCCTAACAGAGTGAACGAAACTGCCGAAACGATACGTTTTGAGCTGGAGGATAATATAAAAACACTTATCGAAAAAGAAGTAGAAATAGATGCCGAGAAGGAGTATATTCAAAGTTATGATAAGCTGATGAGTAAACTTACTTCAAACCCGATTTTATCGTTCTCGGCACTGAGCAGAATATGCCCTGATTACAGAGTTAAAAGCAACATGAATCTGACTGCAAAAACCTTGCAGAATTACGGCGGAAATATTGAATTCCTGTATGATGATATCGCAACATGGAACAAGGCTAAATACAGAGTGTTTATACTGGGGGGAAGCGCTCAGCGGGCAAACAGATTGTGTGAAGCTCTCACCGACAAAGGGTTTAGAGCAACATATTATTCTTCATTTGACGAAATAACCGATGCTAAAGGCGGAATTTGTGTTATAAAAGGTTCGGTTAATAAGGGGTTTGAATATTCTCTCATAAATACGGTAGTTGTAAGTGATAGGGAAATTTTTGCCTCGGAAAAGAAAAAACGCAAAGTAAAACGTGATGCAAATACTGCAAAAATAAAGGCTCCGGTAGATATTTCGCCCGGTGATTTTGTTGTGCACAATGTTCACGGTATAGGAAAATATCTTGGTATGACGCGCAAGGAAGTAGGCGGAATAACAAGAGATTATTTTAAAATAGAGTACCGTGGAAACGATTACCTGTATATACCCGTAGAGCAGCTTGACGTTATTAATAAATACATTGGTGCAGGCGAAGGTAAAAGTGTAAAGATAAACAAGCTTGGCGGTGCAGAATGGGCTGCCACAAAGGCTAAAGTGCGAAAGAACGTTGCTGAAATGGCAGAAAAGCTTACTAAACTTTATGCTCAAAGAAGTGTTGCAGAGGGTATAAGATTTGACAGTGATTCTTCCTGGCAGAGAGACTTTGAGTCTGACTTTATGTACGAGGAAACAGAAGATCAGCTCAGAGCCATAGAAGAAATGAAAAAAGATATGGAGTCTGCGAGACCAATGGATCGCCTGCTTTGCGGTGATGTAGGCTTTGGAAAAACAGAGGTTGCAATGAGAGGCGCTTTCAAGGCTGTGGACACCGGATATCAGGTTGCATACCTGGTTCCAACAACAATCCTTGCACAGCAGCAGTATAACACTTTTGTGCAGCGAATGAAAAAGTTCCCGATTAACATACGAATGCTCTCGCGATTTTCATCAAAAAAGGAAACAGATGAAACCCTTCGCATGTTAAAAAGCGGTGAATGCGACATCGTTATTGGTACTCATAAACTACTGTCTCCGAAGATTGAATATAAGAGATTAGGTTTTCTTGTTGTTGATGAAGAACAGCGATTTGGAGTTGCCCACAAGGAAAAAATAAAGGAATTTAAAAAGAATGTCGATGTGCTTACATTAAGTGCAACACCCATTCCGAGAACACTTCATATGGCAATGGTGGGAATACGCGATATGAGTGTGCTTCTTAATCCGCCGGAGGACCGTTATCCGGTACAAACCTATGTTCTGGAAGAAAATAAAGTTATTATTCAGAATGCAATAGAGCGCGAATTGTCACGTGGAGGGCAGGTTTATTATGTTTCCAACCGTGTGAACGGAATGGAACATGTAACAGCGGAAATAAGTGCATTGGTTCCCGATGCACGGGTTGAAATGGCGCACGGTCAGATGAGTGAGGCTCAGCTTGAAAAAACTCTTATGCGTTTTTTGAACCGTGAAATTGACGTTCTTGTATGTACCACAATTATTGAGACGGGCATGGATGTTCAAAATGTAAATACAATCATAATAGAGGATGCAAATCATTTTGGGTTGGCACAGCTTTATCAGTTGCGTGGCAGGGTAGGACGATCAAACAGATTGGCATATGCGTATCTGTTGTTTAATCCGCGTAAATCCTTGGACGAAATAGCAGAAAAGAGACTAAGGGCAATCAAGGAGTTTACAGAGTTTGGTTCCGGTTTCAGAATTGCCATGCGCGATTTGGAAATAAGAGGTGCAGGAAATGTGTTGGGTCCCGAACAGCACGGATTTATGGCAACGGTGGGATATGACATGTATTGCCAGATGCTTTCCGATGCTGTTAATGAGGCCATGGGCTTACCGCCCGAACAAAAAGCTGTCGCGACGCAAATAGACCTTAAGGTTAATGCCTACATTCCCAATGAGTTTATTAATTCTGAAGCATTGAGGATTGAGGCATATAAGTCTATCGTAGTTATTGAGGATATACAGGATTACAACCGTGTTCAGGAGGAATTGGAAGATCGCTACGGAACAATACCTTCATGTGTCGACAGATTAATGAAAATTGCGCTCTTAAAAAATACAGCGAGTGTTCTGGGAATTACAGATATTACGCAGACCTCGGAAGGGATACGGTTAAAGTTTGTGAAAGCGCAGGAACCCGGCATTAAAGTTCTCTCTAAAATATCTTCGAGCGGTGTGGTAAAAATACTGTACAGTTCGGGCGACAGACCTTATATGCTTATAAGAATGCAGAGCTTTGGAGAAGATGATATTATCAAAAAAATTAAATTTGTGTTAAATTGCTTGCAAAACCCCGAAATGTAGTGTATTATGATTCTAGATTTTTATTACGAAAGGAATAAACTAAATGAAAAAAATATTAACAGTTATGATGGCTACGTTAATGATTATTTCTGTTTTTGCAGGTTGTAAAAAAGATGAGTCAAACGTTGAAAATGCTTCTGAAAGCGCTAATTCCTCATCAATTGATGCAGTATATGCAGACTTGGGAGAAGGCATAGTAGCCAAAGCAGGTGATTATGAGATTACAATGGAAGATATTTTAGTCTACATTGATTTGCTGGTACCCTATGTTCAGCAGAGTACAGGTTCTGACCAAGGATGGGAAGAAATTGTTCTCAGCAGCGGCTATACTGCGCGTGACGAGCTTATCAATGCTGCAATAGATGAATGCAGATATCAGTTGGCATTTGTTGATTATGCTAAGCGCGAGGGACTTTATTCTGACGAAGCGGCAGAAAAGTTTTATCAGGATTATGTAGAAGAAATCGGGGGAGAATCCGTAGTTAAGGAATACCTTTCAGAATACGGTCTTTCAGAAACTTCTTTCAAAAAGTACGTTGTGTATATCGGTGCTTATACAGCTGTGACAGAAAATGCTTGTTCTGATGAAGAGGCTGACAAGATTTACAACGAAAAGTATATAACTGCTAAGCATATCCTTATTCAGTTTGAAGGAAGAGACTCCGAAGAAGCTGCATATGAGGAAGCTGAAGCTATTTATAAGAAGGCTGTATCCGGTGAGAGCTTTGAAGATTTAATTACAGCATACAATGAAGATCCCGGACAGAATGTGGAAACAGGATATACATTTGTTGAAGGCGATATGGTTACTGAATTTTACGAAGG
This sequence comes from uncultured Oscillospiraceae bacterium, assembly GCA_964604615.1. Lineage (GTDB taxonomy): Bacteria > Bacillota > Clostridia > UMGS1883 > UMGS1883 > RGIG1927. The sequence goes on from CAZRZU010000002.1 coordinate 11,140, forward strand.
CGCATTGGCACTTAATGTAGGTGATATATCTAAGCCCATTAAAACAACTTTTGGCTATCACATTATAAAGCGTTATGAGAACCCCAGAAAAGACTCTGAAAATTACAGCAATTACATTTCGGCAATCAAGAGCAGCAAAGCTAATGAATTTCTTTCTGACGAAAAGTATCAGGAAATAATAGCTGACTATCCTCTTGTTATTGATGACGGTATACTTGGAGATATTGACCTTTCAGCTTACACAATGGTATACGATGAAAACGTAAATTATGCAGACGGTTCTGTGTTCAATGAATAATTTAAATGGGGTGTTGCTTTGCGCAACACCCCATTCGGTATTTCTTGACTTTTATCCTGTGAAATGATATAATAATTCAAATAAAGTTCCAAAGAGGAGAGTGAAAAACATGCTTTTGGAAGGACAGGGTATAAATGCCCTTAACCATTTGACAGTTGGCGGATGTGACAGCATAGAGCTTTGTGAAAAATATAACACTCCGCTTTATGTGATAGATGAGAACATCGTGAGAAAAAACTGTCAGACATATAAAAAGGCAATTGATAAATATTACGACGGCAAAGGTTTGATCTTTTATGCATCAAAAGCGCTCTGCAACCTTGAAACTATCCGCATTGTAAGAAGCGAGGGATTGGGTGCGGACTCTGTGTCAGCGGGAGAGTTGTATACCGTGCTTAAAGCCGGAATGGAGCCGGAAAAAATATGCGTGCACGGCAATAACAAAACAGATGCAGAGCTTGAATTTGCCATAAAAAACAAAGTGGGAAGAATTGTTGTTGACAATATTCCTGAATTGAAAAAAATCAACGAGATAGCAAAGGCTAACGGTGTTATTCAGAAAATATTGTTCAGAATAAAGCCGGGTATAGACGCACACACCCATGACTTTATAATGACCGGACAGATAGACTCCAAGTTTGGTTTTGCACTGGAAACGGGCGAGGCAGAGGATGCGGTGCTCAAGGCATTGAAGTATGAAAACCTTCTTGTAGGCGGTGTTCACTGTCATATAGGTTCTCAAATTTTTGAGTCTGCACCTTTTAAAGAGGCGGCAAAGGTTCTTGTGGATTTTATGGCGGACATTAAGGCAAAGTCCGGTTATGAAATGACAGAGCTGAATCTTGGCGGCGGCTTTGGTGTTGTATACACTGAAGGGGATGATCCTATCAGTTATGATAAATACATCGAAGAAGTGAGTGTTGTTGTTAAGGGTGCTTGCAATAAAAGAGGATTGAGTCTTCCGTTTATTATGATGGAGCCCGGCAGGAGTATTGTCGGCACGGCAGGTGTAACACTTTATACTGTCGGTGCAATTAAAAATATCCCCGGTATAAGAAAATATGTTTCTGTTGACGGAGGCATGGGGGACAATCCCAGATATATACTTTATCAGGCTGAGTATACAGCCTTGGTTGCAAACCGCGCAGGCGACGATAAATGTGAAAAAATTACTCTTGCAGGTAAATGCTGTGAATCAGGTGACCTTTTGGGTGAGAATATGCACATTCAGAATGTTGAAGTTGGCGATAAAATAGCGCTTCTCACTACCGGAGCTTATAATTATTCTATGGCATCAAATTATAACAGAATTCCCCGTCCTGCCATGGTAATGGTAAAGGATGGAGAAAGCCGTATAGTTGTTAAGAGAGAAACTTTTGAGGATTTGATTAGAAATGACATTTAATATTACTGAATTAATTCAAAATTTTATAGTGTTATTTACAGCGATTACAATTCATGAGTACTCACATGGTTGGGTTGCTCATAAACTGGGCGATCCTACGGCAAAATCTATGGGCAGATTAACGTTAAATCCTTTGGCACACCTTGATCCTCTCGGTGCTATTATGATGATTTTCTGCCGTTTTGGTTGGGCAAAGCCCGTTCCGGTGAACCCCTACTATTTTGATGACCCGAAACGTGACATGGTTCTTGTTTCTTTTGCCGGACCTGCAGCAAATCTTATACTTGCTTTTGTTATTGCAACAATTTATCCGTTCTTGTGGACATTTATGCCGTCTGTATTTGGTGTTACAACATTTTTTGGCGGGTTGTTCTTAGCATGTATATCGGTTAATATATCGTTTGCTGTGTTTAATCTTATACCTTTTCCGCCACTTGACGGAAGTAAAATTTTGTTTTCAATTTTACCCAATCATGTATACAACAAATTATTGACATATGAAAGATACGGAACTCTTATTTTAATCGTGCTTTCATTTACGGGTATTCTGGGTAAAATTCTTAATGTTATTATCGGACCTGTATTTAATCTGTATTTAACATGGATAAACTTTTTGATAAAGCTTTTAGTATAAGAGGGTTATAATGAGTGACGTTTCATTTAAAACAGCGGCATTTGAAGGACCGTTGGATTTGCTTTTGCATCTTTTGTCGAAAAATAAAGTAAGCATATATGACATACCCATTGCCGAAATTACTGACCAATATTTCGAATATTTGGAACAGTGTGAAGCAATGGATATGGAACTGTCCAGTGAATTTGCCGTAATGGCTTCTCAGCTTTTATACATTAAATCTAAAATGCTTCTCCCTGTTTACGACGAGGAAGAGGAAGACCCCAGAGCTGAACTTGTGGACAGATTGGAAGAATATAAGCGCTATAAGGAAATTTCAAAGCAGCTTGACGTTATGCAGCATGCCATGGATGAAAGCATTTTTAAAGCTCCCGAGAAACTGGATATACCTAAAGTAATTGTAGAAAATAAAATTATGAAGCCCGATTTGTTATATGCTTCATTTTTGATGATTATGGAGCGAAATCTGGCTAAAAAGCCGCTTTCACCACAAAACTTCAGCGGTGTTATCGGGAAAAAGAGGGTATCTATACCTCATCAGTCCCGTCACGTTATGTTTATGCTTAAATCAAAGAAAAAGGTTCTGTTCGAAGAACTTTTTAACGGTATGAGCACAAAGAGTGAAATGGTGGCAACTTTTATGGCTGTGTTGGAATTGATACGTGACAGCCATATGATTGTTATTGAAGAAGAGGACAAAATCATTTGTCAAAGGTGTGATGAATTCGATGGATATGACTCAAGTAGCTCAGACGATTGAGGCTATACTGTTCGCCATGGGCGATGCGGTTGAGATTGCTGATATTGCTTCAAGTCTCGAAATTAGTGAAGAAGAAGTTAAAAAGGGCGCTAGCCTTCTTAACGAAAAATACTCAAACACACCTTCGGGCATAAGGTTGATTGAAATCGCTGATTGTTACCAGCTTTCGTCAAATCCTGCGTGTTATGAGTATATAAAAAAAGTGAGCCAAATAAAAAAACAGTCGGGGTTATCTAGCGCAGCTATTGAGACCTTGTCTATAATAGCCTATAATCAACCTGTAACCAAGGGTACAGTTGAATTTATTAGAGGTGTAGACTCTACTTATTCTGTTAACAGGCTTATTGAAAGAGGTTTAATCGATGAACTAGGGCGGGCTGAAACACCGGGAAGACCAATTTTGTACGGCACAACTATGGAATTTTTGAGAACCTTTGGATTAAAAACTCTGGAGGATTTACCTCCGCTTCCGGAAAAAGGTATAAATGACGAAGAAACCGTTCCTGAAAATAAGGAGGATACAAATTGATTCCTTTGATTATTACGGTAATTCTTCTTTTAGTTGTGTTAACGGTGCTCTATGTCCCGATAGGTATAGGCGCAAGGTATGAAAACGGTGCTTTCATTCTTTTGAAAATTGCCTTTGTTAAATTGAATATTCCCGTCAATAAATTACTGAACAAAAAGCACAATATGGAAAAAGAAACGGAAAAAACACCAAAAGAGCATATTGAAAAAAGCATTATAGGTCTTGATTTTATTCTGGATTTATTGGGAGACTTCCGAAGGTTTGCGAGAAAAAGATTTTCTCTTTGCGACTTTGATATAAATATTTCCTTCGGCACGGCAGATGCTGCTTCAACGGCAGTGCTTACCGGGCATTTATGGTCTCTTAGTTACAATCTGCTTGCTTTGATTGATAAACTCTTTCGTGTGGATAAACCAAAGGTTAATATTGCCCCGGTTTTTAACGAAGCTACTTTTTCTGTCCGTGCTGAGGGAATAATAAAAACTCGCATTGCACATATTATAGCTACCGCAATTGTATTTGCTTATAAATTTTTTAAATATAAAAGAAATAAAACAAGGAGGAAAACAAAATGAGTGCACATCCCATTAATGAACTTATGACTAATGTTATGAGTAACTTGCAGCAGATGGTGGACGTTAATACCATCGTAGGAAACCCTGTTGAAACCCCTGACGGAACAACAATTATTCCTGTTTCAAAGGTAGGGTTCGGATTTGCAGCGGGCGGAAGCGATTTTTCTGCATCAACTCCTTCAGCTGATGCGCATTTTGGCGGTGGAAGCGGTGCTGGTGTTTCAATTGCGCCTATTGGTTTTTTGGTTGTTACCAAGGACCAGATAAGAATGATTCCCGTAACAAGCACAAATTCAGCTGTCGATAAGCTTGTTGACTACATTCCTACTGCAATCAATAAGGTTAACAACCTTATTGAGAAGCACAAGGATTCCAAGAATGAGGAATAATTTACCAAGTGAAAAGTCACCTTGAAAATCAAGGTGACTTTTTCTGTTTTTCGAGAAAAAATACATTGAAATAAGGAAGATTTTGTGCTACAATATATTTTGGAAATAGATTTAGATTTTAGTAATTAAAACAGTTGCCTTGTCATAGCCATATGATAAGGTTGGTGTTTTAAATGAAGAGGTTTATATGCCTTATTTTTGCTTTTATTTTCTTGTTTTCCTCAGGGAATACCGTGTGTGCTCAGGTAAGTGTTTCTGCCGAAAGTGCCGTTGTACTTGATGCCGCTTCAAAGCGCGTTTTACTTGAAAAAGATGCGTACAAAAAACGGGGGATGGCAAGTACAACTAAAATTATGACAGCTTTGGTCGCCATTGAAAATCTTTCTTTGGACGATGTTGTAACAGTCAGCCCTCACGCAGCAGGGGTGGAGGGGTCATCAATATGGCTTTCACCGTTGGAAAAAATAACTGTGCATGATTTGTTATACGGGCTTATGCTTGCCAGCGGTAACGATGCAGCTACTGCCTTGGCAGAGTATGCCTGTGGGAGCGAAGTTGCTTTTACCTCAGTAATGAATAAAAAAGCGAAGAAACTGGGAGCATATAATACTAATTTTACTAATCCTCATGGGTTGCCGGATGATGGGCATTATACTACTGCATATGACCTGGCTTTGATTTCGGCAAGCGCAATGGAGAATGAGTTGTTTTCTAAAATTGTGTCAACTAAAAAGCAGGTTATTTCTTGGGAAGGCTCTGAATGGAACAGAAGCTTGTCAAATCATAATAAATTGCTCAATATGTACAAATATGCCACGGGTATAAAAACAGGCTATACAAAAAAGGACGGAAGATGTCTTGTTTCTAGTATGGAAAAAGATGGTGGAAGGCTGATATGTGTAACTCTTTCGGCACCTGATGATTGGAACGACCATATTTCCATGGCGGAGTATTGCTTTAATAACTACAAAGTACATACTGTCTGTTCAAAAGGAGAGAGTGCAGGTTTCTTCAAGCGCGAAGATGTGGAAGCTGATGCCGTAGCTTTGATTTTTGAAAATACGTACACGACTTACCTGGCGGAAGGCGAGGAAGGAAACATTACCTTGAAAAAATCCTTTAATGTAAATTATCCGGTAACTAAAGGGCAGATTGTAGGTCGTTTGGATGTTTTTTATAAAGATGAGCTGATTGGTAGTGTAAATCTGCTTGCAGGAAATGACTCTGTTATAAATGAAACATTTTTTACTATAATGAAAAAACTTATGAAAGGAATTATAAAACTGTGAGACTACAAAAGTTTATGGCTTTGTGCGGAGTTGCATCAAGGCGCAGTTCAGAACAGATAATTTCCCAGGGGAGAGTAAGTGTTAACGGTGATATAATTGATTATATGGGGTTCGAGGTTGACCCTGATAACGATATTGTTGAAGTTGACGGTACTCCCATTAAACCTGAAGCCAAAAAATATTATATATTGTTAAATAAACCTAAGGGATATGTAACAACAGTAAGTGACGAGTTTGATCGTCCTACTGTTATGGAGCTTGTGCGTGATGTTCATGCGAGAATTTACCCGGTTGGAAGACTGGATTATGACACAGCAGGTCTTCTTATAATGACAAATGACGGCGATTTTGCAAATGTGCTTACTCATCCGTCGCATGCAGTTAACAAGGGCTATATTGCTCAGCTTGACAATCTTCCGTCGGCGGATGCCCTCAACCAACTCAGAAACGGAGTTTTACTGGACGGAAAGCTGACTTCCCCTGCCAAGGTAGAGGTGCTTAAGCCCACAAAGCACGGCTGTGAAATTAAAGTGACAATCCACGAAGGCAGAAACAGACAGGTGAGAAGAATGTTTGAAGCCGTGGGTGCTTCTGTCACATCACTTAAGAGAATTTCTGTTGGTAACGTTACGTTGGGAAATCTTCCTGAAGGCAAATGGAGGCATTTAAACGATGCCGAAAGGCAAAGACTGATGGGAAGAGGAAAGAGCAACGCAAAAAAGAGATAATAAAGCGGCATGACCGCAGTATTATAAAAGATAAATATATTTGGGAGGTATAGAAATGAGCATGGATGAAAAGCTTGCAATGCGCAACGAAGCAAGGCAGACTATTTCTGCCGGCGGCGGTGCAGAAAAGCAGAATAAAGTGATGAGCTCGGGGAAAATGCTTGCCGGTGAAAGAGTAAATGCACTCTTTGATGATGGTAGCTTTATTGAGCTTGATGCTTTTGTTTCTGCCCGTGGAAAGGAAACCGCTGCTGACGGTGTTGTAACAGGTTACGGCACTGTGGACGGCAGACTGGTTTTTGCTTATGCGCAGGACCCTACTGTTATAGGGGGATGCATTGGAGAAATGCATGCAAAAAAGATTTGCAAAGTGTATGAAATGGCGGCTAAAATGGGTGCACCCGTTATAGCTATGGTCGACTCAAACGGCGCACGTTTGGAGGAAGGCGTTACTGCACAGGCTGCGATTGGTGAAATTATGGCGGCAGTTGCACGTGTTTCCGGTGTTGTTCCTAATATATGCCTTGTTCTCGGCACATGTGCGGCTTCAAGTGCGGTTATTGCTGAGATGAGCGATTTTGTTATCATGAGCGAAAAAGAAGGTGCGGAGCTTTTTGTTAACTCTCCTTCTGTTGTAACTGCATCTACAAATAAGGAATACAAAGCCGATGCAAAGAGTGTAGCATCTGTAAGCGGAAATGCTCATTTTACAGCAAAAGACGATGCTTTAGCGATTGAAACTGCAAAGCTTCTTTTGAGTTATTTGCCTTCAAACAACCTTTGTGATGCTCCTGAGTTTGACTGCATGGATGACTTAAACAGAATGAGCGATAACTTTATGGGCATTGACGGTGAATATGACGTAAGAAGTCTTATTGCAGCTGTTGCGGATGATGGCGCTTTCATGGAAAGTCATATTACATATGCTCGAGGTGCTGTTACCGGTTTTATCAGACTTAATGGTGTAACTGTGGGTGTTGTTGCAAATCAGGGTAACGAAGACGGTGCTCTTCTTAGTGGACAAGCAATTGAAAAGATGGCTCGTTTTGTTCGTTTCTGCGATGCGTTTAACATTTCAATTCTCACATTTACAGATGTTGAAGGCTTTAAGGTAAGTGCCGATGAAGAAAACTGGGGCTTGGCAAGAAAGAGCGCAAGGCTTTTATATGCATTTACTGAAGCAACCGTGCCTAAAGTTAATGTTGTTGTAAAAAAAGCTTATGGCGGGGCTTATGCAGCTATGAACTCTAAGCAGACCGGTGCAGACATTGTTCTGGCATATCCCACAGCTCAGATTGCAGCTATTGCACCTTGTGCAGGTGTTGGTGTGCTTTATGCTGAGAGACTTCAGGCAGGCGAGAGCAGAGAAGCTTTGGTTGAAAAATATAAGGACGAGGTTGCTTCTCCTTATAACGCAGCTAAGATGGGTTATGTTGATGATATCATTATTCCCGGAGAAACTCGTCCCAGAGTTATAGCAGCTTTTGAAATGCTTAGAAGTAAGCGCATAAGCGCTCCTTCCAGAAAGCACGACAATATGCCGCTTTGATAAAGGAGTGTTGGTATGAACATATATGATCTTACAACTCCGGGTGAAATCATTTCTTACGGTGTAGTTATTACAATTGAAGGTATGTTGGTTGTATTTGCAATCCTCATACTTATCATGCTTGCAATTAATGCCATGAGCTTGTTGTCGGGAGAAAAAAAGTCCAAGAAAAAGGCAGAAGTTGCTCAGGGTGTTCCCGTTGAAGAATCGGCAAGTCAGAATACAGTTGATGAAGGTGAACTTATAGCTGTACTCACAGCAGCTGTTGCAGCATGTATGGGTACAAGCACTGCAAGTGTTAATATTAAAAGCTATAAAAAGGTTTCGTCAGCTTGGGGCAATGCCGCAAAGCGCGAAGTTCTTGATAACAGATTTTAAGGAGGTACATAATAATGAGAAAATTTATTATAAATGTAAACGGTAATTCCTATGAGGTTGAGGTTGAAGAAGTAGGCGGTGCAACAGCATCCGTAGCCCCCGTGCAGGCAGCTCCTGCGCAGACGGCGGCACCCACAAAGACTGCTGTTCCTGCAGGTAATGGCGAACCTGTTAAGGCACCCATGCCCGGTACAATCCTTGACATTAAGGTTGCAAACGGTGCAAAGGTTAACGAGGGTGATGTTCTTGTAGTATTGGAAGCAATGAAGATGGAAAACGATATCAAGGCTCCCAAGGCAGGTACAGTTACTGTTGTTACTTCTAAAGGCTCCAGCGTTAATACAGGTGATGTTTTAGTTACTATTGCCTAATTTATTAACGCAGATTGGAGTGTGAAAATTAATGTTCTCAATGTTAGTAGACGGTTTGAGCAGCTTTGCTATGAAAACCGGTATTGCTGAAATTATAGCAAATTTTACTTGGGACGGAGCAAAAACACTCATTATGCTTTTGATTGCATGTGTACTTTTGTATCTGGCAATAGTTAAAAAGTTTGAACCGCTTTTGCTTTTACCCATAGCATTCGGTATGCTTCTTGCAAACCTTCCTTTAGGCGGAGTTATGCATCCCGAGTATTTTATTGACCCTGAGTATCTTATTGACGGTAAAGATTTGGACTTTGGGCTGATACTACATGAAGGCGGTCTGTTAGACCTTTTGTATCTGGGTGTTAAGCTGGGTATTTATCCTCCGCTTATTTTCCTTGGCATTGGCTGTATGACAGACTTTGGTCCTCTTATTTCTAACCCTAAGAGCATTCTTTTAGGTGCGGCAGCACAGCTTGGTGTATTTATTACATTCTTCTGTGCGGTGGTTCTCGGAGCTTTTGGCATCGGTGGTTTCGGTGCAGACGGAAACGTTGCCACAATATTTAAGGAGGCAGCCTCTATCGCTTTTGTCTGCAATTGCTATTGCAGCTTACAGCTACATGGCGCTTATTCCTCTTATTCAGCCTCCCATAATGAGAGCACTGACAACAAAGAAGGAAAGACAGATTGTTATGGAACAGCTTCGTCCTGTTTCAAAAACAGAAAAAATCATTTTCCCCATTGCCGTAACACTTATTGTAGTATTACTTGTTCCCGATGCGGCAAGCTTGGTTGGTATGCTTATGCTTGGTAATCTCATTAAAGAATCCGGTGTTGCTGACAGACTTTGCAAAACTGCACAGAATGAACTTATGAACATCGTTACAATTTTCCTTGGTATTACGGTTGGTGCTACTGCTAAAGCAGACACATTCCTTACACCTAAGACACTTCTCATTATCTGTCTTGGTCTTGCAGCATTCGCTGTAAGTACAATAGGCGGTTTGCTCCTTGCAAAGCTTATGTGTAAGCTTACAGGAGGTAAGATTAACCCTCTTATCGGCTCAGCAGGTGTTAGTGCAGTGCCTATGGCAGCAAGAATGAGTCAGCAGGTTGGTCAGGAAGAAAATCCTGCAAACTTCCTTCTCATGCATGCGATGGGTCCCAATGTTGCGGGTGTTATCGGTAGTGCCGTTGCAGCAGGTGTGTTCCTTGCAAACTTTACAGGTATTTAATTAAAGGAGGTAAAATAAATGGTTAAAATTACAGAAACAGTCCTCCGTGATGCTCACCAGTCACTCATCGCCACAAGAATGACAACAGAGCAGATGCTGGGTATTGTTGAACAGCTTGATAAAATCGGTTATCATTCTTTGGAAACATGGGGCGGTGCAACATTTGACTCCTGTCTTCGTTTCCTTAATGAAGACCCTTGGGAAAGACTTCGTAAAATTAAGGATAAGGCTAAAAATACACCTTTGCAGATGCTTTTCCGTGGTCAGAATATTCTTGGTTACCGTCATTATGCAGATGATGTGGTTGAATATTTCGTACAGAAATCAATTGCAAACGGTATTGATATTTTAAGAATTTTTGATGCCTTGAATGACGTAAGAAACTTTAAAACAGCGATTAATGCTGCAATAAAGGAAAAAGGTCACGTTCAGGCAGCAATCAGCTATACATTAAGTGATTTCCACACAAATGAATCCTTTATAACACTTGCAAAACAGCTGGAAGATATGGGTGCCAGCAGCATTTGTATTAAGGATATGGCTGGTCTTTTGACCCCTTATGTGGCATACGACCTTGTGTCCGGTATGAAGAAAGCTGTTAAAATTCCCATTCAGCTTCATACTCACTATACAAGCGGTGTTGCTTCAATGACATATCTTAAGGCTATTGAAGCAGGTGTAGATGTAGTTGACTGTGCTATGAGTCCCTTGTCTTTGGGCACAAGTCAGCCGCCCACAGAGTCTCTTGTTGCAGCTCTTAAAGGAACAGAATACGATACAGGCTATGACCTTAATGCTCTCAGCGACATTGCAGATTATTTCCGTCCTCTTCGTGAAGAATATCTTAAGAGCGGTCTTCTTGACCCGAAAGCATTGAGTGTTGATGCTAATACACTTAAGTATCAGGTTCCCGGAGGTATGCTTTCTAACCTTATTTCTCAGCTTAAGCAGCAGGGTAAGGAAGATAAATACGAAGAAGTTTTGAAGGAAGTTCCCAGAGTAAGAGCAGATGCAGGTTTCCCGCCTCTTGTAACACCTACAAGCCAGATTGTTGGTACACAGGCTGTGCTTAATGTTATAATGGGCGAAAGATACAAAATGGTAACTAAAGAATTCCGTGCGATGATTCGTGGTGAGTACGGTCAGACTCCTGCGCCCATCAGTGAAGAATTCAGAAAGAAGATAGTGGGAGATGCAGACATTATAACATGTCGTCCTGCTGACTTAATCCCCAATGAATTGGACAAATTCAGAGGCGAAATTGCTGAATATATTGAACAGGATGAAGATGTTCTTTCGTATGCACTCTTTGACCAGGTTGCAACAAAGTTCTTTAAGTACCGTCAGGGTCAGAAGTACAAAATCGACCCTAACCTTGCAAACAAAGAAGAAAAAACGCATCCAATATGATTAAAAAATAAACAAAATGCCCGATAAAGTGTTTATCGGGCACTTTGTTGTAAAAGAAGGTTTAATTTATGCTTAAAATTGACGAAAGAATAACAGCTTTAGCTAAGGTAGTAGAGGAAGAAATAGCTCCTCAATTTAAAGAAATCGAAGATATTGCTCAATACAATCAGGAAAAGGTATTGAATGCTTTTATAAAAAACAGAGTAAGTGATTCGCACTTTAATCACTCCACAGGTTACGGTTACAATGACATTGGCAGGGAAGTAATCGATAAAATTTATGCTGATACATTTGGAACAGAAGATGCTTTGGTAAGGCACAATATTGTAAATGGTACGCACGCACTGGCTATTGCATTATTTGCAGTTTTGCGTCCGGGAGATACTCTTTTGGCAGTAACCGGCAAACCCTATGACACTTTAGAAGAAGCTATTGGTATTTCAGGTGACGGTAAAGGCGGTAGTTTAAAGGAATTCGGTGTAAATTATCGTCAAGTTGATTTAAAAAACAACAAACCTGACTTTGATAAGATTAAGGCTGAACTGACAGATGATGTGAAATTGTGTATTATTCAGCGTAGTAAAGGGTATGACTGGCGCGATACACTTTCCAGCCGTGAGATAGGGGTGCTTGTACAATTTATAAAAAAGGTTAAGCCCGGTACAATCTGTATGGTCGATAATTGCTACGGCGAGTTTGTTGAACGCGAAGAACCCAGTAATTATGGCGCAGATATGATTGTAGGCTCTCTCATAAAAAATGTAGGTGGAGGATTAGCTCAGTCCGGTGGTTATATTGCCGGAACAAAGGAATGTGTAGAACTGGCTGCTTACAGACAGACTAGTCCGGGAATAGGAAAGGAATGCGGAGCAACACTTGGACAGAATCGTCACATTCTTCAGGGCTTTTTCATGGCTCCTCACGTTGTATCACAGGCTGTAAAAACAGCTGTTTTCTGTGGGGCAATGATGGAGAAACTTGGTTTTGAAGTTAATCCTACATCGAAAGGTAAGAGATGCGACATAATACAGTCCGTAAAATTTAATGATGCTGAAAAATTGATTAAGTTTTGCCAGGCTATTCAAATGGCTTCGCCGGTAGACAGCTTTGCGGTGCCTGAGCCGTGGGATATGCCGGGATACCAACATCAGGTTATAATGGCAGCAGGAACTTTTGTGTCCGGTGCAAGTATTGAAATCAGTGCAGATGCTCCCATAAAACCTCCGTATGTTGGATATCTTCAAGGCGGACTTACATATGAAAGCGGTAAGCTCGCTGTTATGCTTGCGGCATCTGCATTAATTGACTGACCGGGAGGGAAATAGTCGGAATTTAAAGAATGTATTTGACAAATGACTGTTTTAATGATATAATCAATTCAACAAAATAAAAATTTTGTTGAATTGAGAGTGGAGGTAATGCTTGTGAATATCCAGACAGAATATCATGATATTCCGCCATATGCACGACGTTTTCTTATGCATATGATAACCATTTCCGGTAAATCTGACAAAACTGTTCATGAGTATTACTATGACTTAAGAACATTTTTCAGATTTTTTATGTGTTTCTTTAATAAAGCTTCATTTGATGATTTTGATTCTTTGGATACGTGTGAATTTCCTTTAAACGATTTAAAGAAACTTACTACTGATGATTTGTATGAGTTTCTGATGTTTATTCGTAATACACGTGATAACAATCCAAATGCATTGGCTCGCAAAATTTCTTGCTTAAAGTCGTTTTATAATTACATGACCGTAAAATCCCATCAGCTTGACGATAATGTTGCCAAAGATTTAGAATCTCCCAAAATCCCTAAAAAATTACCTAGATACCTTACTTTGGAAGAATCTGTACGTCTTTTAAATGCTGTTGATGGCGAATTTGCGGTTCGTGATTACTGTATAATTACATTGTTTTTGAATTGTGGAATGCGTCTTTCTGAACTGGTTGGTATAAATATGCATGATATGCAAGAAAAAAGTATATTTATACGTGGCAAAGGAAATAAAGAAAGAAAAGTCTATTTGAACGATGCCTGTACAACTGCAATAAAGGATTATCTTGAAGTCCGTCCACGCGACGGAGTAATTGACCGTGATGCGCTCTTTTTAAGTAAGAGAAAAACCCGTATTTCAAACAATATGGTGTACAGGATGGTTAAAAAGAATATGGAACGCGCAGGTTTAGATCCTGAAAAATACTCACCGCATAAACTCAGGCATACTGCTGCTACACTTATGTATGTTCACGGTGATGTTGACGTCCGTGCATTACAGGAAATTTTAGGTCATGAACAGCTCTCTACAACTCAGATTTATACACACGTTGATGAAAAACAGCTTCATGATGCCGTTAATAAAAATCCATTAGCATCTGCTAAAAAGCAAAAAAAGTCACCTCTTGATTGAGGTGACTTTTTAGTTGAATATACCGTATTTTAACTTAACTCTTTCCAGCTTTTTGCCTATTGGCTTTTCCAAAGCGAGTATAAAAACTATGTTTGAAATCACGTATTCTATCATTACAGGTAAAGATGATATCACGTATGAAATATATCTTGCCGCAGAAAAGTTTGAATCAATACTTAATACTGTATATAAATCCATTATAAGTGAAAATATAATGCCGCATAATGCAGAATATACCTTTAAAAGAGCTTTATTCTTTAAATTTAATATACCGGACAAAAATCCTATTAAGCCCCAACTAAGCATTTGAAAAACCGTCCACGGGCCTTGACCGTAATAAAAATTTGACAGAAGCGCTGTTAATGAACCTGTAATAAAACCGCATTCCTTACCAAAGTACATCCCTGTTATTATAATAAGAGCAGTTACAGGCTTAAAATGCGGAACAAAAGCGAAAATCATGCGGGATGCTATGCATAAAGCAATCATCACTGCCATTATAACAACTTCGCGGCTGCTGTGCTTTTTATGTTGAAATTTAATAAAAAACGGTACTATACTTAAAATCGCGACACAAATAGCCGGTAACATGTAGCTGTTCATTTTAAACCATTCCTTTGACACAAAGTGACCACATCATCAAGTGTAACTGCATTTTTATACATATGACGTGAAATTCTTGATGCGTATGTTGTATAAAACTTATTTTTCGAAAAAATTTCTCTCGGTGTTCCTTGGGATACTATTTGCCCGTCAAATAAAAATGCACATCTATCGGATACCTCCGCTGAAAAATCTGCATCATGGCTTACAATGATAACTGCAACTCCCCTATTTGCCAAGTCTCTTATAATATTTTGTATATCCTTCTTCCCTTTTTCGTCTATCCCCTTGGTGGGTTCATCCAAGCAAATGATATCAGGTTTAACAAGAAGGAGTTTTGCGAGAGCAGCTCTCTGTGCTTCCCCACCGCTTAAATCATAAGGATTTCTGTCAAGAAGGTGTGCGATTGATAATTTGTCGCAAATCTCTTCAAATTTATCCGTAATTAAGGATAAATCTTCTCTTAAAACATCTTTTGTAAAAACCGTTTTAACATTTTGCGGAAGTACGGCAATTGATTTGCCGTATTTTTTTATTTTGCCGCTATATGGCTTGTTAATTCCCGAAATAAGGCTTAATAGTGTGGTTTTACCGCTTCCGTTGCCTCCTAAAAGTGTTAAAACTTCTCCGAAATTGCAGGAAAAATTCAAATTTTTTAAAACATCAGATGAGTGTTTTTCATAGCGAAAATATACGTCTTTTATGCGAAGCGCTAAGTCGTGTTGGTTGACTTTTTCGTCAATATAATTAAACTCATTTGTAAATTTTGATGATAAAAATTCTCTGCACTCACCCACTGTTTTTGGGCAAACTCCACCTATGTTCAATCTGTTATATAATTGGATGGCACGCGGTAACATGTAATCGCTTGGGGCTTCTTTTACAAATTCACCATCATTCATTATGAATATTGCATCTGCATAATTCCATAAATCTTCGGTGCGATGCTCGGAAATTATAATCGTTAAATTCATTTCCTGATTAAGCCTTTTAATCATATCTGTAAAACGTCGTGCTGCAATAGGATCAAGTTGGCTGGTTGGTTCGTCAAGAATAAGAATATCAGGATCTGTCACCATAACAGATGCAAGGTTTAAAAGCTGTTTTTCGCCGCCTGAGAGGTGAAATGTATTTTTATGAAACATGTGTGCAATATCAAAAAACTCGGCAATTTCTGCAACCTTCTGCCTTATTTCATGTGAAGGTTTGTTCATACCTTCCAAAGCAAATGCAAGATTATGCCATACCGTGTCAGATACAATCTGATTTTCAGTGTCTTGATTTACAATTGCCACCGTTACATTTTCTTTAATCCTGATGCTGCCGGACTTTTCGCCAAAGGGTGCAGTTTCTTCTTTTAAAAGTCTTAAAAGAGTGGTTTTGCCGCTTCCTGATGAACCGCACAGTAAAACAAAATCTCCTTCGTTTACAGTCAGCGATATATTATTCAACGCATTTTTCGTTGCCCGGGGATATTTAAATGTCAAATTTTTGATATTAAGTATTTCCATTTTATATCCTCCAAAATGTCATTAATAGATGGAATTATGCATAAAAATGCATATTGAGTATAAAAAGCGAGACTGTTAGAATTTAAAGCATTGAAGTTGATTGCTGGATAGTAAGAAAAATAACCTTCTCCGGATATCAGTAAATATACTAAAATAACATCTAACACTACAACCAGAATAGATAATAATAAATCCTTTTTTGAAAAAAGCAAAAGAGAATAGCTTGAACGTTTTTTGTTTTCATATCCGCGAGAACGCATGGTATCAGCAGTTTCAATAGCATTTTCTATGGAAAGTGAAACAAGTGCAGAAAAGACATTTAATACAAGTTTTATTTTATCGTGCAAAGAATTAGTTTTGAATATTCCCATAGAAATTTGAGCATTATAAATACTTTTTGCATTTTCTTTAAATAATGGAATAAATCTTAAGGACATACAAAATATAACACACAACTTTGGGGAAATTTTTCCTATCAGCCAAGTAAGCTTGTCCTCTGTAAAAACATAACCGAATAATCTGAACCAAGACATCACCGTAATTAATAGTAATCCTGCACTCATGCCGTAAAACAATGCTTCGAGTGTGATTCTTTGATCAAACAGGTGAAATAATACTGTTTCACCGTTGTGAGAAAAAAGAGGATTAGTAATACTTACAACAAGAAAAAAAATTATATAATAGCCTAAATTAATTTTGCCTGTAATTCTAGTTGTAGAAAATAATGCACCAAATAAAGACAGTAATAGTAATATTGGATTCATTGTTACCATAGTTAAAGCAATAACTGAAGCAAAGTAAACTATTAAAGTAAAAGGATGTAAATTGCAAAATTTCATTTTAGATTTTCTCCAACATTGTTTAAAACATATTTATATATTAAATTGATTACTCAGCCAAAGTTAAAAAATCGCAAATATATTTCCAGGTAATCAAATTCCCTTCAGAAACTGTATATTCTGTCATTATAGGCTCATTGTTTACTTCATAAACCCAGCCGCTCATTTCACCGCAGGATTTTTCGTATATATAATTAATTCCTTTTACGTATCCGTCAGATGCGTCAATGTGAATATTGTTTTCTTTTGCCACAGCCTTTAAAACATCGAGAGCAGTGGCATTTTCATCAACTGTTATTTCTGTTTCTTTAAGTATTATGCCGTTTGAGGGTACATATTTTTCATCTTTCAATGATTCATCTAGCATGTTGTAGTTTGCTAAAATGTCAGAACAATCGATTTCTACTTTAACAGTAACTTTGTTTGTGTTGCCACAGCCGCATAAAAGAACAAGAACAACCACTAACGACAATAATTTTTTCATAAAAACTCTCCTTAAAAATAAAATTCTCACCCCGCAGGGTGAGAAAAAGCATACTCAAATAAAGACAGATACTGCCTTAAAAGTACACTCCAATCCCCTGTGGAGCTTAGATAAAGGAATATGGCAGGTCTTCCGACTGAATATCAATGCGTGCTTCATCCTTCCCGGTCTCCCAGTGGTTTACAGAAGCTGCTCCATATCACGGCAGCAAGGACTGTTCGGGATTTACACCCGATTCCCTATTATGCATATCTTAAAATATGCCACCTATATCCCCTATTTAATTATCTGTATTTTAGCATAGTTAAAACTATTTGTCAATTTCACCTTTTTCTCGCATTAAAAAGTAATTAACCTCTCCACCCAGGAACATTATTATCATGCAGAAATACACCCACAACATGAAAATCACAAGTGCTGTAAGACTACCGTATAAATAAGACCTGTTGTCAAAATTATCTACATATATGGAAAATAAAAGCGAAAAAATCATCCATCCGCTGGCTGAAAAAATCGCACCCGGAAGTTGTTTGAGAAATTTAAGCTTTTTGCCTGGAACAAAAGTGTAAATGCATACGAATAAAGCTGTAAGAACCACCAGTGATATAATTCCTCTTGCAGAAAGAATCAAGTTTAATATATTTATAGCAACAGGAAAAATCGTTCCTATGGCATCTGCAATTAAATTGCCGAATACCATAAGAATTAGAGAAAACAGTATTGCCGCAAAAAATATTACAGTGTAGAAAATTCCATAAATATTAATTTTGATAAAACTTCGACGTTCTTTTACCTTATATACAGAATCCAGTCCTTTTGCAATTGCAACCACACTTCTTGATGCTGTCCATACTAATGTTACCGCAGGTATGGAAATTAAAGAAACCGAATCAGCAAGAAGAATTTCATCAATAATGTACGAAATGAAACTTACCACACTTTTGGGAAGATTGTGCCCAATAAAGTTAGTAAAATCTGCCGCTGTTATATTTACAAAATAGCCTGCGATCATAAGAAATATCATAAGGAACGGAACAAATGAAATTACCATATAATACGATGCATAAGCGCTGTATACGGTTATTTCGTCTTCTGTTAATACAGAGAAAAAAGAACGAATGCTATTGTATAATTTACGCACAATATCATATCCTTATTTTTGAATAAAATAATACCAGTTGCCTTCAATGTTAGTAAGCTCTTTGTTCTTTACCTGTTCTAATGCAGTATAAGTAAGCCCTTGTGTCTTGCCGTTTTCATTTCTTCCTAAAACGAAATGTACTGCTGCCTCGCTTGAAGGATTGTATCGAATTGAAAATTCCGCGAATTTTGCAGAAAATGCTGTAATTATTTTTAAAGCCTCAGGAGACAATGTAACATAACTACCTAACGCATAATCTCTAACTTCCAAGCCGTTGCCTACTTTGTTTATATAGACTCCGTTAGGACAGTTTCTTTGAACATACGAAACAATGGAGAAAAGTGCAGAACTGTTTTTTGAATAAAAATCGCACAAGGATTCAAATGTAATTTCTCCGATAAATTCGGTATCTGAAATTTCAGCATCCGATAAAGAATCGGAGTCGTCTGATTCTGCAATGGAATTTTCTGTATCTGAAGAATAAATCCATTTAAATGTCTTTATAATAAGCGCAGATGCTTCCGCAACTGTAATTCTGTTCTGAGGATTGAGGTATCCGTCATATCCTGTAACAATACCGTTTGAACTCATGATGTCTACATAATCCTTAGCCCAGAAGGAGATGCTGTCGCTATCCTTAAAGCTAATGGTTGTTTCCGCCGGTTCTGCTTTTGAAATTCTGGTAAGAATAATCATTGCCTGTTCGCGGCTGATATAGTCTTCAGCAGTTACTCTCCCCTTTTCGTCGCCTGTCATATACCCTACCGCTTGAGCAGTTGCACAATCAGAATAATAAATGCTGTTTTCGTCAAGATCAGAGAATGTTGCTTTTTGAGTGACACTATAACCGAAAATACGGTTAATCATAGCAGCAAAGTCTCCACGGGTAATATGTTCATCGGGATTTAAAGTAACACCAGAAGGTGTTTCACCCAAAGCATTAATTGTGTCGCAGAATGCCTTTCCCCAATAGCTTTCTTCGTAATTCCCAATAAAGCTACCCTTGCCGTTAACCGCAAGAGGTATTGCGTTGCTTGACAAAATCTCCGCTTTTTCACTGTTGCAGAGAATTGCATACATCATACAACCTTCTGTATCAACCAGATTTTTTTGAGGTGTAAGTGTAAAAGAAAATTCGTAACGTGAAGCAGTCGTACTGTCTTCTCTAAGTATGTAGGGGTTTATGTATTCTTCATAGAGTGTATTTCCGCCTCTATCTGTAATGAGAACTTTCACAAATACGGTTTCATCGGTTATTTTATATGATGTTCCCGATAATATTGAGGTTTTGACTGTGGGTGAAAACACTCCGTAAAAACTTGAGGGATTCCCTTCGGTAAGAACAAAACCATCACGGGAGTTAAAATCTGAATATGTGTTAAGACCGTTAACTGTTTCGCTGCGGAGCACCTCCACAAAGCTTTGAGTATTATGCTTTACAATTTCACCATTCTTTTTTAAACGTGTACCGTTAAAATCAAAAGAAACCTCTTTTTCACCAATGTCGTAATACAAGTAGTTCTTTGCTGATTTTGAAGCAAATGCACTGCCTAATTTTACATTCATTTCGGTGTCATTTGAATTAATGTTATGAAGCAAAATATTTACAACATTACTGTTGCCGTATTCAGAATTGACATTTGCAATATATCTCATAGGAATAATATAAGAAAACCCTTTTGCTTTGTTAAGGTAAGTATAAGGGGTCCACTTTCCTACTAGGGAATTGCTGACAGTTATGTTGTTATTTTTTGCATATTCTTTAATTGCGTTGTTGTCATGAGATATAATTCTCTCTGAAGAATTGCCAAAGTTTAAAATTTGCTGATAACGGCAAACCTCCTCGTCGTCCTTGTCAACAGCTGTGACAACCAGGATATATCTTCCGGAGGTAATATCTGTGAGAGAATATTCAAGTTCATCCCGGTACAAAAGGTCAAAATCCTTTGTGCCGCCACCATATATAACAGCAGCAAAATAATCGTCTTTTACAACGATTTTTGTTTGAGGCAACCTTATGGAATCCCTGTCATAACCGTCGAACATTATATCCGGAGGAGTGTACTGCACTAAGTTAATGCCTTTTGAATCTTCAACTGCACTTCCCATGTCATAATCCGTCATAAAATATTGAGCTGATGTAATGCCATCAGGGGCAACGCGGCTGGTCAGTGAACGTACAACCTCGCCCTTTGAGTCAAGAAGCTCTATTTTTATATTAAGTGGATATGATGAAGCGCTCTTTCCGCCCCTGTCAATTTTGCCTACCACATAAAAGTCTCTGCCCGGTGCAATCTCAATTTCTTCAGCACCTGGGGCAACGAGAACAATTTCTGTTGCATAAACAGACACTGCGGCTGAAAATAGTAATAAAAATCCGATAATTACTGAAATGGTAAATTTTTTCATGGTTTTGCCCTTTCGGTTTATACAAGCAGAAGCATCCCCGGAAGGATGCTTCTGCTTGTATAAATAACTTATTTAAGTTTATATACAATATCGTTGTAGAAGAGTTCCTTCTGAAGCTGGTTTACATCTGTGTTTTTGTCTATAAGAACAAATTCCATGTCGCACATTTTTGCAAAATCACGGAGTTCGTCCACACCTAATGCTGTGGAAAGACATGTGTGATGTGCACCGCCTGCATAAATCCAGCATTCAGCACTTGTTGCAAGGTCGGGATGGGGCTTCCAAAGCACACTTGCAACGGGAAGCTTAGGCATAGCATGTGTGTTTTCAACAACTTCCATTGTACTTACAATCATACGGAAGCGGTTGCCCATGTCGATAATTGTTGCTGCAACTGCGTCACCGGGCTTTGAATCAAAGACTAATCTTGCGGGAGGATTCTTGCCGCCGATTCCGAGAGGATGAACTTCAATTTTAGGCTTGTTTGCAGCGATTGACGGGCATACTTCGAGCATATGAGCACCAAGAGCCATTTCGTTGCCTTCTTCAAGATGATATGTATAATCTTCCATAAAGAGTGTTCCGCCCTCTTTGCCCTGTGCCATGTACTTCATAATTGCTGTAAGCGCAGATGTCTTCCAGTCGCCTTCGCCACCAAAACCATAACCGTCGTAATGCAAATCCTGTACGGCAAGACCGGGAAGCTGGTTAAGATTATGTAAATCTTCAAATGTTGTTGTAAATGCCTTGTATCCGCCATTATCCAGGAACTTCTTTATACCCACTTCGTAAAGTGCCTGTTCACGAACAGTTGCAACATCGTCTGTATTCATTTCATAACGGTCGTTATAAATTGCCATCTGCGCGTCAACTTCTGCTTCTGTTACCTGGGCAATTACATCTGTAAGGTCGCCTACACCGTAACCGTTAACCTGCCAGCCAAACTTAATCTCAGCTTCTACCTTATCGCCTTCGGTAACGGCAACATAACGCATGTTGTCACCAAAACGCGCAACCTTAAGGCTTTTGGAAAATGCGTAGCCTGCAGCAGCTCTGGCCCAGGATTCAATGTCAGATATAACTTTTTCGTTTGTCCAGTGTCCTGCAACGACCTTTCTTCCAATGCCCATTCTTGTTGCAATAAAGCCGTGTTCACGATCTCCATGAGCAGACTGATTGAGATTCATAAAATCCATATCGATGGAATCCCAAGGGATTTCGCAGTTGTATTGAGTATGTAAGTGTAAGAGGGGCTTCTGTAAAAGATTAAAGCCTGTTATCCACATTTTTGAAGGCGAGAAAACATGCATCCATGTAATAACACCGATACATTCTTCGTCTGCGTTGGCAGCTTTGAATACTGCTGCAATTTCATCAGGAAGTGTGACAAGACCTTTTGTAACTACACCGACGGGCAGCTTTGAGTCAAGATGAGCTGCAATTTCTTCGGAATGAGCATTCATTTCTGCAAATGCATCTGTTCCGTAAAGATGCTGACCACCTGTTATAAACCAAATCTTTTTGTTTTTCATATTAGGTTCATCCTTTCCGTAAAATATTGTATTTTTTATATATGACCATTATATCATAGAAATTTTATTTCTGCAATATTCAACTTAAATATTGCAGAAATAAAACAACGGAAATTATTACCGGCAGAAGTATAATAAAGAAATCCTTACGTCTTCCCTGTCGTAACTGATAAAACGCATATGAAATTGTGTATATTTCAACCAACATAAACCCCATCCATCTTAACATTTTACCAACTCCTGCCTGTGTTTTGTGAAAGCTCCCCGTACGTTCTTACGGTGAGAGTAACATCGACCGAAAATTCTGCATAAGGAAATTGCTCGGACCAATTGTAATCAAGCCAGTCATCTACTGTCAAAAACTGAGCTTTTGCCACTTCGGAAAAACCGCAGATATCGCAGTTTGTGTCTCGGATTTTAAACAAAAACTTTGAAACAATAAACTCTACTTGCTCCTGAAAATGCTCCTCGAAAATTTTCGGATTTTTGATATAGTAATCATCTTTTCCGACTTCGGTGAAATCGCCTTCCAGGTCAACATGAACGGAAATTTTGGGATTTTGGGTACAATCCACTTTAATTTCAGTGTTTTTTGTAGGAACAATATAACAGGTAATCATTTTGTCCGGATCATGAGGATTTGACAGAGTAACGTAAGTGTTTGGCATGCTCTGAGTAATCATTTGTAAAGCAGAGGTTTCATTTGTTCCCAAAATATAAACAAGTTTTCCGTTTTTTAATACGGCGGTACCTTGAATTTCTGCACTATTATCACTTTTGCTTATTGTACTTCCTGCTATGGTGTTAATAGCAAAATCATCGGTGTTGGCTGCAAATTCCCCTTGTAATGTCTCAGATTCGGAGGGTTCTTCAGAAGGAATTTCTGAAGAATTTTCCGAAGGAACCGTATCAGTTTTTAGTGTGAGTTCATTAATTGCACAGTACGGCAAGACTCCCGTGTTGCTTTCGCTTAACAATCTGAAATACAAGTCGTATAAATATAAATCCCCTCTTGTTCCGGATGTCATTTTATTAAAAATTAATTGAAAATATTTTTCCAGATGATATGTTTGTACAGGATTAATTTTTTCGAGGAAATCCATAGATGAATTATCCGCGATGCAAACATAGGTATTAGGTCGGAAATGGCTTGATCTTACCAGCATGTAAATATATTCTTCTAAGCCTTCTCTTGCAAGCTCCTCTGAAAAAATAATTGTTTGAGTATGAGTCAATACAATGGATTTACTTTTAAAATTATTTATCTGTTCAATGGCTGAATAAAGTGACGGAGCTTCAATTACAATTGTTTCATCCTTCTCTCCCCTTCCCGATTCTGTACCGTTCTTTGACGGTGTGGTAAAAACAAATGTTAGTCGTAACTGATAGTTCTCGCCTTTGTCAAACCCTATTGCCGTAACAAAAGATTTGCTGTCCACCTCGTCAACTCTGGTACATGCGGTAAAAATGAGAAGCAAAGATAAGATAATACAGGCTGTTTTTTTCAATCCGTAATACACGTATAATTAAAACCATCTCGAAAGGGGTGGTTTTAATTATTTCTCCCTTCTTTAAAAATTGTTATATTTGCAGGAGTAGCTACCTGCTGTATAATCAAGACAAGCACTGTGGATTTGTACCTATATTACTACAGCTTTGACTGGTTCGAGGTGACTCAAACCACAGTGGTTTGTCTGAAATGATAATCAGTTAGTTAATGCTTTGACGTTACTGAGATTTAGAGATTCTCTTGTCACCTCATTTTGTTTTTTAAACGTGCCGTAGCTAATATCAAAAATGCTAAGGGAAACAGCGGATATGCTATATAGCCATATGTCATAAGAAAGTCATATATTTTTTCCACACTGGTTTCAGAGCCGGGGATAAGTGCCGCAAGAGCTATAATAAGCGCGAATACAAATACAGTGGGCAACGAATTGTTAAGCGAGAATGTTTTGTTAAATATATGTGAGGTCATTCGTATTCCAATTCCCACATAAATGAACATTGCACCTCCCCATATAAAAACATTGAGAGGTTCTATTCTTTGGAAAAAGGTTCCTGCTTTTATCATACGGGTCATTTGGTAAAGAGGTAATGCAAATGTGTCGGCTGCCTCATAAGGAACAGACAACTGGTAAAATAAAGTGATTACACTTAACAGAAAAATGGAGATAAGCAATGATGTAAAGCTTATTTTCTTTACAGATGTTTCATAGCTTAAATAAGGGGTAAAAAACAGTATTGTTCCCAGCTCGTAGAAAGATGCATTTTGCAACAGTGCATTGGTTACCGTATCTTTGATTCCGTTTCCGAAAAGCGGAAGAATGTTTGAAACAGAATACCTGGGTATGTTGATTAAAAGAATGATAGTGACAGCAACCAGTATAAAAGGCAAAATTAAACCATTGAGATTAATTTGCGTCTGTATACCCAAGTAAGCTGCGGTTATACCTGCCGCAAGAAGAAATAAGGCAACGTTTTCGTATGAAATGCCTCTTATTACGGTATTGCGTATAAGTTCACCAAAACTTCTGAATACGGCCGCAGAACTGATTATAAAGCAAAAGCAACCAATAATTCCAACTACATACTTCCCTAATGTACCAAATGAATATTGTGCTATGTCCATAATATCCATTCCTTCAAAATTTAAAGTAAGCTTTAAAACTATTGAAAGCATAAATATTTCAAAGATTCCGCTCAAAAGCACTTCGAGCCATCCCGCAGATGCGGATTGCTGCGCATAGAAAGAGGGCGCTGATATGAGAGCTTTTGTTAAAATGAGAGTCACAAGAAGGGAAATTCCGCCCCAAGTTTCGATTTTTTCTCCTTGATTCATAAAACACCTCTTTAGTGAGATTTCCATTTTCGTGATATTTTAGCTTCTTTATATTTGCGCTTAGGATTCTGATAATCAGGACGCATTTCTCTTTTCCATATTGGGTTAATAAATATTCCTCCGACTAAATCTGTATGCCTTGTTCTGGGTGCGAACGGCGCAAACATTGCAACCCCCATGGAACGAGTGTGTAACCATAATGAAAGGTGTATAAATAACCCGGAAGCGATGCCTAAAAGCCCTGCAAATCCACCAAGAAAAATATAAACGAACTTCATTACCCTGGCGGACAAGCCCAGATAGTAATTAGGTGTTGCAAATGAACCTATGGCAGCCAAAGAAACTATAATTATCACAACAGGGCTGACTATACTTGCTTCGACTGCGGCTTGTCCGAGTATCAGTGCACCGACAATGCTCAATGTAGTTCCTGAAGATGTTGGTACTCTGACCCCGGCTTCACGTATTATTTCTAATGCAATTTCCATAAACAAAAGCTCTATAAATCCCGGAAACGGAACCTCTTCCTTTGCGGCAATTATGGCAATAAGAAGATTCGTAGGTAAAAGCTCGTTGTGAAAATTCATAATGGCTATATATATTCCCGGCAGCAACATTGACAAAAAGAATGCGACTGCACGGACCAATCGCATCATATTTGCATAGGGATATCGCAGGTAGGAATCTTCTGTGGACTCGTTAAGCTCGTAGAAGGTTGCAGGCAATAAAATTGCATAGGGAGAGCCGTCTACTATAATGGCAATTTTGCCGTCAAGTATTGCTTTTGCTGTTCGGTCAGGGCGCTCTGTGGATAAAAATTGCGGAATGGTAGAATACGTTTTATCTTCCATGTACATTTCCAGCTCAGCGCTGGTCATAATGTAGTCAATGCTCAGATTGTCTACCCTTCTTAAAGTTTCTTTTACCAATGCATCGTCAGCAATGTTTTTCATGTATAAAACTGAGCAAGGAGTCTGACTTATTAATCCAAGTTGCTTTTCCTCAATAATAAGATTTTTGTTGCGTATCAGACGGCGGATAAGTGCTGTGTTAGAGCGCAGCTGTTCATTGAATGCATCATTTGGTCCGCGAATAACCTTTTCGTTTTGAGGCTCTCCTATGGCTCGCGAATCCCAACCCTTAATATCGATTGAAATAGCCTTCGAGACTCCGTTTATTATGAGTATTGCACTACCGAAATTGAGGTCATAGGACAATTTTTCTAATTTGTCTTCTTCTATTGCCTCAGCCTGAGGCAATAATGTTTTTCCAATCTCCTCGGGGGACTTTATATAAATCTCCCTGGAGTGAACCATCATTGGCATTAAAATAAAGTTATTAAGCAATGTTTTATTGATAAGCCCATCTATATAAAATACTGCTGCGTCGATGTCTTTTTCGTCAATTTTTACGGTAAATTCCCTGAGTTTTACATCTCCGCTCTTTCCGAAACCGAACTCGCGTTTTAGTGTATTTAAATCAAGAAAATAATAACCGGAGAGCTTCTTTGTGCCGTTATTCTCCTGTGAAGATGTTTTTTCGTTTTCTTTCAGTACAAATTCAGAACTGTTTTTTGGATTGTATATGAATGGAAGTCTTATTTTCAATACATTACCTCCCCTTTTCTTAAGGATATATTTCCCGAAAATGGCTTTTTTATACGAAAAAAGAAGGCTGTCAGCCTTCTTTTGAATATTTTATTATTGAGCTGTGAAATCTGCCGTTTCGGTAGGAACCTCTGGTGTAAGATCAGGCATATTTTCTGTTGAAGAAATCTCTTCCGGAACAACAATCACCTGTGCCTGCGGCGAATTTGTATATGCGCGGGAGTTGATTGTTGTTTTGTCGCTCCTGAGGACTATTAGTTTTAAGTTTTCACAGTTTGAAAAAGTATTTTCGTTGAGACGTATTAATCCTTCGGGCAAAACCACTTCCTCCAGCATACTGCATCCGGCAAAGGCGGATGCTGCTATATTGGTAAGATTTTTACCAAAGTGAATTTGTGAAAGACTTTTACATCCCGAGAATGAAGCAAAACCTATTGAACGAATATTGTCTGCAAAAACTATTGATTTAATGCCTGCGCAATGCATAAAAGCATATTCGGACACTGCTTCCAGCTTGAATGGCATTTTTAACTCTTCCAAGGCGGTGCAATACGCAAAAGCATATGTACCGATGTTGGTTATACCTTCAGAAAAAACAACCTGAGAAAGGCTTGTACACCTGTAAAAAGCATAATTGTTTATTTTAGTTACCGTCTTAGGAATAACAACCTTTTTAAGGTTTTCGTTTTTGTAAAATGCTTTTGCGGGAATTTCTGTTAAAGTGACCCCATTGATTACTTCCGGAATCTGTGCAACACCGTTTTCGTCAATGTATACGGAGAAATCGATATCTGGTGCTTCGTTTTCGGCGGCTACACCTAAGCAAAGTATTTGCAATATAATAATTAAAGACAAAAACAAGCTTTTAAATTTCATTACTAATCTCCTTACTTGTTAAAACAAAATAGAATTCCACACCGTTTTCAAGATTTTCGAAATTATATTCTCCACCGTGTAATTCCACTATGGAACGTACAATTGACAATCCTAAGCCACTGCCGCCATATTCACGTGTGTGTGACTTGTCAATTTTATAAAACCTTTCCCAAATATTATCTTTATCCTCTTCAGGAATGTTTGCTCCACTATTATACACGGAAAATCTTATTTTGTCACCTGTCTTTTTAACAGATATGCTAATAATTCTATTGTCATCAACGTGATTTATAGCATTTGAAATATAATTTGTTACGGCTTGATATAAACGGAAATAGTCTCCGTAAACAATTACATCATCTTCGATAAAGCAGTTAACGGTTATATTTTTATTCTTAAGAATCAAATCAAAAGAGTTTAAAGCATCCTCTGCTATTTCAGAAAGTGAAACCTCTCGACCGTCCATGAGTGTGTTTGAACTGTCAAGCTCCATTAAATCAAGCATCTGACGGATAATATGGTCCATTTTTTCAGCTTCTTCTATAATAACATCGGTAAACATTTCCCTGGATTCATCGTCGACAGCTACATTGTCTTTAAGCCCCTCTGCATAGCCAAGTATTATGGCAAGAGGTGTCTTGAGCTCATGTGAAGCATTTGCAATAAATTCTTTTCGCATTATATCAATGCGACTTTTCAATTCGTTATCAATAAGCAATTCTTTGTTCTTTTTGTACAATTCATCAATTGTTGATTCGAGTTTGTTGCTTAAAGAATTAATACTGTCTCCAAGACTTCCGATTTCATCAACTCTGTCGGATTCATATTTCTTTGAAAAGTCAAGTTGTTCCATTGATTTTGCAATCTGAGAGAGTTCTTTCACCGGTTTTGCAATAGTTTTGGATGTAAATGCAACAATTATAATGCCGATAATAAGCATAACTGCGCCTACAATAAGCTGAAGGGTGTTAGATATAAACCCTGCTTCGTCAATTGA
The DNA here is from genome assembly GCA_964604615.1 of uncultured Oscillospiraceae bacterium. Taxonomy (GTDB): domain Bacteria; phylum Bacillota; class Clostridia; order UMGS1883; family UMGS1883; genus RGIG1927. The sequence continues at coordinate 39,942 of CAZRZU010000002.1, forward strand.
AGCATAAGACATTTGTATTAAAATTTTATATCCGCCGGACAGGTAACCTCTCAGGCAAAGATTTTTCTCTTCGTATGTAGATTTGTTTGTGTGAGAAAAAACCAGGTAGTCCTCATTTTCAAAAAGCTTATCATCTTCCGAAACATCCTGATAAAATGCAAACAACTCCATGCGATTTGACCTGAAATTGTGTTCCCTTTCGCGTATCATTCCTGAGGGTATTTTGAGTGAGTTGTTCTCATTTTCTGTTCCTTGCCACGATGAATTATTCTGTCTGTTCTCGTCAGAAAAGGGAAAAGAATCTATAACCAGCTTGTCTTCGTCATCCCATATAAAAACCCTGAGGTTTTCCTTGGTGAGTGTATCTTTTACAATTTGTATTACACCCTCTTCGCTTGCCCCCTGTTTGTATCGGGTAGAAAGAGAATAATACAACTCCTCCATTGCATCGATTTTTATATTCTGGTGTACACGAGACAGCAATAAAGCATTTATAATGATATTAAATGCAACAACAGCAATCAAAATAGCTGAAAAAACAACGATTAGTTTTCTCGACAAAGATGTTTTTATCATTTTACAACCTCAAATTTGTATCCTATGCCACGGACTGTGCTTAAGTATTTTCCGTACACTCCCAGCTTTTTTCTGAGCTTTGTTATGTGTGTGTCAATTGTCCTGGCATCACCGAAATAATCATAATTCCAAACATTATCAAGAATTTTTTCCCTGGAAAGTGTAATGCCCTGGTTTTCTGCCAGATATACCAGAAGGTCAAATTCTTTTACACTTAAATAAATTTCTGAACCGTCGATGTACACAGCATGGGCAACTTTATCAATCGAAATGCCTCCGAAATCAAACTTTTCAGTCTGTTGAACCATGGTTCGTCTTAAAATAGCTTCTACTCTTGCAACCAACACTTTAAGACTAAAGGGTTTTGTTATATATTGGTCAGCTCCAATGTCGTAGCCCATAATCTCGTCGCATTCCTGTGCTCTTGCGGTTAGCATAATTACAGGAACAGAGGAAGATGCTCGTATTTCCATGAGAACGTCAAAACCGCCTATTTTGGGCATCATAACGTCTAAAACAACCAAGTCAATATCTTTTGTGTTATAAAAAATATTAAGAGCTTCCTCGCCGTCTGATGCTTCTATTACTTTATAACCGTTTACTTCAAGAAAGTTTTTTATTAATCTGCGAAGCCTGTATTCATCATCAACTACAAGAATCTTTGCTTTTGTTACAGCAGTTGTCATAGCCTACTCCTTATTCTTATTCCCCTAACATGTTAACGGTATCGTTAATTGTGGAAGTCAATTCATTGCTAACTTCCGGAGCTCCGCCCGTGAGTTCGTTAGCAAGGTACATGTCACATCTGGGAATATATTCGCCGTCTATATATTCAACATATATATATAGTCTTTCAACTCTTCTGCCAAGTGTGGGAGATGATAATAATTCAAGCATTGCTTCTGTATTATTATCAACAATGTCTCGAAGTGCATCGTTATCGTTTGCAGTAGTAGCATCTATATAACGTGTAATAATAGTGCCGTACACTTCTGCCATATCGGGAGAGGTTATCTGCGTCATGACACCGTAAACACCTTCGTGTTCAGCTACAAATTCAAATTCGTAATCAATCTGCGGGAAAATTGCATTGTAGAATGCCAATTGGTCTTCGGATTCAAAATTGAAAAGCCATTTATCCTCTTCGTGAAGAACATTTGATATGGCATCAAAATCACAAGAAATAAAAGTGTCTATATATTCGCTGACAACTTTCCTTACGGCAATATCTGCTTCGCTTCCCTCGGGAACGTCATTGGGGATAATTGTTCCATCTTCTGTGGGTGTCGTACTTGCATCTTCGTCAGACACACCGCGGGAACATCCGCATCCTGAAACTGAAATTACCATAATTAAACAAATAATAATTAAAAGAACTCTTTTCATAAAACCACCCTTGTTAAACGTAAAATATCACGTATATATTATAGCCCTAAAGGGGCACCGTGTCAAGAAATATGCAAAATTTTAACTTTACATAACTTTTCCTGTGTGATAAAGTAATGTAGATGTAATTCATGCGAGGTGAATATAATGCAGTTTAATATAAAAAACCTGGCAAAAAAGCCCGGCGAATATGCTGTTAACCTTTTGAAATGGTTATGTCTTGCTCTCATATTGGGCATAATCAGTGCTTTGGCGGGAGTTCTGTTCCATTATGCGGTAGACACGGGAACTTACATAAGAGGTCTTTATCCTGTGATTTTGTATGCTCTCCCCTTAGCCGGTATAGCTATTGTGTTCTTGTACCATATATGTAACATGGATAACGACCGCGGTACAAACAGAATAATTGAATCAGTAAGAACATCGGAAAAAGTGCCGCTGAATGTAGCCCCTCTTATTATAACAGCGACAGCTCTTACACATCTTTGCGGTGGTTCGGCAGGGCGCGAAGGGGCAGCTTTGCAGATTGGCGGAAGTCTTGGTTCAACTGTGGCAAGGGCTTTGAAACTGGAGAAATTCAACTTATCTGCTTTAATCATGTGCGGTATGAGCGGTGTATTCAGCGCAGTTTTCGGAACACCTGTTACTGCTGCAATATTTTCTCTGGAAGTTGTGTGCGTTGGTACAATGCCATACAGCGCGCTGCTCCCTGTTATGATTTCAGCCATTAGTGCAAAAGCTGTTGCAGGTGCCTTTGGTGTGGAAGCGACTCACTTTACGGTTGGAAATATTCCTGCTCTTGATGTTTTTGTTGCATTTAAGGTTTTTGTACTGGCTGTTCTTGTGGCAATATTAAGCATGGTTTTTGTGACGACAATGCACAAAACCGGAAGTTTGATGAACAAGTACTTTTCCAATAAATATGTAAGAGTTATTATCGGATCAGTTTTGATAATTGCCTTTACAAAACTTTTGGGTACATATGACTATAACGGTGCAGGTGTTAACATAATAACACAGGCAGTTGAAGAAGGTACTGCGGAAAACGGAGCATTTCTGTTAAAAATGCTTTTTACGGCAGTAACATTAGCGGCAGGATTTAAGGGCGGAGAAATTGTACCCACGTTTTTTATAGGCTCCACGTTTGGTGTATTTGCGGCATCTTTTTTAGGACTTGATCCTTCTTTTGCAGCGGCAATAGGGCTTGTGGCTTTGTTTTGCGGTGTTGTAAACTGCCCTGTTGCTTCAATTGTTCTCAGTGTGGAAATCTTCGGAGCAGAAGGTTTGGTGTATTTTGCATTAGCGGTTGTGGTAAGTTATCTTCTTTCCGGTAATTGCAGTTTGTATTCTGCTCAAAAATTCGATACATCAAAACTTAAAGGTTAACAGAAAGGTGTGAACCGATTGTGAAAATCATTATCGTAGGTGGTGGCAAAGTAGGGCTTACTCTTTGTGAACAGTTGTGTGCTGAAGGCCATGATATAACACTTCTGGACAGTAATCCCGAGGTTATTGAAACAGCGGTAAATACTTTCGACATTCAAGGTATTGTCGGAAGCGGAACCAGCTATAAGGCGCAATTTGAAGCCGGTATTGCCTCTGCCGATGTGCTTATTGCTGTAACAGACAGTGACGAAACCAGTCTGCTCTCTTGTCTGATTGCAAAAAAAGCAGGTAACTGTAAAACAATTGCAAGAGTTCGTGATCCTGAATATTATTCGGAAATTCGTTTTATTCAGGAAGAACTGGGTCTTGCAATGGCTATAAACCCTGACATTGCTGTTGCAAATGAAATTGAGCGCTTGGTTCAGATACCTTCTGCACTTGAAGTTGATACATTTGCCAAAGGCAGAGTTACAATTATAAGAACACAGATTCCGGAAAACTCGCCGTTGGATAATACTGCAATATATGAACTTCACTCTAAGATTTCCGATAAAATGCTTGTTTGTATTGTAGAGCACGGAGATGAGATTATCATTCCGAAAGGTACAAACATTCTTCATGCAGGAGATTATATTTCGGTTATTCTTCCCCTGTACGAAACAATGCCCATACTGAAAAAGATTGGCATTGAGGCAAAACCTGTGAAGTCGGTTATGATTGCAGGAGGCGGCAAAATTTCGTATTATTTGGCTGAAAAGCTCCTTCATGCAAAACAGACTGTAAAAATCATTGAAAAAGATTCTGCACGATGCCAGGAGCTGAGCATAAACCTTCCCAAGGCAATGATACTTTGCGGAGATGCTTCCGACGAAGAACTTCTCGAAGAAGAGGGTATCGGAGAGGTTGATGCTTTCATTTCGCTTACTAATTTTGATGAAGGCAATGTATTAATGTCTTTGTATGCAAATGAAGCATCAAAGGCTAAAATAATAACCAAAATAAGTCGTATCTCATTCGAAAAAATACTTGCTAACCTCCCTATCGGAACAACTGTGTTTTCAAAGTATATTACAGCAGAAAAAATCATTCGCTATGTTCGCGCTATGAGCAATTCGGAGCACCTTGATGAAATACTTACACTGTATAAAATGCTCGGAGGTAAAGCCGAAGCATTGGAGCTGAGAGTAAAAAAGAGCGAAAATGCGGGTAAATATACAGGTATACCCATTATGAATCTTAAAATTCGTAAGGATGTAATATTGGGCTGCATAACCAGACGTGGAAAAATGATTGTTCCCAATGGTAACGATACTCTCGAAGTAGGAGACACAGTAGTTGTTGTAACAACTTCAGCTAACGAAAATAACAGAATTACAACACTTACAGATATTTTTGAAAAGGGCTAATAGTTATGAATTATTCTATCATAAGATATATTACGGGTTGGGTTATTTTTACAATATCGCTTTTTATGCTGTTGCCTGTTCCGGTGTCTCTTATATATGGAGATGGTAGCGCCGCAACATTTTTGGGGTGCGCCGCAGTGTTTGGTACAATAGGATTTCTTTTGAAAATGAATAAGCCCTCAAACAGACGTTTTTTTGCACGTGAGGGGTTTATTGTGGCAACACTTTCGTGGATTGTTATTTCCCTAATATCTGCGGTGCCTTTTACGGTATCAGGGGAAATTCCGTCATATATTGATGCTGTTTTTGAGGTTGTTTCGGGTTTTACAACGACCGGTGCGACCATCCTCACAGATATTGAAGCTATGTCAAAGGGGATGCTTTTCTGGAGATGCTTTTCTAACTGGTTGGGCGGCATGGGGGTTCTTGTGTTTATTTTGGCAATTATGCCCCAGGCGAGCGGTCAGGCAGTTTATATTTTAAAAGCTGAAAGCACAGGACCATCGGTTGGTAAGCTTGTACCGAAACTCAAGGAAAGTGCAAGCATTTTATATGGTTTATACATCTTTTTAACGGTTGTGCAGATTGTACTTCTTGTCATAGCAAAAATGCCTGTGTTTGATGCTGTTTGTGTAACCTTTGGTATAGCAGGAACAGGCGGCTTTGCTGTGCTTAATGACTCGATTGCATCCTATTCCGTTGCAGCAAAAAATATAATAACAGTATTTATGCTGCTTTTTGGTGTTAATTTTAATGTTTATTTCCTTATTTTGGCAAGAAAATTTAAGGATGCTTTTTCAAACGAAGAATTAAGATGGTATTTCATTATCTATTTTGTTGCAACCTTTATTGCTGGCACATCTTTGTTTGTGCAATCAAGAGAATACTTTAACCTTACTGACATTTTCTTTCAAACTTCCAGTATAATGACAAGTACCGGGTTTTCAACGGTTGACTTTAATCTATGGACCCCTCTTGCTAAAGGAATACTGGTAATGTTAATGTTTATCGGTGCTTGTGCAGGAAGCACAGGCGGCGGTATAAAGGTTTCAAGGTTCGTTGTGTATGTTAAAACCGTAAGAAAACAACTGTCAGCGCTTATTCATCCGCGTAGTGTAAAGATTCTTAAAATGGACGGTAAGCCCATAAATCACGAAATAATAAGAATAATAAACGTATACTTTGCCACATATATTTTTGTATTTACCGCTTCGTTGTTGGTTATTCTTGCCGAGGGCTTGGATCTCACTACAAGCTTCACTGCAGTAGCGGCTACGTTAAATAATGTGGGACCCGGTTTAGGCGATGTGGGACCGATGTATAGCTTTGCGCAGTTCTCTCCTTTGGGTAAGATTGTGCTTTCCTTCGATATGTTGGCAGGCAGATTGGAAATTTTCCCTGTTCTGATATTCTTCTCCCCTTCTGCATGGCATAGAAAATAGAAAAGACCTTGCTTTTATAGCAAGGTCTTTTCTATTAACTTTCTGAAAGCTTCTTCGAAGTTTCTGTCGTCTTCTTTTGTGCGCTTTGGTATGGAATTAAGCCTCCCGCCTGCCCGCTTGACTTTTTTGCCTATATGTCTGGCAAAAAGCAATGAGTCAATATTTGACGAGTCATATGTCATGCCGTTCTGGTTAATTGCAGAACATTGTTTTCCCAGCGCCATTGCTGCAACACCATAGTCCTGAGTAACGATGATATCGCCTTTTTGAGCAATGTTAATAAGATATATGTCGGCACTGTCTGCCCCTTTATCAACAGTTATAATTTTTGCGTAATCGCTATTTAAAACATGACTTGTATCAATAACCATAATAACTTCAATGCCATATTCCCTGCAAACTCTGACTACAATTTCCTTTACGGGGCACGCATCTGCATCTACAATTGTTTTCATAACCAACTCAATGCCTCCAATACACCGTCCGAAATAGCATTGGCTATTGCCTGTCTTCCCTTTTCGCTTTTAAGATACTTGCGGTCCTTTTCGTTTGTTATAAATCCGCATTCTGTAAGAATTGCCGGCATCTTAGTATTCTTTACAACATAGAGGGAAGAACCGTCCTGCACACCTCTTGGGGTAAAATCGGTGTATTCTATCATATTATTATAAACCAGAGATGCAAACTTTTTGCCAAAAGATGAATTCCCGAAATAATAAACCTGTGCGCCGTCAATTTCGTCCTTGTTATCCATTGCATTAATATGCACAGACACAAAAAGGTCTGCGTCAGAATTGTTTGCAATTTCAACACGTTCTTTGAGTGTGGGATAGGTATCACCCTCACGAGTCATGATTACCCTTACACCTTCTGCCTCAAGATTTTCACGAACTTTCAGCGCAATGTCAAGTGTGAGATCTTTTTCCTTAACTTCCGGGTCTTTTGCGCCTGTGGGATACATTGCACCGGGGTCTGTACCGCCGTGTCCTGCATCAATTACAACCGTAAAAGAATTGTCATCAGGTTGTGTAGCTTCTTCGTCTGACGAATCCTCAGAGAAATCTTCGGAGGGTTCCTCGGAAGGTGTTTCGTCAAAGTCCCCTGTTTTAATAATAGAAATTTCAACTCCATTTTTCAGTTTGAAAACCTCATAATCGGCATTTGCACTAAGGTCAGCAACAACTCTAAACCGGTCAGAATGCTGACTGTATCGAACCGTTGATACCGCTGCGCCGTCAGCCTTAATGCTTCCGTCCTTAAATGTGGCCTTTGTACCGTAAACATCGATAACAATTCTGCTCGGGTCCTGCATTTTGAATATGTTTGGATTAACAAATTCGTCCATCTGGATAAAAATAGTGTCAACATCATCTTCTGTTGAAAATGCAACCCTTGTTAATTCTACCTCTTCTGCATGAGGAGAAGTTATTTTCACGGTACGGGTTTCATTAACCCATTCCACATCAAACCCGAATTCTTCCGCAACAAAACGTACGGGAATCATGGTTTTATCGTTAATGATTTTGGGTGCCGGGTCCGACGGTGAAATTGTGGCTGAATTGGTACCAATATAAACAGTTCTTGAGTTTATGGTGAGGATAATCCTCTCGCCGCCGTATTCAATAATAACTCTTCGCGAGTTGTTATCCCAAGAAACTTCAGCTCCCAATTGTTCAAAAAATTCACGTGCCGGAACCATTGTTCTGCCATTTAAGATGATGGGTGGCATTTCCTCTGTTTTGACGGTATGCCCGTCTACAACCAACACAATGGGGTCCCAGGGATATTCCTCAACTTTTCCGTCATAATAGATAGTAAGAGCATTTGCCGGTATAACCATTAAAAGAAGCATTACAGCAGTCATTATTAAGGCTGCTGCCTTTCGCATACTATCACCTCCAAGTACTTTTTCGATATTTTATAACAATGTCCTTTGTAAAACAAGTAATTTTCACAAAAAATTAATAAAGTGAAGTTTGTGATTCGTTTGGTGTAATGTTATAGTGCTCATATGCGGCCCTTGTTGCAACTCTGCCTCGGGGTGTTCTGTTTAAAAAACCGAGCTGAAGAAGGAAGGGCTCATACATATCTTCTATTGTACGGCTGTCCTCGCCTATTGTGGCAGCCAAAGTGTCGAGACCAACAGGACCTCCGTTAAAGGAAATCATAATTGCTGTCATCATTTTTTTATCAACAGCATCAAGCCCAAGCTTGTCAACCTCCAACATATTGAGTGCTTCATCAGAGCTTTCTTTTGAAATTACCTTGTCGCCTTTGACTTGAGCATAATCACGTACACGTTTTAAAAGTCTGTTGGCTATTCTGGGTGTACCTCTTGAACGTGATGCGATTTCTGCTGCACCTTCATCTGAAATTTCAAACCCTAAAATACCGCTGTTCCTTTTAATTATACGGGACAAATCTTGGGTGGTGTATAATTCAAGACGTTCAATAACACCGAAACGGTCTCGTAAAGGTGCCGACAAAAGCCCTGCTCGGGTTGTTGCACCTACAAGAGTAAACGGCTGAAGGCTTAATCTCACACTCTGAGCGCTGGGACCCTTACCTACAATAATGTCCAATGCATAGTCTTCCATGGCAGAATAAAGAATTTCCTCTACACTTCTGGAGAGGCGATGTATTTCGTCTATGAACAATACATCCTGTGGACCTAAATTGGTAAGAATAGCAGCCATATCCATAGGTTTTTCAATAGCAGGACCGCTTGTAATTTTAATATTTACACCCATTTCGTTGGCAATAATTCCGGCAAGGGTTGTTTTTCCCAGACCGGGAGGTCCATACAAAAGAGTGTGGTCCAGAGCCTCGTGTCTTTCGCGTGCGGCCTGTATATAAATTTCAAGATTTTTCTTAACCTTGTCCTGCCCTACGTATTCGTCCATTGTTTTGGGACGAATGCCTACCTCGGATTCGTCTCCCTGGAGCATATGGGGAGAAATCATTCTATCATCAAATTCCATTTGACAACCTCCTTAATGCTTCTTTTATTATTTCTTCGGTTGTAAACTGCCCTTCTTTAGAAATCTGCATTACGGTTTTCTGGGCTTCGCTTGGAGACGATCCCAATGCAATAAGCGCATTAACTGCACTTGCGTCAGCTGTGGGAGTAAAGGAGACAGTTCGAGTTTCACCTGTTCCAATGGCATCCTCTGTTTCAATCTTGCCTTTTAATTCAAGCACGATGCGCTGCGCCATTTTAGGTCCTATCCCCTTTGCCTTTCCGATTGTTTTTGCATCAGAGGATATTATTGCAATCGCCAAATCTCCCGGGGTGAGAGCCGACAGAAGCGCGATTGCTGCCTTGGGACCTACACCTGAAACTCCAATAAGCTTTTTGAAGTATTTAATGGAATCTTTATTCGAAAAACCGAATAAATCCATAACATCTTCACGTACATACAAGTATGTATAAACCATTGTATCACATCCCACTTCGGGAAGCTTATTTATATCAATAGAAGGCATAATAACATTGAAGCCTACACCGTTAACATCTATTACAGCGCCTGTTTCGTCAACCGACGAAACCTTTCCTTTCAGAAAAGATATCATATTTTCTTTCCTCCAATTAAATTCTCAATATTGTTGAATCGCACACTGTTACCGTGGCAAATGGCAATTGCCAGAGCATCAGCTGTATCATCGGGTTTGGGAACCTCGCTGAGTCCCAAAAAAGATTTTACCATTTGCTGCATTTGTTTTTTATCAGCTCTGCCGTAACCTGTTAAAGCCTGCTTAACCTGAAGCGGAGTATACTCATAAAAAGGCACATCAAACTGTTTTGCCGCTAACAGTATAACCCCTCTTGCCTGTCCCACTGCAAAGGCTGTCTTGGCATTATTGTTAAAAAACAACTCCTCTACGGCTATTGCATTAGGCTGATAGGTCTGTATAATTTCAACGGTTTTATTGTACACCTTTTCAATCCTGTCTTCAAGAGGTATGTGTGCTTGTGTAATTATAGAATCATAATATACAGGAACGTATTTGTTGCCTATTTTATCCACCACTCCGGTACCCACTATGGCTATACCGGGGTCTATTCCTAAAATCCTCATAAAAATACTCCGTTTTTTCAAAAAAAGTGTTGATTAATTATGCAAAGTGATTTATAATATACAAATGAAATGTATAAATAAAAGACATATACATTTATTTTATCACATTTAGGAGG
>CAZRZU010000003.1:0-45202 GCA_964604615.1 uncultured Oscillospiraceae bacterium
CCTTCTTTCCCGAACCCTTCGCGACTCTTGAAAATTAAGTTTTTCGACAGTCTGAGGAGTTGCTGCAAATAATTTGCAGCAGTCCCTATAATTATTTATCTTGTGATATATCTTTTACAACCTTTTGCACCGTTCCGTAAATGCAGGATTTAATAAGTGAAACAAATTTTTCGGCAGGAATCATGTCCGGTTCAAGAAGCCATTTTTTTATTGCATTGACGAAAGCTTCAGAGAAAAAGGATACATAAAAATTATTGTTTTCATCATCTGCAAAAATATCATAAATGTATTTTTCAACAACAGGTATCAAAAGATCCTGGAAGTATTCAAAAAATGAGTTCTGACCGTCATATTTTAAAACCTTGCGATAGAATCGTTTGTTTTCTTCAAGATATTTACATACATCTTGAAGAAAAGAGAACCCGTCTTCATATTTCTTTTCCTTAACAGAAGCAATAAATTCGGTATAATAAATCCAGTTTACCAAGTCGTATTTATCTTTAAAATGATAATAAAAACTCTTCCTGTTCATTTCGCACCTGTTGCAGATGTGTGCTACCGTAATTTTATCAAAGCTCATTTCCTCCATGCTTTCTTTAAGTGCTGCTGCAAGAGCCTTTTTTGTTAAATTTGAATCAGCCATTCTGATGCCTCCTCATAACAAATATCAAGCAAGAGCTTTCTATATCAAAAAATGACGGGACCTATCTGCAAAGTGCAGATAAGTCTCGTCATTTAAGATGCAACCGGGATAAATCCGGAATGTCGATAGCATCGCACATTGGTGCTGACTACTCCCTTACTTAGAGATATTATACTTTATAACAGGGCGAAATTCAAGATGCAAGGGTAAAACACTTTTGGACAATTGCGAATAAATGTCCAAAACGATACAAAGAGTGCGCAAAACATAAAAAATGTTGACAAATAAGGAAAAAATGATAAAATTATATTTAAGATTGTTAAGGAGTTGTGCTTATGAAAAAAGTTTTTTGTTTAATTTTAACATTAACCTTAATTTTGACATCAATTACTGCCGGTGCAGTGGGTGTAGTATGGTCGCAAACCACCTTGGAGAAGGGCACCCTTACAGCTACTGTTACGGGTGTTTCTGATGGTGACAGAATAGTGGTGCGTGTTCTTCGGGACGGTGTGTTCTCAAACCTGAACATGGTATGGGCAGAAGGGGAAGAGGCTGAAATTTCTGTTGACATCGCTTCCGGTGATGACGAGGCAAGTATTTTTGTGTGGGAGCAGAATAGTATGATACCCCGGCTTTCCACTGCCGGCATATCTGAAATAACAACAGCCGGTATTAAAGATGAAAATGCCCTTTTCAGCGATAACCAGATGGTAAATAATGCAAACGCAGTGGGTTATATGACACTTGATACTCCCCTTGTGGGTGATTATTCCGTGAGCTTTGATTTAACCGTAAGAGAGGTTGGCGACAATGCCATTATGCTTGGTGACAGCAGCAATGCTACTACACTCGGCTACGGTGAATCAAGTGCAATTTTGCAGTTTGCAAACAGCACAAACTTCCAGACAAGACGAGGTGACGGCTCGGGTAGCTACTCCGAAGCAGCTGAAACAATCTGCACCTTTGAAACAGGAAAGACTTATCACGTTACAATCCAGGGTAATACAACAACAAATACCTACAACGTAATAATTAATGACGGCACAAATCAGTACATAAGCAGTACTATGACTGCAAGAACAAATGTAGCAACAGCCATTGACACTATCTATTTTGTAAATAATTCCAAGAATATAACCGAGAGTAACGGATATTATACAAACTACAACTTCTCGGGAACAAGTTTTGAAATTCTCAACGAAGAAACAGTTGAAATCCCCAAGTACGAATACTCAGGTCTGGGTATGTACTACGGCTTAGAGGTTGTTTCCACAGGCAAGTATGTAAGAGGTAACAACGGTAAGTTGACTGCCGATTATACTTCTGCCTCCGATACAAGCGCAATGTTCCTGCCCCGTGACTTGGGCGACGGAAGTCATGCCTTCGTGTGCAAAAGCTCCTCAAACCGTATGACAACAACAGGCACAAGCGGGGAACAGCTTACCAGTAGTGCATATGTTATGACAAATAACACGCAGCACTGGGTGATGGAAGAGAGCGAAAGCTATTCCGAAACAAACAGAACATATTACTTTAAGCATATTGACTCAGGTAACTACGTAGGCTTAAGCGGCACAAACCTTGCTCTTGTTACAAGTGCAGACAAAAAGGAAATCCGCCTTGTACCCGTTGAGGGTGAGAGCCTCCTTTACCAAGTTTCCAAGACAGACGCATACAATCTTCTTTCCGCAGCACAACGTGAAAGACTTGAGAGTGTTTACGAATCCGTTGCAGGTGACGTATTTGGTCGTTACGGCGGTACAACTGAGTGGACTCCCAGAATAAGAATGGATAATATGTTCACGGAAATTCTTAGCGGCACTTTAACAGAGGCAGAACAGCTTGCAAAACTTGAAGAGTTCTTAACAGCCTCCTCAAACGGTTATATTTACGACGGACAGGCGAGCTATCAGACAATCAGCACATCAATCCCCGGAACAGAAGGTCTGTACTGGGAACAGGATGAAGGTACGGCGGGCAACTACGACTTCTGGAGCGGTACTTATCTTGATGGTATGCTTTACAAGTATACAATATATGAAGCTGACGGCACAGCTCAGCAGACAATTAACCTTTATGTTGAAGACCAGTCAACAGCACAGACAAATGCTGCAACATTTAGAGAAGTTCTTTTGAATATTCCTTATGCTTTCCGTCAGCATTTGACAACAGTAAAGATAAGAAACGACGGAGCAAACTACTATAACGGCGGTGGCGGTGTGCTTTATATCAGAATTAACTGGTGCCCCGATGCAAACAATATGCGCAGCACAGTTATTCACGAATTAGGCCATATCGTAGACCAGGCATGCGGCACATGGTCCAACGGAAGTGGCTGGGCGGCAGCAAAGAGTGCTGATATGTACTCTGCATCAGGCTATGCTAATTCAAGTAACGCAGAAGACTTTGCAGAATTCTGCAGAATGTACTTTGCAGCATACGGTAATCCCGACATGCAAAAGGGCCTTAAGGTAATTATGCCCGAGCGATATGCATCCTTCGGAAGACTTCGCCAGAATAATCTCGGCGGATGGGGTCTTTGGGAAGATGAATACACAACTTACGGATACGAATAATATAAAAGGACTTGTTCTGTGAACAAGTCCTTTTATTTGCTAAAAAGATTGACAAATAAGGGGAAAATGATATACTAAGAGAGGGTGATTACAGTGAAAAAAGTTTTGAGTTTTATATTGCTGTTTTTAATGCTTTTTGCAATAAACGCAAATGCCGCAGAGGTTAAGTGGAGCGAGAATGTTCTCAGAAGCGGCTCTCTTACCGCACAAGTGTACGGAGTGGAAGAGGGGGACATGGTATCGGTTGCAGTTTATAAAGAAGGCACCCTCGTTTCAAAGGGTATAAAAATTGCACAAAGCGATGCGGTTGATGTTCCTGTGAATGTTACATCAGGCGATTATGCGAGGGTCTTGGTGTGGGATGAAAACTCCCTTGAGCCAAAAGCAGAGGTTTCGTCACGTCTGACCCCGGACGGTGTCAGTGACGATGCAATATTCAGCGACAATCAGCAGTCTAACCGTACAGATGCTGCAGCGGGGTACAAAACCTTTAATGCAGTTACGGGAGAATATATGATAAAGATAAACATTAACGTTTTTCAAAAGGGCGATAATGCAATCTTAATCGGTGATAGCAGTAACGGAACACTTAGTTACGGAGCAAGTTCAGCAATTCTTCTTTTCAACGGAGATAGTTTTGCCGTAAGAAACGGAAACGGAGAAGGCGGGTATACTGCAGATGCGGTTAGCTTGTGTCAGGTAGACACAACTAAAACATATGAGGTAGTTTTTAAGGGGAATATAAGCGACAACACATATCAGGTAATTATAACAGAGGGTAAAAACCGTTATACAAGCGATTTGATGCACGCAAGAACTGACGGAGCAAAGCTTGACATAATTGCACTTGTTTCCAACGGCAGAAATACAGTGGTTAAAAACGGCTGTTACTCCAATTTTGCTTTTTACGGGAAAAATCTTAGGGTTATAACAGACCCCGACGATATGGTGCTCGACCCCATATATACCTATGATGGCTTTGAAGGTCTGTATTACGGTTTAATGGTTGACGGTAAGTATGTAAGGGGCAACAACGGAAAATTAACCTACGACTACGACAGTGTAAAAGATACAAGTGCAATGTTCATTCCCCGTGACATGGGCGATGGAAGTCATGCCTTCGTGTGCAGAAGCTCAAATAACCGTATAACCACACCTTCAACAATATTACAGAGCCTTGCAAGCTCGGCATATGCCGTAAATGATAACAGCCAGCATTGGATATTGGAAAAGAGCGAAAATTACTCGGAGGATAATCTGTCGTATTATATAAAGCATATTGACAATAATAATTATATCGGCAAGGCTTTTATAGGAAATAATCTTACCTTGAGGCAGGAGAGCGGAAAAGTTGAAGTGACCTTTGTTCCCTTGTATGATTATAGTCCGTTGTATCTTGTAAGTCTTACGCAGTCTTATAATATGCTTACCGACAGGCAGAGGTATATGCTTGAAACCGTGTATGAGTCTGTGGCAGGGGACATATTTGGCCGTTACGGCGGTTATACTGAATGGACTCCCAGAATAAGAATGGATAATATGTTCAATGAAATCCTTTCGGGAGGATTGTCCGAGTCGGCACAGCTTACAAAGCTTAATGAATTTCTGAATGACACAAACGGATTTATATATCTGGGACAGGCAAGCTACGATGAGATAAGCACAGCTATTCCCGGAACGGAGGGCTTGTACGCAGAGATTGACGGAGGAACAGCAGGCACATACGATTTTTGGAGAGGCACAATGCTGGAAGGCATGCTTTACAAATACAGTATTTATACCGCTGAGGGTGAGCTTGAGCAGACAATCAATATTTACGTTCAGAACGACGGAACGGCACAGACAAATGCCGCAACCTTCAAGAGGGTAATTCTGCAGATACCCTACATATTCAGACAGCATCTTAAAAACGTGAAGGTGCGAAGCGATAGTGCCAACAGCTATAACGGCGGTGGCAACGATATGTACATAAGACTCAATTGGGCACCTAATGAAGCAAGCATGAGAAGCACTGTTGTGCATGAGCTTGGTCATATTATTGACACCCAGAACGGAAACTGGTCAACGGGCTCGGGCTGGGTAAATGCCATGGCACAGGATATGTTTACTCCCTCCGAGTACGGCGCAACAACTAACGCAGAGGACTTTGCAGAATTCACGAGAATGTATTTTGAGGCATATACCTGCAAGGACAGACAGAGAGGACTGGCGATAATTATGCCTGAAAGATATGCATCATTTGGCAGACTCAGAAAAAACAACCTTGGCGGCTGGGGCTTGTGGGAAGATGAATATACAAGCTGAGTTTGTGTATTCAGCACTCTGCATTCTGCACTAAAAAATAAACCTGCTCATCAGAACAGGTTTATTTTTTTACAGCTTTTCTTTTGCAATGGAAAGCATCAGCTTAATTCTGTTTTCCTGGTTAACTCTTGTTGCAGAGGGGTCATAGTCAATGGGAACTATATTAGCATCGGGATACAGCTCGCGGATTTTACGAACCATACCCTTGCCGCATATGTGATTGGGAAGACAGCCAAAGGGCTGAGCACATACTATGTTTTCATAGCCCATTTTTATAAGGTCAATCATTTCGCCTGTTAATAGCCAGCCTTCACCCATTTTGTTGCCGTGACCGATAACACCCTGCACACCTTCCTTTGTATGTTCATAGGGCATGGGAGGAACAAACTGAGGGTATTTTTTAAAGGCTTCTATCATTGCTGTTTCAAACTTTTTAAAGAAATTGAAAAGGAACGAGCAAACAAGCTTTTTAAAGGGGTTGCCGCCGTAGAGCTTAATGTCTTCAAGGCGGTTGTCAACCTTGAAGAGCATAAATGCCAAAACACCGGGAAGAAGAACCTCGCAGTCCTGACTTGCCAAAAATTCTTCAAGGTTGTTATTGCCCAAAGAGGAATACTTAACGTAAATTTCACCTACGACACCAACCTTAACCTTAGGTGTTTTTTTAATTTCAATAGTTGCAAAGTCAGCAACAATTTTGTCCATATTTTCGTAAATTTTCTTGAAAGAAAACCGTTTCTTTGCCGAAAGTGAATCTGCAAGAGAGCTTACATATTTTGCGTACATTGCGTCTGTTTCGCCTTTGTTGACCTCGTAAGGTTTAATCTGGTTACGGAGAAGCATAAGAACGTCGCCGTATACAAGGCATGCCATTGCTCTTACTAAAAGTGCGGGAGTGAGGGAAAAGCCGCTGTTTTTTTCAAGGCCTGATAAATTAAGGCTTATAACGGGAACCTGAGGGAAGCCAGCCTTAACCAAAGCTTTTCTTAAAAGATGTATATAGTTGGAGGCACGACAGCCGCCGCCCGTCTGTGTAATCATAAGAGCTGTCTTGTTAACGTCATACTTGCCTGACTTTAAGGCATGAATCATCTGACCTATAACCAAAAGAGCAGGATAGCAAGTGTCGTTATGAACGTACATCAATCCGTCTGCTACAACTTCTTCGCTTCGGTTTTTAAGTATTTCGACCTTATAGCCAAAGGTTCTTACAACAGGTTCAACAATGTCAAAATGAGCTTCAAGCATATAAGGAGCTAATATAGTATAGTCCTTTTTCATTTCCTTTGTAAATTCAACATGATTAGACATTTTACTATTTCTCCTTTCTTAAAGTGTTGCCAAAAGGCTTCTGAGCCTGATTTTTACAGCACCCAGATTTGTGATTTCATCAATTTTAATTTGTGTATAAATCTTATTACCATTTTCAAGAATGCTTCTTACTTCGTCTGTTGTAATTGCATCAACACCGCAACCGAAACTCACAAGCTGAACAAGGTCCATGTCCTTCTGTTCTGTTACATACTTTGCCGCACGGTATAAACGGGAATGATAAGTCCACTGGTCAAGAACCCCCGGTCTCACGGGAGGCGCAAGGTGAGAAATGGAATCCTCCGTAATAAGCGCCACGTTAAAGCTTGTGATAAGCTTATCAATACCGTGATTTATTTCGGGGTCAACATGGTAAGGTCTGCCTGAAAGAACAATAATATGCTTTCCGTCCTTACGTGCCTTTTCGATAATTTCCGCACCCTTTGAGCGAACGTTGGCAAGATAGTTTTCCCTTTCCGCGTAAGCCTTTTTAGCCGCATGAGTTACGTCCTTTAAAGTAATGGACGGATAACGTGCAGATAAAATATCGTACATCTTTTTGGGGAAATCCTTCTCACGGTGAATACCGACATAATTGTATATAAAATCAATATCTGCAACTTCGGGACAGTTGGAGGCTATAACCTCGGGATAGTAAGCAACTACGGGACAGTTATAGTGATTGTCGCCCATATTGTCGTCAAAGTTATAAGACATACAAGGATAGAAAATCGTCTTGACGCCTTCCTCAACAAGGCTTGCCACGTGACCGTGCATGAGCTTTGCAGGGAAACAAACCGTGTCGGAAGGAATAGTGGATTGCCCCTTAAGATACAGCTTTCTTGAGGACTGGGGACTCCTTGCAACCTCAAAGCCCAGGTCTGTAAAGAAAGTGTGCCAGAAAGGATACATTTCGTACATGTTAAGACCCATGGGAATACCGATTTTACCAAGCTTTCCTTCCAGAGGAACATAGGAAGACAAAAGCTCGTTCTTATATGCATAAAGATTTAAGCTTTCATCGGGAGATTTCTTTGTAACGGGTCTTTCGCAGCGGTTGCCGCTTATGAACTTTCTGCCGCCCTCAAAAGTGTTGATTGTGAGAAGACAGTTGTTTGTACAACCCTTACATTTAACTGTTGAAACAGTGTGCTCGAAGTTTTCAAGACTTTCCTTAGTTATGATGCTGCTCTTTTCGCCTTTCTTGCTCTTTGCGTAGAGAGCCGCACCGTATGCACCCATAAGTGCAGAAATGGAGGGGCGAACCACCTGAACACCCATTTCCTGTTCAAATGCGCGGAGCACAGCATCGTTTAAGAATGTACCGCCCTGTACAACAATTCGTTTGCCCAAATCTTCCTTGGATGAGGGGCGGATAACTTTGTAAATGGCATTTTTTACAACACTTGTGGACAATCCTGCCGAAATGTCTTCAACGGTAGCACCGTCTTTCTGAGCCTGTTTTACCGAAGAGTTCATAAATACAGTGCATCTTGAACCCAAATCTACGGGTTTTGTGGCATAAAGTCCCTTTTTTGAAAATTCTTCGATATTGTATCCAAGGGCATTGGCAAAGGTCTGGAGAAAGCTGCCGCAACCCGAGGAGCATGCTTCGTTAAGATAAATGTTATCAATAGCTCCGTTCTTTATCTTAAAGCACTTCATGTCCTGGCCGCCGATGTCAATAATAAACTCAACATCAGGCATAAACTTTTTTGCGGCTGTAAAGTGAGCTACTGTTTCAACTATGCCGTAGTCAATACCAAAAGCATTTTTTATAATATCCTCGCCGTAGCCTGTTACTGCGGCAGCGGCAATCTGAATGTCGGGCTTTTCTTGGTAAATTTGCTTTAAAATATCCAATATAACAGGCACAGGGTTACCGCTGTTGGATGAATATGTAGAAAAGAGGATTTCTTCGTCTTCGTTAATTAAAACGGTTTTTGCTGTTGTACTGCCTGCGTCAATACCAAGGTAAACCTTACCCTTTGCCTCGGCAAGAGTTTTCTGGTTAACTGTTGCCCTCTTGTGGCGTTGGGTAAACTCCTGGTATTCTTCCTCGCTTGTAAAAAGAGGGCTGAGGGTGTTAAATTCGCCCTCCGCAGAATACTTTTTAATGCCGTCAATTACACTGTCTATGTCAATAGCCTGATCTGCGCAGATTGCAGCACCTAAGGCAACATAGTAAAGTGAATTTTCGGGGCATGTGCCTTTCCTGTTCAAAGCTTTGTCAAAAAGGTCCCGAAGAGTGGGGAAGAAGGTTAACGGACCGCCAAGGTATACAACGTTGCCCTCGATGGGTCTTCCCTGAGCAAGACCGCCAATCGTTTGGTTTACAACTGCGTCAAAAATACTTGCGGAAATGTCGTATTTATTTGCACCCTGGTTAAGAAGAGGCTGAACGTCGCTCTTTGCAAAAACACCGCAGCGGGAAGCAATTGTATAAAGCCTCTCGTGCTTTGATGCATATTCGTTCATTTCGGTAGGTGTGAGCTTTAAAAGAGTTGCCATCTGGTCAATAAACGCACCTGTGCCGCCTGCACAGCTTCCGTTCATTCTTACCTCGCAGCTTCCCTGAAGGAAAAGAATTTTCGCATCTTCGCCACCCAGCTCAATAATAACATCTGTACCGGGCAGAAACTTGTTTGCAGAAGCTCTTGTGGCATAAACCTCCTGAACAAATGAAACACCGGCACTTTCGCTTATGCCCATGCCTGCGCTGCCCGAAATGGCAAAAAGATACTCTCTGTTTTCAGGAAACTGAGCCTTTATTTTATTGAGCAATTCAACACTTTTCTCCTTAATCTGAGAAAAATGTCTCTCATAGGAAGAAAAAATAATATTGTTTTCCTCGTTGATTACAACACACTTAAGTGTTGTTGAACCTATGTCAAAACCTATACGATACATTAATGATACCTCCAATCGACAAAACCATTCAAAATATTATACCATTATTTAAAAAATGAGTCAATCACAAAACCATACATAAATAAGTAAAGAAATTGTTAATATTCTTTAATAATGCTACAAAAAACAAAATATCGGCTTGAAAAATCCTTAAACTTGTGTTATATTACACCATAGTATGAAAAGAGGCTGATTTGATGAACGAGAATATGAATACGGAATATGTTGAAACAGGCAAGAGCATGATTAGGGAAATTGGTGAATGGGTGCTGTGCATAGTTGTGGCAGTTGCCGTTGCCTTTTTTATAAAAACGTTTATTATGACCGTCGCAGAGGTTGACGGCGAATCTATGCTGGACACTCTTCACCATAAGGAAAGGCTCATTACATGGAAATTGGGATATGCTCCCAAGCAGAACGATATTATTATTTTTGAACCGAGAGATTCAGTAAAAGGAAACAGAAAGTT
Organism: uncultured Oscillospiraceae bacterium; assembly: GCA_964604615.1. Lineage (GTDB taxonomy): Bacteria > Bacillota > Clostridia > UMGS1883 > UMGS1883 > RGIG1927. The sequence continues at coordinate 10,214 of CAZRZU010000003.1, forward strand.
TTATGTAAAGCGAGTTATTGCTACGGAATACCAGACGGTTGAAATAAACTACGAGGAAAATGCAGTTTATGTGGACGGAATTCAATTGGAAGAGCCGTATATATATGAGGAAATGCGCGACATAAGCTATAACACGACTGATTATTGGGTGGTACCCGAAGGTCATGTGTTTGTTATGGGCGACAACCGCAACAACTCCCGTGACAGCCGCTCTGAGTCTGTAAGCTTTGTAAGTCACGAATCCATTGAAGGTAAGGTAGTTTTCAGATTTTGGCCACTTAACAAAATGGGTATAGTTAAATAAGATTTTTGTGTATGCCTTATCAGTTGATAAGGCATAATTTTCGGAGGTGTTAATATTGAACATACAGTGGTTCCCCGGTCATATGACCAAGGCAAAGCGCATGATGGAAGATAACATGAAGCTTGTAGACTGCGTTATTGAAATTGTAGATGCTCGTTGTCCCCTTGCGAGCCGTAATCCGGATTTGCCGAAATTATCCAAGGGTAAAAAAACACTTATCATTATAAACAAAACAGATATTGCTGACCCTAACGAAACTGTAAAATGGCAGAACTATTTCTTAAAGGAAGGCTATCCTTCCGTAACGGTGAGCAGTATAAACGGTAAGGGCATTGATAAGCTCACAAATGCTATCCGTGACCTTATGAAAGAAAAAATTGAACGTGACAAGAGCCGCGGTCTTGTTAACCGCCCCATACGTGCCATGGTTTGCGGCATACCCAATGTGGGTAAGTCAAGCTTTATTAATAAGCTCTACGGCAAGGGTGCCGCAAAGGTTGGCGATAGGCCGGGTGTGACGCGGGGAAAACAGTGGATTACACTACCCGGAGGCATTGAACTTTTAGACACTCCGGGTATTCTTTGGCCCAAGTTTGAAGACAAGGAAGTTGCCATGAACCTGGCATTTATAGGTTCAATCAAGGATGACGTTTTAGACACGGAAGAGCTGGCGGCAAACCTTTTAATGAGGCTTTCGAAGGAATATCCCGAGCTTCTCACTGCACGTTATAAGATAGAAATCGGCGAAAACGACAGCATGTATGATCTTTTGGAAAAGGTGTGCCGTAAGCGCGGTTTTATTTTAAAGGGCAATGAATACGACGGTCTTAGGGGTGCAAGTGTTGTTCTTGACGAGTTCAGAGGCGCAAAGATTGGTAAAATTACATTAGAGAAAGTTGGCGAATAATATGCCAAGGCTTACAAAAGAGCAGGAGGCAGAGCGCCTTAATGCAATGTGGGATATTGAAAAATCTCTTTTTGAAAAAGGTTATGAGGTCATAGCGGGTGTGGATGAAGCCGGCAGAGGCCCCCTTGCAGGGGACGTGTATGCAGCTGCGGTTATTTTGCCTAAGGGTATCATTATCGAAGGGCTGAATGATTCAAAGAAAATAAGCGAAAAAAAGAGAGATGCCCTTTACGATGTTATAAAAGAAAAAGCATTGGCTTGGTCTGTGGCGACAGCTTCCGTTGAAGAGATTGACACATATAACATTCGCAATGCAACATATATTGCAATGAACAGAGCTCTTTCTGATTTGAAAGCCAAGATAGATTATGTTCTTATTGACGGCGACTGTATAATTGGCTGTGAATATGCTCACCAGTGTGTTGTAAAGGGTGACAGTAAAAGTGCATCAATATCAGCCGCGTCAATCCTTGCAAAGGTTACACGTGACAGATATATGCTCAGTTTAGCCGAACAATACCCACAGTATCAGTTTGAAAAGCACAAAGGCTACGGTACGGCGCTGCATATTGAAATGCTTAAAAAGTATGGAGCAAGCCCCGTACACAGAAAAACATTTGTAAAGAAGTTTGTATGATGTTAAAACGTGATATAGGCAACATTGGAGAAGATGTTGCGGTAAAATTTTTAAAAAAGCAAAAGTATAAAATAATAGAACGCAATTTTAATGTGCCCAGGGTGGGCGAAATCGACATTGTGGCTCGGGATAAGGACTATCTTGTCTTTGTTGAGGTCAGACTCCGAAAAGCAGGAAGCCTTGTTTCGCCCTTTGAAACGGTAGACACCTTTAAGCAACAAAGGCTGATTAGGACGGCGGAATCATATTTAAAGGTCCATGGCTTAAGTGAAGCTTTGGCAAGGTTTGATGTTATTGCAGTAACGCAAAATGATGACGGCAGCCACACGGTTGAAATTGTAAAAAATGCTTTTGAAAAAAAATAATTGCAATGCTTGTAAAAAAGTATTGCATATTTATTAACAAAGGTGTATAATGTTGCAAAATGGAGTTGATATTATGAAACTTGAAGAAATTAAATCATGGGATAAAGCGCATTTTATGAACACTTTCGGTGAAAGAACGCCCGTTGCTTTTGAAAAGGGCGAGGGCATGTATCTTTATACAAACGATGGTGAAAAATACCTGGACATGTTTGCAGGCATTGCAGTGAACAGCTTGGGGTATAATCATAAGGCTTTTACCCAAGCAGTTCACGACCAGGTTGACAAGCTTTTGCACACCTCCAGCCTTTATTACATAGAAACACAGGCAAAGCTTGCCCAAAAGCTTACCGAGATATCCTGTGCCGATAAAATTTATTTTGCAAACAGCGGCGCTGAGGCTAACGAAGGTGCAATCAAGCTTGCAAAGATTTATTTTTACAAAAAAGGAATTGAGAAATACGAGGTTATAAGCCTTAAGTCCTCATTTCACGGAAGAACCCTTGCAACTGTTGCCGCAACAGGACAGGAAAAATATCAGAAGCCTTATTATCCTCTTATTCCGGGGTTCAAGCAGGTTTTAATAAATGATATTGATGCCTTAAAAGAATCAATAACGGACAAAACCTGCGCAATACTTGTTGAACCCATTCAGGGCGAAAGCGGAGTTCATCTTCTTGATGATGAATATATAAAAGAAGTAAGACGCATTTGCGACGAAAAAGAAATTATACTTATTTTTGACGAAATCCAGACAGGCATCTGCCGTACAGGTAAAATGTTTGCCTACGAAACATTTGGTGTTGAACCCGATATTTTCACTTTGGCAAAGGCTTTAGGCAACGGTGTTCCCATTGGTGCAGTTTGCGCTAAAGACTTTGTTGCAGAGGCATTCCAGCCGGGTGACCATGGCGGTACATTTGGCGGTAACCCCTTGGCGACAAGAGCAGGTCTGGCAGTTTTAGAAGCAATGGAGAAGGAAAAGCTTGCAGAAAATGCTGAAAAAATGGGCAACTACATAGTGGCACGCGTTAAAAATGAGCTTGGCGAAAGTGTTAAGGAAATTCGTTATAAAGGGTTAATGATTGGTATTGAACTGTTTGCGCCTGCATCCGATGCAAGGAAAAAGCTTTTTGAAAAGAAGATTCTTGTGGGTGCGGTGGGCAATACTCTCAGAGTTTTGCCGCCCCTTATTATAACAGAAAAAGAAGCGGATATATTTATTGATGCGTTAAAGGAGATAATATAATGAAACACTTACTTACATTACATGATTTGACAACAGAAGAAATTAATCAGATACTTGACCTGGCAAAAAAATTAAAGAGCGATTTAAAAAAGGGAATCACACACGAGCCTTTGAAGGGTAAAACCCTCGGCATGATTTTTTCAAAGTCCTCCACAAGAACCCGTGTTTCCTTTGAAGTTGGCATGAGCCAGCTGGGCGGAAGAGCCATTTTCCTTTCTTCCAACGATATTCAGCTGGGCAGAGGGGAGTCTATTTACGATACTGCAAATGTTTTGTCAAGATACCTTGACGGCATTATGATAAGAACATATGCTCAGAGCGATGTTGAAGATTTGGCAAAGTACGGCACTATTCCGATTATCAACGGTCTTACAGACCTGGTGCATCCCTGTCAGATTTTAGCTGACTTCCAGACCATTGAAGAGTATAAGGGCAAGAGAAGCGGTTTGAAGATTGCCTATATAGGTGACGGTAACAACATTGCACATTCTCTTCTTTACGGCAGTGCAAAATTGGGTGTGGATATTTCTGTTGCATCTCCCAAGGGCTACAACTGCGACGAAGAGGTTGTTGCAAACGCAAAGGACGATGCAAAAAAAACAGGCGCAAACCTTATTCTCACGGAAGACCCTATTGAAGCAATGAAGAACGCGGACGTTGTAATCACAGACACATGGTGCTCCATGGGTCAGGACGCAGAAAAACAGGAGAGAATAAAGGCATTCCAGGGCTATCAGGTTGACAAAGCTCTCTTTGCTCATGCTGCAAGCGATGCAATCTTTATGCACTGCTTGCCTGCATACCGCGGCTATGAAGTGGCAGAGGATATTATTGACGGACCCATGAGTGTTATTTTCGATGAGGCAGAAAACAGACTCCATGCACAGAAAGCTGTTATGCAGTTATTGATGAGTGAGTAAAAAGAGGATGCTTCAACACTCCCTCCGACTCGCTGAAGGCGAGCCACCTCCCTCTGAGAGGGAGGCAGAAAGGAATGAAATTTTGTGAACAAATATTTTGAAGTGCGTCGTGCGAGCATGGCGGATGCAGAAGCCATAAAGCAGATAACCTCCGAAGCCTTTGAAAAGTACTGTGAAATGGCGCATCTTGACACAATTGCCGCACTTAATGAGTCTATCGAGGACATACAAAAGGACATTGAAGAAAAAATAGTTCTGGTTGCCTATATTGACGACGAAGTTGTGGGCAGTGTAAGAGTTGGGATCAACGAAGAAACCATGGAAGCTTATCTCAGTCGTTTCGGTGTGAGCACAAAGTACCAGAACCTTGGCATAGGTAAAGCGCTTATGAACATGGTGGATATTACCATGCGCCATAACGGTGTGAAGAGAATTTGTCTTCATACTGCATCTAAGGTGTTCTCACTTGTAAGATTCTATTACGGCAGAGGCTTTTACATTGATTCCACAAGCAAGGATAGGGGATATGTAAGAGCGCTACTGGTTAAAGATTATGAATAAACACAAATCCCTCGGATTAAATCCGAGGGATTTGTGTTTATTCTAATTCAACTGTTTTGACTGTCGTAAGAGGAGTGATTGACTTAATTCCTTTCCAAGCAAACACTTTAACAGATGTAATCTCTTGGCTTGTAAGGTTTGCTTCGCCTTCCTGAGTAGACACAATTTTAATTAGCTTGCCATCTTCGTCAAAGCCTGCAACAATAAATTGTGAGGAAGCCTTTTCGTTGTAGTCAAATGTTACCTTAACGTTTTCGCCGTCTCTTACAGCTTCAACATTCATTGTAAAGGACGCATATGTTTCTTCTGCTTCGCGAACGGAGAAGTCGTCGAAATACCAATAGGGGCCGTTGCCTGTGTTTCCGCCTTCGCCTAACCAACGGAACCAGAAGAGAATGTAGTCTGTGTCGTCTGTTGCTGTAAACACTCTTTCCACGGTTGTCCATTCTGTGCCGATGAAACCTGCTGATGTTGCTGTGGCAGAGTTTTCGGCATCGCCCTCGTTTGCAACAAGGCTTGTTATGATGTAACCGCCGTCAGCGCCGTACTTGTGCTTAACTTTATAGGAAACAATGTATGTCTTGCCGCTTTCAACAGGAACATAGCGCTTAAGGGAGCAAAGCCCGTCTAAACCGTCGTGCCAGTTTGTGGCAAATGCCCATTTCCCGTCGGGGATAGTAGTTTCAGCCTTTGTGGACACACCGTTGAAAATTCTTTCCGTTGCGCTCACTGCATAGCAGTGGTTTGTTGTGTAGGGAGAGCCAAACTGTGCGTTTGTCTGAGCGCTAAGCCAGCCTGCTAAGCTGAAGTTACCGTTTTCATCTTCAAATGAGCCGTTTGTCATGATGTTTTCACCAACAGCTTTATATGTTTTGAAGTTTCCGAAACGTTCCTTAAAGTCTATTTCAATAATATCGTCATGACCTTTGCCTGTCATGTAGTTAACATCAAAGAATGTTCTTTCGTCGTCTTCAAGAGTTGCAGCATAGGGTGAGAAGGTTGTAAGGTGAATTCTGCCTTCTTTTTCGTCAAATTCTGCAAACTTCATAAGTGCATTACCGCCGTTGTAAGAGAACTGATAGTCAGCAAGCACACTGTAAACCTTGTGACCGTAAGCATTTGTAAGCTCTAAAACACCGTAGCCGTGGCTGTGACCGCCTACCATCATGAAAACATTGTCGTAAGCTTTTGCAATGTTCCAGAGTATTTCACCCTTGCTTGAAAGCTTTGTTTCGTTGGGGGCAGTATCGGAACAGTTCTGAATGTCGTGCATCATAAGAATAATGGGACAATCGGAATACTGCGACAGAACAGCACGGAGCCATGCAATTTCAGCTGCATCTTCAATTTTGTACATGTCTATATATACAAGCTTGTAGGGGAAGCTGCCTGCACTAATATCTGCAACACCGCCGCTTCCCGAGGGGGAATAACCCAGCATGTAACCGCCTGTGAGCTTATCAAAGCTGCTTCCGGGACCAAAGTATGTGTTATAGTACCAGTAGTTCGCGCCGTAGTTGGTGTCGTGGTTGCCTGCGGGAACAATGGTTCTTATGCCGCTTTGGGCAATTGTGGAATAGTTTTTACTAATCTGCTCCCACTGGGGTGTTTCCCAATAGTCTTCAACGTTATCGCCGAGAGAAACAACAGCTTTTATGTTTGCAAAATCCTTGTTTTCGATAATCCATTCAACAGCTCTGTCCAATACGTCGCCCTTAAACTTTGTTGCGTTCTGTGTATCGGGAACAAAAACCATATTGTATCTGCCCTTTGCAGTTTCTTCAAAAGTTGAATTGTCGCCGTATTCACCCATAAATTCCTCGGGGTTGGTAACAATCCAGTCTTCCTTTGAAAGAGCTGTGTCGGAAATTCTTATTTCCTGAATGTAGCCGCGTGTAAAGCGATAGGGGGTGCCTGAGGAAAGTATTCTTGCACCTATTCTGAATCTGCCGTCGTTAGGGTCGGCATACAAGCCCTGCATACTGCTTGTTGCCGCATCACGGAAGGATTCACATCCGTTTACAAATGTGCGGATAGACTTGCCGTCGTTTACAATAACAATGTGATACCAGTTTTCGGCTTTATCCATTGCAACAGACCATACATTGCTCGTAAGAGTGGACTGGTTGTAACGGTTTGCAGGGATAAACTGTATTTCCTTACAGTTGGAAACGTGAACAACAGTTGTTACACTTTCGCCCTCGGTATCAATAGCACTTGTGGAGCCAAGACGGGAGATAAGGCTTGTCCAGCGGTCTGCTGTTGTCCAGTCGTCAGGCATTTTGTACAAAATTTCGATTGTGTAGCCGTTAACAAAGCTGTTGGAGTTGATAGGTGCTGAGTCAACCGTTACAAAGTCAATGCCTCCGTCTGAAAGGTTGCCGTTTAAATAAATACTGCCGCTATTGTCCACAGATTCATCTGAAAACGAATTTACGGACGCATAATTGGAACCGTATGTGCGCATTGTAAGGTCGTTGCCTTTGCCCGAGGCATCGCGGATGACCATACTTCCGGATTCAATTGAACCTGATTTTACCCCGTCGGAGTTAAACTGCCAGTCTGCAACTGTTGCGGCAGAAACTGTGAGCGGGAGCATGGCAAAGGCTCCGATTGCCAATGCTGTTAAAAATTTTTTAATGGAGAACATTCAATTCCCTCCTATTATATAATATGTAATAATTATACCACTGCAAAGGTGTGTTTGCAACAATTTTAAACTATTATAGAAAAACTTGTTAAAATATTTCAAAAAATTTTTAAAATTTTACTGTACAAGTGGTTTAAAACATGCTATAATTATCATATAATTGTGCTCGGTATAGATATACGATGCATTAAGGAGGAATTTTATATGAAAAAAAGTAGGATCATAGCACTTCTTACAGCAGTTGCAATGATCATGAGTGTCGTTCCTGCATATGCGGCAGGCTTCTTTGTTGACGAAGAAGGCGCTGTATATGAAATGAGCGGAGAAAACCTTGTTTCAAACCCCGGTTTTGAAGAAGGTCTCACAGGTATTACTTCTAATGATGAATATTATGAAGTATCATCTGAACATGTACATAGCGGTGCATACAGCCTTAAGGCTATTAAGAGTACTAAGGGTGAGGGCGCAATCACAGCTTATTTTGCTGTTGAAGACCCCGCTGACAGCTACTACCTTTCTTTCTGGTATAAAAACACAGACGTAGTAGCAAGAAGACCCCGTGTAACTTTTGCTTTCACTGATTCTTCAAAAACTGTTCCCACAGTTGAAGATGATTTTACAGAAATGACAAATGCCTGGATTAAGGCAGGTACTGCATCTAACGACCAGGACATGGCTTATTCCATGGGTGATTGGGTTCAGTATTCCACAGTTATCAAGGGTACAGGCGAAAGTGCTGCATGTGCATATGTAGTTCTTAACATTTACGGTCTTACAAAGGACAATGCTTATGTGGATGACTTCGAAGTTTATGCTCTTTCTTATTCTGATGAATATGGCGATGCTATGACAGATGCCATTGCTGAATGGGGTAAGAAGACTGTTCCCGGAGGTCCTCTTGCAGGTGTAGGCACACTTAGCCTTCCCCGCGAAGTTAAGGCAGACGGCATCCTGGTGGAATGGACATCTTCCAATGAAGAAATCATCAATGCTGAAACAGGCGAGTACCAGTCCGGTGCAGATGAAGAACTTGTTATTCTTACAGCTCGTCTGTACGCAGAAGGTTTGTATGACGAAGTTTATTTTGAATATACATATCCCTACATTGTAAGAAGCATGTTCGATCCTTATATTGAATGGATTCAGACAGATGTTTTCAAGCCTATCGGCACAGCTGTAAGCGGAAACATCAATCTTCCTGCAACGCATTCCATTAAGGGCTATCCCGATGCTGAAATTACATGGTCCTGTTCCGAAGACGGTGTTATTGCGCCCGACGGTACATTTACTGCGCCCGACGTTACATGCTATGTTGATCTTACTGCAACAATCACTTGCAGCGGCAGCAGTGCAACAACAACCACTCGTATAAAGGCTATCGGCGGAAACCTCATTCCCGAAGGTCTGGAAATGTATTATGACTTTGAAACTGCTATCAAGAACAACAAGGTTTACGATAATGCACAGAAGGCATACAATGCTACTGCTGACGGCATAACAATTGAAAACGGTTATGCTTCAATCAACGGTACAATTGTTCTTCCTTCCAATTATCCTTCAACACTCACAGGCAGCTATTCTGTTTCCATGTGGGTTAAGCTTAACAGTGCTATTACAAGCAGCGGTGCAATGTATCGTTTCTTCGACTTTGGTGGCGGTTCATACACATCTCAGTTCTTAAGATACGTTCCCGGTTCAGGTCAGCTTTCCTTCATGGACCGTGAACTTGCAGGAAACGGCAGCAACTGGGCTATTGACACCACAGCGGATATCGGTAAGACAGGCTGGAGCCTTGTAACACTTACATACGATATGGATAACTCTTCCTACGCATATGTAAGAGTTTTCGTTGACGGTGAGGAAGTTGGCAACTCATCCGGTTGCACATACCTTACAAGATCTATTTATCAGATGAACTCTTCTTCCACTACAGGCTTTATCGGTCAGACTCAGTGGGACAATGCCGATAACCCCGACCTTTACGGTAGCATTGACGATGTTCGTATTTACAGCAGAGTTCTTTCTGATGATGAAATTACAACACTCTTTGAAGAAACAAAGCCCATTGTAACAGCTCCCGTAACAATCAAGTTCCAGGACGTTGAAGGTAACACACTTAAGGACGATGTTACAATTCAGGCAGAAGTAAATACTGATTACGACGTTCCCGCATCATATAAGAGCCTTCCTTCTACATCTGACGAATATAATCGCATTACATACACTTATATTTCAAGCAAGAGTATAGATTCTGTTTCTGTATCTGCTGATGCTGAAAACGTATGTATATTAGTGTTCCAGAAGGAGTATAAACCCAAGAGCGGCAACCTGATTGATAACCCCTCTTTCGAGAGCGGTGTTGACGGTTGGACAAGTAACAACAACGGTACTCTTGCAACTGTAACAGGTTGGGTTCGTTCCAATGAACAGGCTCACAGAGGCAGCTGGTCTCTTAAGAGAAATGCTAACGTTGGTAGTGCCGACGCATCTAACTTCGGTACATATATTCCCATTGAATCCGGTAAGGTTTATTACTTTACATTCTGGGAATACTGTGATTCTGACGTTGCAGCAGGTTCTCATCAGATGAGTGCAGTTTGTGTTACTGAAAACATGAGCGCAACAAACGACTATGCAAATCACTTGGTACAGTACGGCGGTTATTCCTCTTGGTATAACAATGCCAACGGTGCAACACGTGACCCTGCGTATTATTCCGGTTGGACACAGAGAGAATTTGTGTTTGATACAACAGGTGCTACAAATGCAAACTATATCTTTGTTGCTTACGCATGGCAAGCAGGTTCTGCTTTCTACATCGATGACTTCTATCTTAAGGAAGGTGCTGAGCCTCCCACGGAAGAAGAATTAAACGGCGGTGAAGAAGAGGAAGAGGAAGACCTTACAAATAAGATTCCCGTAATAATCAACTATGTTGATACAGACGGCAACGTAATTCAGGACGCAGCTACAACTTATGTTGCTAAGGGTGTTAACGATTATGTTGTTCCCGATTCCTACAAGAAGGTTGAAGACCTTGTTGAGGGCAGTCTTGTATACAAGTACACATACAATGCTGAGGCAAGTAAGGATACAGTATCCATCTCAATACTGAGAGATAACGTTGCTACATTGGTATTTGACGTAATTAAGGCAGACAAAAACTCTAACCTTGTTACTGACGGTGGCTTTGAAGATGAGTCGGGCAACTTCAGCTGGGGTACATGGCAGAGTCCCGAAACACAGAACTACTTTAAGGATGTTTGTGAAGGCTGGTTCTATAAGGTAAACCGTGACACTAACGCATCTGCTCTTTACAAGGAGAGCGATATAGAAGCCGAAGACTATGCTCTCGGTACACGTTGGAACGACGGTACAACAGGTCTTTGCTCCATGGCAAACTTCGTTCCTGTTGAAAAGGGTAAGACATATATCGTATCTTACGATTATAAGCACCAGACAGCAGGCACCGATGGTTCCTACATCAGCACATCTTTTGTAACAACAAAGAGCATGAGTGCAGGTGCTGCATCCGGCAGCAACATTCCTAAGAATGTTTCCACAGATTGGCAGACAAACACATTCACAATTACTGCTCCTTCTGACGGTTACATTTACTTCCACTTCTCATGGCTCGGTTCCGGCGGTCCTTCCGCTTCCTCTAACAGCGGTAGCGGTCCCTACTGGTATTTCGATAACTTTGAAGTATTGGAAGTAATCACATTCGAAAACAAGATTACTTACTCCGCAGGCTATGCTGAAATCGTAGCTGAAGACGGTACAGAAGGTTACCTTGTTCAGGCAATGTACGACGAAGAGGGTGCTCTTACAGACGTTACAATTTCTGACAAGCTTACACTCAGCAAGGAAACAGTTACAAGAGTGGCTGTTACAAAGGGCGCAAAGCTTATGCTTGTTAAGGATTTGACAAGTCTTAAACCCTTGGCTCCTGCAATAATAGCAGAATAACATTATACAAAAAAGCTCCGAAAATTTCGGAGCTTTTTTGTGTGTAAACGAAAACCACGCAATAGTCGTGTGGTTTCAAAAAGGCTATTGCCGGTGAGTATAAGCTTTATTCGTGAAATATTGCAGATTGCAACGGTTATGTCCGTATGGGCGCCAATAGAGCCAAAAACGTGGGGAATTCAGTAAACAAAGGAACACCACTATAAAAGCGTTGCTTCATCTGCCGCCAGCAGTCTTATGCAAAGGTTGGTTTGACAGAGTGCTATATTTATGATAAAATATATTGGTATCTAAATTAAAAAAACGGAGATGGACAAAATGAAAAATAAAAAAAATATTATTAAAATTGTTTCTGTTGCAGCTGTTTTGCTGATTGTGGTCACAATAGTCGCAAAATGCTCTTCTGTGAACATAAAAAAAGGCGATGTTGTGGCAGCGGACAGTGTTATATCCGCAAGCAATGGATTTGTTTATTACAACGATGCAGATAACAACATATGGTCCAGGAGCATCGATAGCGGTGAAACAGCAATTTTTGCAGAAGATATGACCCTTCTGGCTACCGATGAAAGCGGCATTCTCGCAACTGACGGTCTTAACTTTACTATATACGACGAAGGCGGTAATATAACAGACTCTGTTTCGGGTATAGTGGTTGCTTCAGCTCAGTTAACAAGCGATTACATTTACTACAAGCATATCGACAGCGGATATGTTGTGAGAATAGACAGGGAAACTAAAGATGTTGAAGATGCTTTGCCTCTTGAAGTTAACGAGTTTAAGGTGAATGAAAATAAAATTGTATTTACAACAAAAGCCAACAATATGGTATATGTCTATGACATGGAAACGGGCATTCCCATGGGTTACTTTGGCGACAAGAACATAGGCGATTTTGCCTTAAACGGCAATCAGCTTATATACAGCGACCTTAACCAGGGCGGCAAGGTGAGCATATTGGATTTATCCACAGGCGGTGAAACCGAAATAAGAGGTGTGCAAAGTGCAAACTTTACCCACAAGCACGGCAAGCTGTACTACATTGAAAATGCAAAGGGCAACAGCAAAAAATACGAAATCAAAAATACGGAATTCTGATTGATGTATTATTTTCCGCATTTGTTTTCAGGGCGGAATGTGAACAATTATTTGTTGGCAGAAAGGCTATGTGAATTGATATGAACAGATTTATTTTAACCATACCCTGTCCGTTGGGAACAGAGTCCATAACGGCTCATCAGATAAGAGAACTTGGCTATGAAACAAGTGAGGTTGTGGATGGCAGTGTGAGCTTTGTTGGTGACGAAGAGGCAATTGCTCTTGCTAACGTTAATCTTCGCAGCGGAGAGCGCGTTTTAATAAAAATAGGTGAATTTAAAGCCCTTACATTTACAGAGCTTTTTGATAACGTGAAAAAGCTTCCCTGGGAAGATTTTATAGGTAAGGACTGTGCTTTCCCTGTTAAGGGTTATTCCTTAAAATCCAAGCTTTTTAGTGTGCCTGATTGCCAGAGCATCATAAAAAAGGCTGTTGTAAGTCGCCTTAGCGAAAAGTACAATGTGTCCTGGTTTGAAGAAACGGGGGCATTGTACCGTATACAGTTTGCAATAATGAAAGATGTTGTAACCGTTTATATTGACACCACGGGCGCACCCTTGTACAAACGCGGATACAGAGCAGAAGGTGTGCTGGCACCTTTGAGAGAAACACTTGCTTTCTCTATGATTGACGTAAGCCGCTGGAGAGGCGACAGACCTTTTATTGACCCATTCTGCGGCAGCGGTACAATACCCATTGAGGCTGCTATGTATGCTCTTAACATTGCACCGGGTAAAATGCGCCGTTTTGAATGCGAAAAATGGGACATGTTCAAAAACAACATTTTTAACGATGCCAGGGAAGAAGCTGTTGAAAATGAACAGTGGGACCGAGAGGTTAACATTTTTGCATCAGATATTGACCCTGATGCTGTAAGCCTTGCAATTTCCAATGCCAAAAAAGCAGGGGTTGACAAAAAAATAAAGTTTTTCAGAGCGGATGTAAAAGACGTAAGAGCCTTTAAGGACAAAGGCATTGTTATGTGTAATCCTCCTTACGGCGAAAGACTTATGGACAAAAAGAGTGTGGAAAGACTGTATCAGACCATGGGAAGAAAATTTTCCGAGTTTGAAAATGCCTCAAAGCTTATTCTCACATCTTATGAAGACTTTGAAAAGTACTACGGTAAAAAAGCCGATAAAAAGCGAAAACTTTATAACGGAATGTTAAAGTGCAACTTATATATGTATTTCCCCGAGAAATAGAATTTACAGATTGTTCATTCTTTGACAAATGCCTTCATTGACAAAAAAGGCAAAAACCTATATAATAACCTCGGGAGGTAGAGAGATGAAAAAGAAATTGCTTATATTTTTAGGCAGCATATATACCATAATAATAGTGGCGGCTGTTGTTGCTACGGTTCACTATTGGTCGTACATAAGCGCACTTGATTGGTCTTTGATAAATATTTCAAATATAAAGGCTGTGTATCATGGCTTCAATGAGGATCCTGCCGTTACAGCCGAAAAACGCAAAGCTATTGACAGTCAACGTTCAGAAGAAATCAGAAAATATATTGATATGGAGCTTCGCGAATATACAGAAGAAGAACGACGTCAGATTGAAAGCGGCGAAAAAACAGAAACTGAAATTTTAGCCCAGATTATTTCTGAAAGTGTTGAAAGCGCAACACAGAACGGCGGCGAAACAGCTGAAGGCAATCAGCCGGAGGGCGACAAGTCGTCAAACGGTGAAGGCAAGGATAACCATTCCGGTGTTGTCAATAAAAACATAGAAACTGCAGACCAGATAGTAGCACGTCATGTGTCGGCTCTTTATAGTATTCAGGGAGAATTTGAAAGCAGAGTGGCAAGCCTTGCAGCAAGTGCCAGCAACTGGGTTAAGGCATATAAAAAGGCTCACCCTGAGGTTACCTGGAAGGATGCAAAGGTTGCGGGTGTAAGCTATTTCTCAAAGACTGCTTCAGCCATTGAAAGCGAGTGCTATGCAAAGGTTGATGCTCAGATTGCACTTTTAATATCTGACCTTAAGGCAATAGGTGCAGATACATCAATTGCTGAAGCTATCCGTCAGTCCGCATACAACGAAATGGAAACAAAAAAGACTCAGATAGTTCAGCAGGGTAAGTCAAAGCTTAATAAAAACGATTAATAAAAGTTTATTTACACAAAACAAAGACCATTTGGGAATTTCCAAATGGTCTTTTGGTTTATTCGGGCGATAAATTTTCGTTCCAGTAAAACAGCTTTACTGTTTTTGTATCGCCGATTTTTAAGGAAATATGATTTCCGTATGACAAAAGCTCACCTTCATAGGTTCGGGTTTTTGTCAAATATCCGTCGTTGTAGAATGCTATATAAATACGGCTTTTACCATTATCAGTGGGTGCAAAGTTATCCCAAGAAAAAATTTTAACAACTGTGCCGTCTTCCAATGCAAAGGACAAAACGTTGTTTTTAAACTGTACACCTCTGGTGAAATATGATGTAAGTGACGTTAAGGTGGAATCTTCGTATTCTGCAACCTTTAAAATTTGGTTGTATTGCGCAGTTTCGCTCATGGTAATGTAAATTTCGTCGTAAACATCTCCGGATTGTACTTTTACTCTCCATTTTCCCTCGGGCCACAGACGGGATTTTACATCTGTTTTTATAACATGCCCGGCTCTGAACTCTTCTGCCGATAAAGTTATAATGTATTTGCTCATTCCGTTATATCCGTTTTCATAGGGGTAAAATAAACCAAGGGTTACGTTTCCAAAGTCAGTATCTCCGTATATAACCAAATCTTCCCCCAGAACATGGGTGGAATAGGGATATGGGTCAAGTTTTATGTAGGAATTGGCTGCTCCGGTGGGCACAGCCAAAGCTATTATTGAAATTATAATAATAAACGAGATAAGTTTTTTCATAACGACACCTATAAGCCTAATACCGATGTAGCGACACGGAAATATACAATAAGTGAAAGCACATCCACAATAGATGTAATAAACGGACTTGCCATAACAGCAGGGTCAAGCTTTATTGCCTGAGCAATCATGGGAAGAGCAGCACCTACAATCTTTGCTGCCAAAACCGTTATTAAAAGAGAAATGCATATAACCGCATCAACCATAAGGGTGATGTCATAATTGCCCAGAAGCATTCTGTCCACAAGCCATATTTTTACAAAGCAAGCCAGTGACAAAGCCACACCGCACATAACTGCCGTACATATTTCTTTCCATATAACACGGAAAATGTCTGTGATTTTCAATTCATCCAAGCTTAAAGCACGGATAATAGTAACCGAGGACTGACTTCCCGAGTTACCGCCTGTACCCATGAGCATGGGAATGTAAGCAATCAGGACAGCTTGTGCCGCCAATGATTCTTCAAAGCTTGTAATAATCATGCCTGTAAAGGTGGCAGAAATCATGAGGAGTAACAGCCACGGTATACGTGAAAGGAAAAGCCCCCAGGGACTCATTTTAAGATAGGGCTTTTCCGTAGGTGTAATAGCCGCCATCTTTTCAATATCTTCTGTGGTTTCTTCCTGCAAAACGTCAATAGCGTCGTCGATTGTGACAATGCCCACAAGACGGTTTTCTTCGTCAACAACAGGAAGCGCAACAAAGTCATACTTCTGGAGAGCTGTAACAACACTTTCACGGTCATCGGTGGTTTTTGCAACGATAACGTTTGTTTCCATTATATCTTCTATGATTTTATCGGGCGAAGATGTAAGGAGCATTCGCGCAGTTACAATGCCTATTACAACACGGTTGTTGTCTGTAACGTAGCAGGTGTAAATAGTTTCCTTTTCAACACCACTGCGGCGTATAACCGCCAATGCGTCGGCAACAGTCAAGGCAGAGTTAAGGCGCACATATTCTGTTGTCATAATACTGCCGGCAGAATCCTCAGGGTATTGCAGAAGCTCGTTTATTATGTGCCTTGTTTCGTGGTCCGTGTTGCGGAGTATTCTCTTTACAATACTGGCAGGAAGCTCTTCTAAAATGTCAACAGTATCGTCCACATAAAGCTCTTCAAAGACTTCTCTAAGCTCAACATCCGAGAAGGTATGAATCAAATCCTCCTGCATGTCAGGGTCAATTTCAACAAAGGTTTCAGCGGCTAAATCCTTAGGGAGCAAACGAAAGAAAATAGCTACTTTCTTTTCGGGCAGCTCCGACATAATTATAGCCAGATCGGCAGGATTCATTTCAGAGATGATGCTTTTTAATTCAGAAAAACTTCGTTCTTTTAACAGCCTTGTAATGTTTTCTGTTAACTCTGTATCCATAATATCTGTTTCGATATGCATACAATCCCGCCTTTCTTTGTTATTTGCATATTATTGTACCATATTTACGGATTATTGTCAAAAGAAATAATTTAGTTGAAAAACGGTATATTTAGTGGTAAAATAAATTAGATACATATGCAAAGGAGTATTAAAATGAACGGAAAAATGAAAAAATTTATAATAGGTGAAATTATAGTCCTGGCCATTGTTCTCTTGCTGTGTGCAGGGTGGATTTTCCCCGCAATTGCGGGGCCGGGAATGCTGCACGTTGCAATTTCCGTACATACGTTTATGATTGGGCTTACAGCCACAATTTTTTCTTTGATTGCAGTATTTTTAAGAAAAAAGTGGAAGACACATAAAATATATGTGCTTATACCTGTTATTTTTACCGTGTTTGGATATGTAATGCAGATTATTGCAAATAATACTAATCTTTAAGAGGAAGCTGACATGATATATTTAGATAACAGTGCAACAACCCCAGTTGCCGCAGAGGCTATTGAGGCAATGAAAGAGTGCATGGAAAACAGCTGGGGCAATCCTTCCAGCACCCATGCTTCGGGAAGAGCAGCAGGCAAGATGCTTTCTGAGGCACGCAAAAAGGTTGCGGCATACTTGGGCGTAAATGAGAGTGAAGTGTATTTTACCTCAGGTGGCACCGAAAGCGACAACATTGCCATCTTAGGCAGTGCCAACATAAAAAAAGGCAATAGGATTGTTACAACAATGATTGAGCATCCGGCAGTTTTAAAAACAATGGAGCATCTTGAATCAATGGGGTTTGATGTTGTAAAAATTAAGCCCGAAGCTGACGGAAGCATTGACCCCCACAAGGTTATTGCCGCAGTTGATGAAAAAACTTGTCTTGTAAGTGTGATGCACGTAAACAACGAAACAGGGGCAATTATTGACATAGGTAAAATTGCAAAAGGTGCAAAGGCTAAAAATCCCCGTGCTATGGTGCATACAGATGCTGTTCAGTCTTTCGGTCATATTGATACAAAGCCTTACGATATGTGTGTGGATTTGATGAGTGTAAGCAGCCATAAAATCCACGGTCCCAAGGGTGTTGGTGTGTTGTTTATAAAAAAAGGCATAAACGATTTGAAAAAAAGTGTTTTTGGCGGAGGCCAGGAAAAGGATGTTCGCTCCGGAACTGAAAACACCTATGCAATAGCAGGCTTTGCAAAGGCAGTGGAGCTTGTTGACCTTAAAGACGGCGAAAGGATTGGTTTGCTTCGCGAAAAAATGAAAAACCAAATCCTTGAAATGGGCAGAACACATTACAACGGTTGTGAAAAAGCATCTCCTTATATACTCAATATGTCTTTTGAAGGAGTAAGGAGCGAGGTTATGCTTAATGCTCTGGACTCTAAGGGGATTTGTGTATCAAGTGCTTCTGCATGTGCAGGCGGAAAGCACAAGAGCCATGTGTTGGAGGCTATGGGAATAAAATTTGCGGACAACGCAATCCGTTTCAGCTTTTCAAGGTATACAACAGAAGAAGATATAACGGAGACAATAAAAGCGGTTAAAGAAGTAGTTAAATTATTCAGAAGGTGAAATATATGAAAGAAATATTGCTCATTAAATACGGTGAAATTATTCTTAAGGGATTAAACCGTAATAAATTTGAGGACATGTTAATTGGTAACATTCGCCGTGCAGTGGGCGACGGATGGATGGCAAGCATCAAAAAGAGCCAGGCCATTATTTACATTACCCCCGAAGAGGGTAAGGATATTAATGTTTTAGCTGAGAAAATTTCGAAGGTGTTCGGCATTGTGTCAATAACACGTGCAGGTGTTTTTGAAAAGGATATGGACGCAATACTTGAAAAGGGCAGCGAGTACCTTGTACCTTTTATGGAAAACGTTAAAACATTTAAGGTTGAAGCCAAAAGAAGCGACAAAAAGTTTCCATATAATTCGCCTGAAATCTCCCGTCTTATGGGCGGTGCAATTCTTTCAAAGCTTCACCGCTTAAAGGTTAACGTAAAAGAACCCGATGCAATTATCCGTGTGGAAATCCGTGACAGTGAAGCTTACGTATTTTCTGACAGCTCGGTTATAAAAGGACAGGGCGGTATGCCTGTGAGAAGTAACGGCAGAGCAACACTTTTAATATCAGGGGGTATTGACTCTCCTGTTGCAGGCTACATGATGGCAAAGAGAGGCTTGGAGCTTGAAGCGGTGCACTTTACGTCTCCGCCTTACACAAGCGAGCTTGCAAAGGAAAAGGTTGTTAACTTAGCTAAAATCATTGCAGGCTATACAGGCGGATTTACAATGTATGTAGTACCCTTTACCGAACAGCAGCTTGCAATACGTGACAACTGCCCCGAGGAGCATCTGACACTTATTTTAAGACGTATGATGATGCGTGTAACTGAAAGAATTGCAAAGAAAAATAAATCCATGGCAATTGTAACAGGCGAGAGCCTCGGTCAGGTGGCAAGTCAGACTATCGAAGCTTTGGCTTGTACAAATCAGTCTACCGATATGAACATTCTTCGTCCGCTTGTAGGCATGGACAAGGAAGAAATTATTACTATTGCGCGCCGTATAGGTACTTTTGAAACATCAATCCTTCCTTATGAGGATTGCTGCACTGTTTTTGTACCTAAGCACCCCACAACAAGACCGAAAATAGAAAACATTTTAAAGAGTGAAAGTAAGCTTGATATGGACTATTGGGTAGAAAAAGCACTTAATGACATGGAATGGATAAGAATTGAGGCGGAATAAAGGTTTTAATTGAGCGAGTGCCTTATTGCAATACTCCCTCACTCAAACCTTTGGTTTGACCGCTCCCTCGAGGAGGGAGCCAATAAGGAGTTGGTTTTATGTTAACTGCTGAAATAATTTGCGTGGGAACAGAGCTTTTGATGGGGCAGGTTGTAAACACAAATGCGGCATACATTTCCCAAGGGGTATCAGAATGCGGCATAGCGGTAAATTATTCCTCCGTTGTGGGGGATAACCCTCAAAGGCTTGCCGATGCTGTTCGTGTAGCCCTTGACCGCTGTGATATTTTAATTACAACAGGAGGCTTAGGGCCTACCGATGACGATTTAACCAAGGAAATTGTATCTGAAGTTATGGGTAAGGAATTGGTTTTTCATAAGCCCAGTATGGATAAAATGCTTGCGTACCTTAAGGAAGCAGGCAAAAACATGAGCAGTAACAATGAAAAGCAGGCTTATCTGCCAAAAGATTGTATTGTGCTTGAAAATGAAAATGGGACCGCCCCGGGATGTATTATCGAAAAAAACGGCAAATATGCCGTGCTTTTACCAGGTCCGCCCAAAGAAATGAAGCCCATGTTTGAAAAAGCGGCAGTACACCTGAGAAAGTTTTCAGGTGTTATCATGAAGTCAAGGGTGCTTCGTGTTTTCGGCATAGGAGAAAGCAGAGCCGCAATGCTTCTGGACGATTTAATAAAAGGACAGACGAATCCCACAATAGCACCTTATGCAAAGGAAGGCGAGGTCACTTTTCGTGTAACAGCCTCGGGAGAGGATGAAGCAGAGGTTGACGCAATGCTTAACGATATGACAAGCAAGGCATATGACAGGATAGGAGACTATATCTACGGTGAAGGGGAATCCAACACCATGGCAAAGGTTGTTATTGAGGCATTGAAGGCAAAGAAAATGACTGTTGCTACCTGCGAAAGCTGCACGGGCGGACTTATAGGTCAGATGTTAACCTGTGTTTCGGGGGCAAGTCAGGTTTATAGGTTCGGGTTTATTAGTTATTCCAACGAGGCAAAGGAAGCCCTCGTTGGTGTGAAAAGCGAAACTCTTGAAAAGTACACTGCTGTAAGTGAGAATACCGCCCGTGAAATGGCAGAGGGTGCAAGAGCAAAATCGGGAGCGGATATTGCTGTTTCTGTTACCGGCTATGCCGGTCCTACCGGGGAAAACGTGGGGCTTGTTTATGTGGGTGTAAGCGATAAAAACGGAACAGAAGCATATAGATTTATGCAGTCGGGCGACCGTGAAAGAATACGAAAAAAGAGTGCACTCTGTGCTCTTGACATAGTTAGGAGAAGAATATATGGATAAGATAGCATCATTTACGGTAGACCATGACTTGCTTGATGAGGGTATGTATATTTCCCGTGTTGACGGAGATATAACAACCTTTGACATGAGATGCCGAAAACCCAATTGCGGCGATTATATGGACAATATTACAATGCATTCGGTTGAGCATATGTTTGCCACTTTGGTGAGAAATTCCGCCATTGGTGAAAATGTGATTTATTTTGGCCCTATGGGCTGCAGGACAGGGTTTTATCTTTTAACCCGAAATGTGGACAAAGACATTGTGTTTGAAGAAACAAAAAAGGTGCTTGGCGCCATCCTTAACGAAAATACCATGTACGGGCAGAGCCGAAAGGAATGCGGCAACTATCTTGAGCTTGATCTGGAAAAAGCAAAGGTTGAGTGTAAAAGATACCTTGCCCATTTAGAGGCTAAAGGTAAAAAGAATGATTTCACATATAAAGGAGATAAAATATGATCGGCATTATTTGCGCTATGCAGATTGAGATTGATAAAATTAACGAGGCTGTTGAAAACAAGTTTACGGAAGAGGTAAGCGGTGTGACCTTTACAAGAGGTACACTTTACGGCAAGGACGTTGTAACGGCTGTTTGCGGTGTGGGCAAGGTGTTTGCGGCAATCTGTGCCGAAGCTATGATTATAAAATATAATCCGGAAATTATTATTAATACAGGTGTTGCAGGTACACTCACAAACAAGCTGGGAATAGGAGATGTTGCGGTGTCTTCGGCAGTTGTACAGCACGACATGGACACATCCCCATTGGGAGATCCCGTGGGGCTTTTAAGCGGTATTAATATTGTTGAAATCCCTGCCGACAAAGCTGTAAGCGACCTTATTGCCGCATGTGTTGAAAAAATGGGTGTAAAGAGTCTCAAAGGTGTGATAGCATCAGGCGACCAGTTTATAAACAGTGCTGATAAGAAAGATTACATATCAAAAACTTTTGGTGCCGTTGCATGCGAAATGGAAGGCGGCAGCATAGGTCATGTGTGTTACGTTAATAATGTGAAATTTGCGATTATACGTGCCATAAGCGACGGTGCGGGGGATGACAGCCACATGGATTACCCCACTTTTGCAAAGAAAGCGGCTGAGGTAAGTGCTGAGGCTGTGAAACATTTTGTTGAAATTGTATAAAAAAAGCCTCTTTACACAATTGTAATTTAGTTTTAATCAAATTGTAACTTTATATTGATTTTTAGATAATTGTTTGGTAAAATGGGTTGGTAATAATGAGAGATACTCTCAGAATTTAATATTTTATTTTTAGGAGGAATTTTCCCATGAAGAAGTTACTCGCACTTATCCTTTCATTGGCAATGGTTTTCTCTTTCGCAGCTTGCGGCGGCGAAACAGTTGTTGATGAACCCGCAACAGGTGACGTTGCAAACACAGATAACTTTAAAATTGGTGTAATCCTTATCGGTGACGAAAACGAAGGTTACACATATGCTCACATTGCAGGCATTCAGGAAGCAACAGCTTCTCTCGGTCTTGCTGCTGACCAGATTATCTGGAAGTACTCTATTCCCGAAGATGAATCCTGTGCAGATGCTGCATACGAACTCATTGATGAAGGCTGTCAGCTTGTTATTTCCAACAGCTACGGTCACCAGTCCTACATGGAAAATGTAGCAAGAGAAGTGTCTGATGTACAGTTCATTTCTATGACAGGTGATACAGCTATGACAAGCGGTCTTGAAAACTTCTCCAACGCATTCACAAGCGTATACGAATCCAGATACGTTTCCGGTGTTGTTGCAGGTATGAAGATTGCTGAATTGGTAGCTTCCAATGCTCTTTCCGATGCTAACTACGATGAAAACGGTAACGTTAAAATCGGTTATGTTGGTGCATATCCTTATGCAGAAGTTGTATCCGGTTATACAGCATTCTACCTTGGTGTTAAGAGCATAGTTCCCAACGTTGCAATGAGTGTTCAGTACACAAACAGCTGGTTTGACCTTATCGGCGAAAAGGAAGCAGCTAAGGCTCTTGTAGCTTCCGGTTGCGTAATTATCGGTCAGCATGCTGACTCCACAGGCGCTCCCACAGCAGTTCAGGAAGCAAGCGACAACGGTACAGTATGCTTCAGTGTTGGTTACAACATTGACATGCTTTCCGTAGCTCCCACAGCTGCACTTACATCCGCTACAAACAACTGGGCTGTATACTATACATATGCTATCGGTGCTGCAATGAACGGCGAAAAGATTAACGAATGGTCCGAAGGCTACGAGACAGGTGCTGTTGCTATTACAGACCTGGGTGTTGCATGTGCAGAAGGCACAGCTGAAAAGGTAGCAGAGGTTGAAGCGGCACTTAAGAACGGTGGACTTCATGTATTCGATACAACTACATTCACAGTAGGCGGCGAAGAAGTTACAACATGCTCTATCACAAGCTTTGCAACAGGCGAAGTTGTATTTGACGAAGTTGTATTTGACGGATATTTCCATGAATCTGAATTCCGTTCCGCTCCTTATTTTGAATTGAGAATCGACGGTATCACAGAACTCAACTAATTATCTGAACAAGCATTAAATAAAAAGTCAGGGGTAACCTATCCCTGGCTTTTTAACCTTAATCAGGAGGAAAACACATGACACCGTATGCTATTGAACTTAAAAATATAACTAAGCGATTCGGCGAGGTTGTGGCAAACAAAGGTGTATGCCTTAATGTGAAAAAGGGTGAAATTTTATCTCTTCTGGGTGAAAACGGAAGCGGTAAAACCACTCTTATGAATATGATTTCGGGCATTTACTATCCCGATGAAGGGCACATTTATGTAGACGGTGAAGAAGTCAGTATAAAAAGCCCGAAGGATTCTTTTAAATACGGAATCGGTATGATTCACCAGCACTTTAAGCTGGTTGACGTTTTTACTGCGGCTGAAAACATTATTTTAGGACTTCCCGGTAAGGCTGTAATCAATAAAAAAAGCATAATAAAAGAGCTGGATGCATTGGCGCAGAAATACGGCTTTGACATTGACATGAGCAAAAAAATATACGACATGTCTGTTTCGGAAAAGCAAACTGTTGAAATTATTAAAATGCTTTACAGGGGTGCCAATATTCTTATATTGGACGAGCCTACTGCTGTTCTTACACCTCAGGAGACAACAAAGCTTTTTGCAGTTCTCCGTAATATGAGGAACGCAGGTAAATCCATAATTATTATTACCCACAAGCTCAATGAGGTTCTGGAAATTTCGGACAGAGTTTCCGTTCTCAGAAGAGGCGAATACGTAGGTACGGTGAACACGGAAGATGCTACCGAAATGTCTCTTACGGAAATGATGGTGGGCGAGAAGGTAGACCTGGATATTTCCCGAGAAGAACCTGTTAATACAAAGAAAACTCTGGTTGTTAAAAACCTTACCTGCACAAACGCAGAGGGTGTTGTAACATTGGACAATGTATCCTTTGAAGCTTACGGTGGTGAAATTTTAGGTATTGCAGGCATTGCGGGTAGCGGACAGAAGGAGCTTCTGGAGGCGATTGCAGGCTTACAGCAGTGCAACGAAGGAAGCAGCATTACGTTCTATCCCGACGATGAAGTTAATTATCATGAGCTTATCGGTAAAAATGCAATGCAAATTAAAGAGCTTGGTGTATCCCTTGCTTTTGTTCCTGAGGACAGACTGGGTATGGGGCTTGTTGGGACAATGGGCATGGTTGAAAATATGATGCTCAGAAGTTACCGCGAAGGCAAGTCCATATTTACCGACACAAAAGCACCTAAAGAGCTTGCGGAAACTGTTATGCAGGATTTGGGTGTTGTAACCCCCTCCGTGCAGACTCCTGTAAGCCGTCTTTCGGGCGGTAATGTACAGAAGGTGTTGGTAGGCCGTGAAATAGCCCTTGCACCTAAAGTTTTAATGACAGCTTATGCTGTGCGCGGTCTTGACATCAACACCTCTTACGTAATCTACAATCTTCTTGGAGAAGAAAAGAAAAAAGGTGTTGCCGTTATTTATGTTGGTGAGGATCTTGACGTTCTCTTGGAGCTTTCCGACAGAATTATGGTATTGTGCGGCGGCAAGGTTTCGGGTATTGTGGATGCCCGTACAACTACAAAAGAAGAGGTTGGTCTTCTTATGACAAAGAACGGACAGGAGGCGACAGAAAATGGCTAAGGATAATCACAAGGATCCTTTTGTAAGAATTGCAAAACGTGATTACATGCCTTTTTGGAAGGCATTGCTCGTCAGAATTATTGCCATTTTAATTTCTCTGGTAGTGTGTGCAGGTGTAATTTACTTTATTGTAAAAATGAATCCGCTGGAAATTTATAAAACCATGTTCAAAGGTGCCTTTGGCAGCAACAGAAAAGTGTGGTACACAATCCGTGACATCATGATGCTTCTTTGCATAGGCATAGGTCTTGCACCTGCCTTTAAAATGAAGTTCTGGAACATAGGCGCGGAAGGTCAGGTGCTTATGGGTGCTGTTGCAACTGCTGCATGTATGATTTATTTTAAAAATCTGCCCACTCCGCTGCTTTTCTTGCTCATGGCTGTTACCAGTGTGCTTGCAGGCGCTCTTTGGGGATTACTTCCGGCAATTTTCAAGGCAAAGTTTAACACTAATGAAACTCTTTTCACTCTTATGATGAACTACATTGCATTGCAGATAACATCCTTCTGCGTTGCTCTTTGGGAAAACCCCTACGGTTCCAATACGGTAGGTCTCATAAACTCACAGACAAAAACAGGCTGGTTTCCGTCAATTTTCGGTCAGCAGTATATGCTTAATGTAATTATTGTTATGGCACTTGCGGTTATTATGTTTATATATCTTCGTAACAGTAAGCACGGTTACGAGATTGCTGTTGTGGGTGACAGTGAAAATACTGCACGTTACGCAGGCATAAATGTTAAGAAGGTTATTGTGAGAACAATGGTTCTGTCAGGTGCAATCTGCGGTCTTTCGGGCTTTATTGCTGTAAGCGGTGTAAGTCACACTATATCCACCTCTACAGCAGGCGGAAGGGGCTTTACGGCAATTATTGTTGCATGGCTCAGCAAGTTCAATACTTTTGTTATGATTGCTGTTTCAACCCTTATTGTGTTTTTACAGATGGGTGCAAAGGAAATTGCCTCAAAGCACGGTCTTAATGAATATGCTTCCGATATGATTACAGGTATCATTCTGTTCTTCATTTTGGGCAGCGAATTCTTTATCAGATACCGTCTCATATTCAGAGGTAAAAATAAAGCATAATCGCAGAAAGGATAGATTAATATGACAATTAGTTCTTTAGTTTCTCTTATTCAGGCTGCGGTATGCTTCGGTACAGTAATTATGTTCGGTGCAGTAGGTGAGATTATTGCAGAGAAATCCGGCAGTCTTAACCTTGGTGTTCCCGGCATTATGTACATTGGCGGTATTGCAGGTCTGACAGGCTCGTTCTTTTATGAACTCAATGTGGAAGAGCCTAATAAAATTATATGTGTGCTGATTGCCCTTTTGTCGTGTTTGGCGGCATCTGTTCTGGCAGGGCTTATTTACAGCTTCCTTACAATAACTCTCCGTGCAAACCAAAATGTAACAGGTCTTACCCTTACAATCTTCGGCAGCGGTGTTGCGAACTTTTTTGGAGGCAGCTTAAACAAGCTTGCAGGCGGTGTGGGACAGATAAGTGTGTCAAACACAAGCTCGGCATTTGCAGTTACTTTCCCCTTTGGTAAGACTATGGGCTATATAGGAAAGCTGCTGTTTTCTTACGGTTGGCTTACTTATGTGGCAATAATTATTGTTATACTTTCTCAGTTTTATATTTCCAAAACAAGAAGCGGTCTTGCTCTCCGTGCCGTTGGTGAAAACCCTGCAACGGCTGACGCGGCGGGTATCCGTGTTACGAGGTATAAATATCTGGCAACATGTATAGGTGCTGCCATTTCGGGCTTGGGCGGTTTGTACTATGTTATGGACTACACAAAAGGTACATGGGCAAACGACGGTGCAATAGAGTCCTTGGGTTGGCTTGCTTTAGCTCTTGTAATTTTTGCAACATGGAAACCTAAAAACGCGGTATGGGGCTCATATCTTTTCGGTGTTCTGTATTGGTGTTATTTCTACATTACAGGTCTTACAAGAAGCAGTCAGGAGCTTTTCAAAATGCTTCCGTACCTTGTAACGCTTGTTGTTCTTATAATTACAAGCATGCGCAAGAAAAAGGAAAACCAGCCTCCGGCACATCTGGGCTTGCCTTATTTCAGAGAAGAACGATAAAACGGAAAATGCAGTTGTTTTACGGCAGCTGCATTTTTTTATTGCTTTTTGTTTAAGAAAATGGTAAAATATTTTTGCGACTCAATTGAATAAAAATCAACATCAGTGTGTATTTTACCAATGGTAAAAATGCATGCTCTATTTTGCATACTGTTGTTGGTTGTAAAATTCAGTTGAGTCGCGTCAGCAGGGCTATGCATTTTTCGTGCGTAGCGAAAGCTGCGCACTTTTTTGTTTAAGGAGGAAAAAATGAATATCAACAAATTTATACATACTGCTGCAATAGTTATTATTACAATAGGAACTTGGGAAATGTTGGATTGTTTTATGGATAACTTTAATGTGCATAATTTTCTGTTTTATCTTGTGGTTGCCTTTAGCGGTGTTATAGCCTTGTTTGTTAAAATTGATAAATAAAAAATTGGCTTAATAAAGCCGATTTTTTTGTTTTAATTTATGGTTGACATTGGAATTGTTTAGTACTAAAATAGCCTTTGGAGATGATTTGTATGAAAACAAGCAAATGGTTATTCAAATATATAAAGCCTTATGTTTTCGGAATGGCTTTTGCGTTTTTACTCACTGTTATAAATACTGTTTTGAGCAACGTAAGACCGTACATTCAAGGCAGAATAGTTGACGAAGTTTTTACAGGTATGGACGCATCTCGTCTTACAACATTGGTTCTTGCAATGCTTGTGTCAATTCTGCTTAAGGATATTTTCAGAATTATTGACCATTACATACTTGAAGGCACAAGTCAGAAAATTGTAAAGAATATGCGTATAGAGTTGTACAACTCCTTACAAAAGCAGGACTTTAAGTTTTTTGACTCAAACCGTACAGGGGACATTATGAACCGTTTGTCCGGTGATATTGACTCTATCCGCCACTTTGTTGCGTGGGTGTTGAACGGTATGATTGAAAACCTCTTTCTGTTCATTACTGCCCTTATTATTTTAGGGTCAATCAATTTGCAGCTTACGCTTATCCTTTGCATTGTAACGCCGCTTATTGCTTTAACAGGCATATCCTTTTCAAAAAAGGTTGGTCCCGCATTCCGTAATGCCCGTGCATGCCTCTCTCAGCTTAATACAGTTGCACAGGAGAACATTTCCGGAAACCGTATTGTTAAGGCTATGGTAAGGGAAAAGTACGAGCTGGAAAAGTTTGATAAGGCAAACACAGACTATAAAAATGCAAACATCAATTCCAACCGCATATCACAGAAGTATGTTCCCACACTCAATTTTCTTGCAAACACTTTAAATGTGCTTGTACTTATCGTTGGCGGCTGGATGGTTATTGCCGATAAAATGACAGTGGGCGATTATGTAACCTTTAACTCCATGAGCTGGGCGCTTAATTCCCCTATGCGCTCATTGGGCTGGCTCATAAACGACACAAGCAACATGTTGGCAAGTGCCGAAAAAGTAAAGGAATTTTACCTTGCTGAACCTGAAATTTACGGTAACAAAGAAGACGAAGACCGTAACAAAAGGCTTGAGGGTAATGTCGAATTCAGAAACGTATCCTTCTCATATGACGGTTCGCCTGCTTTGGAAAACATCAGCTTTACGGCAAAGCGTGGTCAGACTGTGGCAATTATAGGAGAAACAGGCTCTGGTAAATCCACAATTGCAAATCTCATGTTCCGTTTTTACGATGCTACAGAAGGTGAAGTTCTGCTGGACGGAATGAATGTAAAGGACATGAGCTTAAAGCACGTGAGAAAGAGCATGGCAATTGCAATGCAGGACATTTTCCTTTTTTCGGACACTATCGAAGGCAACATAGCCTACGGTAACCCCGAGGCAAGCTTTGAGGAAGTGAGGAGTGCCGCAATTAAGGCTGACGCAAACGAATTTATTGAAAAAATGCCCGAGGGCTATGACACCATTATCGGCGAGCGAGGCGTGGGACTTTCAGGCGGTCAGAAACAGCGTATTTCCCTTGCAAGAGCACTTCTGAAAGACCCCTCCATACTTATTCTTGACGATACAACCAGCGCTGTTGATATGGAAACAGAAAAGTATATACAGGAAATGCTGGGTAAAGAGTCGGGCAACAGAACCATGTTCATAATTGCTCACCGTATCAGCTCCGTTAAAAATGCCGATTTAATTCTCGTTATGGAAAAAGGCAGAATTATTGAACGAGGCACCCATGATGAGCTTGTGGCATTAGGCGGAAAATATAAAGAGGTATGCGACACCCAGTACGGTAATTTTAACGTAAAGGAGGGAGCATAATGGCACGAAATAAATTTGACGTAGATGAAAAACTGGAAAGCCGATTTAAGTTTGATTATTTGAAGAGATTGGCTCTTTATTTGCTCCCTGTTAAAAATTTGATGTTTATAACCCTTGCGTTTGTGGTTCTTACAAGTATACTCAACATGCTTGCTCCCATGATAACAAGGCATGCAATGGACGTAAGCCTTCCCAACAAGGACTTTTCAACGGTAATTATGCTGGGATTAGGTCTTCTTTGCATTTACATATTCAATGCAGTAATTGAACGGTTTCGCCTCCGCGCAATGAATATAGCGGGGCAGAGCCTTGTTGCAGACTTAAGGCGCGACGTGTTTAAAAAGTTGCAGGAATTACCCTTTGACTTTTTCGATTCACGTCCCCACGGCAAAATTCTTGTAAGGGTAATCAATTACGTTAACTCAATTTCAAACTTAATGACGGGCGGGCTTATTAACCTTATTACAGACTCGTTCACAATTGTTGTAACAATGATTATGATGTTAACCCTTTCTGTAAAGCTTTCGCTTATTATGCTCTTGGGTGTTGTGTTCTTCACTGCAATTATTTTTATGATGAAAAACAAGCAGAGAAGAGTGTGGCAGAACTATTCCGCAAAGCAGAGCAACCTGAACGCATACATACATGAAAGTATAACGGGAATTAAAGTTACTCAGTCATTTAACCGCGAAAGAAAGAACAGCGAAATTTTCACCGAGCAATGCGAAAACGTGCGCACAAGCTTTATGAAAGCTAAAATTATTGATATATGCAACTGGCCCATGGTTGAAACAATTTCAACCCTTACAACATGTGCGGTGTTCCTTGTGGGCGGCCATGACCTTATTAACGGCGGAAGCATAACCGCAGGTACGGTTATAGCCTTTGTTGGGTATGTATCGCTTTTCTGGACCCCTGTGCTCAACATATGCAACTACTACAACCAGCTTGTCAATGCGGCTGCATACCTTGAGCGAATATATGAAGTGCTGGATACTCCCGTTCTTGTTCACGACCTGCCCGATGCGGTTGATGTGGACCACGTGGAGGGCGAGGTTGAGTTTAAAAATGTTGACTTTTCCTATGAAGAGGGCATCAAGATACTTGATAACATGTCGTTCAAGGTGAAGAAAGGGGAGACCATTGCAATTGTGGGCCCCACAGGTGCGGGTAAAACCACAATAATAAATCTTCTCACACGTTTTTATGACATTCAAAACGGAGAAATTTTAATTGACGGAAAAAACATAAGAAGGTTTACTCTTTCCTCTCTTCGCAGAAACGTAGGTGTAATGCTGCAGGATACTTTCATTTTTTCGGGCAGTGTATATGACAATATTCGTTACGGTAAGCTTGACGCAACCGAGGAAGAAATTGAACGTGCTGCAAAGGCTGTTTGCGCCCATGATTTTATAACAGAGCTGGAAAACGGATATGAAACAGAGGTAAACGAGAGGGGCAGTCGCCTTTCGACAGGGCAAAGACAGCTTATCAGCTTTGCAAGAGTGCTTCTGTCCAATCCTAAGATACTTATTCTGGATGAAGCCACCTCAAGCATCGATACAAAAACCGAAAAGGCTTTGCAGGAGGGTATTAACCGTCTGCTTGAGAACAGAACGGGCTTTGTTATTGCACACCGATTGTCCACCATCAGAAATGCCGACAGAATTATGTATATTGACAAGGGACAAATTAAAGAATGTGGCACCCATGACGAGCTCATGGAAAAGAAAGGTCTGTACTATAAACTTTATACAAGTCAGTATATGGAATGATGAAAAATTCCCAAAGGGACGGCAGAAAGGCCGTCCCTTTCAGCATGTCGATAAACTTATTTTTAACCACAATCGCGAAAGGTTCGGAAAAGAAGGTTTTCCGAATAAAATAGGCGGGGTTAATAGCATTCACCCCACCGAAAGTGCCGATTTTAGGGGGTCGACCGATTAATTGTCATCTACCGTTGGGGACAGTCCCCCTTTGGTAAATCGGGAGACGATTTACCAAAGAAGACTTGCGAGCCTTTGTTGGGACGGTCCCCTCCGGTCGATTCCTTGCACGAGAAATCGGTACTTTGTTCCACAGAAAAACATTGACAAAAAATATTGCCCCCGGCAAGATTTTTTGGCGCGTGTCGATTTTTCGACATGCTGAGGGACGGCTGAAAGGCTGTCCCTTTGTCTTTTTGATTTAACGGGGGTTTGCGGGCGGATTTCATTTGTTAAAAAAGTTTAAATAAGAGCTTAAATTATTGACTAAAAGCCAAAAAAGTTATAAAATAGTCAAAATGGTAATTGTATAAACGGAGAGATATTATGGACAATAAATATAAGCATATGAGAGCGGCGGCGCATCTTACACAATTTGGTCTCAGTATGGTTTCGCCCATTATTTTATGTTTAATATTTGCTCTTTGGTTAAAAAATACATTTAACATAGGTTCATGGGTTATACTTGTTGCCATACTTCTGGGCGCAGCAGCTTCCTGCATGACCATGTTTAAATTTATGAACACCGTTAAAAAGGAAATGGAGGATAGGGACAATGACGAAAAACGTGAAAACTGATGTAAAAAGAGTTGCAATCGGTAATTTTATTCTGGGAGCTGTCATGGTTCTTATTTTTGCTTTAGTGGGGTATTTTTCCATTGAGGTTGTATGGGGAGCATTGCTGGGCTGTGCTTATGTTTCCCTAAGCTTTTTATGGCTTGCAATTTCTGTTTCTAAAAATATTGAAAAAGACCCTAAAAATGCACAGCAAAGGGTGTCGGCAACATATACCTTCCGTCTTATTTGTGCGGCGGCGGTAATTATTCTTGCAATAAAGGCGCCTGTGTTCAATGCTGTAGCGGCAATTATTCCGCTTTTTTATCAGAGATTTGTGGTCATGTTTGTAGGCAAGATGCGTACAAACGCGGACAATAAAGAGGTGGTTAGCCAATGAATATAGAAATTACAGGACCTAAAATACTTTTTGAAATTCCCGTGTTGGGAGGCATTAAAATAACCGAAACCGTTGTAAACGGTTGGCTGGTTGTTGCGATTATTGGTTTTTTATGTTGGTTTTTAACCCGTAACCTGGTAACGAAAAACCCCTCGAAGAGGCAGCTTGTGGCAGAAAAGCTTTACTGCATGCTCGTTAACATGGTAGAAAGTGTTATGGGCAAAAAGTGGACAAATTTTTCGCCTTACATCGGAGCACTTTTCACCTACTCCTTGTTCGGCTCTCTTTTAAGCCTTACGGGATTGCGCTCCGTTACCGGTGACTTGTCAACCACAGGCGCAATGGCGCTGGTTACAACAGTTATGGTTATTGCAACAAACATCAGAACAAACGGTGTTGGCGGCTGGCTCAAAAGCTACACTCAGCCCGTTGCGGTTATAACTCCCATTAATATCATAAGTGAAATTGCCAACCCTGTGTCTATGGCATTCCGTCACTTTGGTAACATTGCGGCAGGTATTGTTATAACAAGCATTATATACGGTGCGTTGGCGGCGGCAAGTAATATGATACTTGGGTGGATTCCCAATGATTTTATTGCAAACATTCCCATTCTGCAGGCAGGTATACCTGCTGTGCTGTCAATTTATTTTGACTTGTTCACAGGCTTTTTACAGGCATATATTATCTGTATGCTGACAATGGTAAATGTCTCCTCGGCAGGAGAATAAGCTGAGATTTTAATTTTTTTAATATATATTTTTTGGAGGTATTATTATGGATAACACAATTTTAGCAAAAGCGATTGTTATGGCAGGTAGCGCAATAGGTGCAGGTCTCGCAATGATTGCAGGTATAGGTCCCGGTATAGGTCAGGGTTATGCGGCAGGTCAGGCAGCGGCAGCAGTAGGCCGTCAGCCCGAAGCAAAGGGCGATATTACATCAACAATGCTTTTTGGTTGCGCAGTTGCTGAATCCACAGGTATTTACGGCTTGGTTGTAGCTATGATTCTTATGTTCGTAGATCCCTTCGGTGTAAAGAAAATGTAATCTTAAAGGAGGATATCCATGGAGCAGTATTTATCGTTTGTTACATTGGATACATGGACTCTCATATTCACTTGGGTCAACCTTTTAATATTGTTCTTCCTTGTAAAGAAGCTTTTCTTTAAGCCTATGCAAAATATGCTCAATGCCAGAAATGCCGAAATAGAGGCAGATTATGCAAAAGCAAAAGAAGCTCAGGACGCAGCCGATAAAATGCGTGCTGAATATGAAGAAATGATGGAAAATGCCGAGGACTCCGCATCGAAGATTGTTTCAGATGCTGTTGCAAGTGCGTCGCTTAGGAGCAATGCAATTGTGAAAGAGGCAGAAGAAAAGGCTGCCAACATGATTGACAGAGCACAGAAAAATATTGATGCACAAAAAACCAGCGCGCTTATGGAATTAAAAAGCGAAGTGTCATCAATGGCTGTTGATATTGCAAAGAAGATTATCGAAAAGGATATTGACAAAAATGACCACGAAGAGCTTATCAACAAGGCATTGGAAGGTTTAGGTGGCTCAGATGAATGAGAGAATAGCATTGTATTCTTCCGCCCTTTATGATGTAGCTGTTGAATCAGCTTGTGAAAAAGAGGTTTATGAAAGCCTTGTGTCGGTTAAAGAACTTTTTGCCGAGTATAAGGACTATGTTAAAATTTTATCCTCTGCGTCTGTTGCGTACGAGGAAAGGGAAAAGCTTATTGACGATGCCTTTTCAGGCAGGGTTCATCCCTTTGTGCTCAATTTTATAAAAATACTTGCAAAAAAGAAAATTTGCGAGATATTTTCTCCCTGCGCAAATGAGTTTGAAAAATCCTATTTCAGGGACAAACACATTGAGCATGCCACTATAACTACGGCAGTTGAACTCAGTGAAGAAAAGAAAAAGGATATTGCCAAAAGGATATCTCTTGCCACAGGGTGCGAAATCATACCGGAATTTTTGGTGGACGAGGGTATTCTGGGAGGCATTGTTATTGAAACAGAAAAAACAAGCATTGATGCTTCCGTAACAGGCAAGCTTGAATCAATCAAGAGACATATAAGCAAAAATTAACCGATGGGAGTGATAGGTTTGCGACTTAATTCGGATGAAATTGCAAGCATCATAAAGGAACAAATTAAAAATTATTCAGATAAAATAACCCAGAGCGAAACAGGCAGAGTTATCGAAGTGGGTGACGGTATTGCCACCGCAACAGGACTTGACAACTGCATGGCAAACGAGCTTGTGGAATTTGAAAACGGCGAAAAGGCAATGGCTTTAAACCTTGACGAGGGCACTGTAAGCCTTTGTGTTCTGGGCAGTGATGCCGGCATTAAGGAAGGCAGCCTTGTGAAAAGAACAGGAAGGGTTGTTGAAGTTGGTGTTGGCGAGGCTCTTATTGGCAGAGTTGTAGATGCCTTGGGTCAGCCCATTGACGGTAAGGGCGAAATAAAATACGAAACATACCGTCCCGTTGAAGTTAAGGCGGCAGGCATTATTGAAAGAAAAAGTGTTTCTGTGCCTTTAAAGACA
>CAZRZU010000004.1:0-37693 GCA_964604615.1 uncultured Oscillospiraceae bacterium
GCGTTTAAATTTAATTTCGGGGTTTTGAGAGTCCCCACCTCTGCCCGCTCTTCAGATTTCAAAATCCCCGTCGAAACCAAGACGCCCCCATATAAGCGGCAATATATGCCGCAATTAATAGTTAATAAGGAATAGTGAATGAATTACTTTGATAATATTAACATATTATTTTTAAAAAATCAATATGCATTTCTTTCCTTGATTGCGCGGTCAATTTCTCTCTTTGCACTGCGTTTAGCAGCATCTTCTCTCTTGTCGTAAAGTTTTTTACCTTTTGCAAGAGCAATCTCCATTTTGACATACTGTCCGCTCAAGTGTACGTCAAGAGGAATGATTGTAAAACCGTCCTGTTTTACCTTGCCGAAGAGACGCATAATTTCTCTTTTATGCAAAAGGAGCTTTCTGGGTCGCAATGGGTCACGATTGAATATATTTCCCTGTTCATAAGGTGACACATGCATACCATGGATATACATTTCGCCTTTATCAATTTCGCAGTAGCTTTCCTTAAGATTTGCCTTTCCTTGACGAATGCTTTTTACCTCTGTTCCGAACAGTTCTATTCCTGCTTCGATTGTTTCCTCTATGAAATACTCGTGCCTTGCTGTTCTGTTTACTGCCAGCTGTTTTTTCTTTTTCTCCATACTCCATACCCTCCGGCATAAAATCAATCTGTCCCTGGGTTTCGTTAACCCCAACGACTTTTATCCTTATCTCATCGCCCAGGCGATAAGATATTTTTGTACCTTTGATAACAAGCGCCTTTTCGTCAAACTCAAAACGGTCACCTGTCATATTTTCAATCCTCACAAGACCTTCTACCGTATTTGGCAGCATTACAAAAAATCCGAACCTTGTAACCGATGAAATGATACCGTCAAAGCTCTCTCCCACATGTTTTTTCATGTACTGAGCCTTTTTAATGTCGTCCACGTCTCTTTCGCAGCGCTCTGCGCTAAGTTCTCTTTCGCTGGAAATTTCCGCTGCTTCCTTGTTAGACTTTTTGATATGACTCATCATTTTTTTATCCGCTTCAATTGCCGCTTTCAGACTTCTGTGAAACACCAGGTCGGGATAGCGGCGAATGGGAGATGTGAAATGCGTATAATAGCCAAGCGCCAGACCGTAGTGACCTGCATTCTCGGGAGAGTACTTCGCCTTCTGCATACTGCGCAACGCTACGGAAGAAATGATTGAAAATTCTTTCCTGTCCTTTATATTATCCAAAAACGCCTGTAATTTCAAGGGGGTAATGTTACCCACAGGCGGTTTTATTCCCAAGGTTGATACAAAAGCCTTGAAAGATTCAAGCTTATCACCGTCGGGCGCTTCATGAATACGGTAAATTGAGGGAAGATTGCTTTTTGTCATATGCTCTGCAACGGTGGAATTTGTGATTACCATAAATTCCTCAATCATCATATGTGCCATATTCCGTTCACGAAGAACAATGTCGTAAACCTCGCCCTCTTCATCAAGCAGCACTTTAGCCTCGGGCATGTCAAAGTCCACGTTACCGCGTCTTTCCGATGCGGCTTTAAGAACCTTGAAAAGCTCCTTCATTTCATATATAGAGGGAATAAGCTCACAGTATTCCTCCGTTAAAACTTCATCAGCTTCGCCGCTCATTATTGCATATACAGCATCGTATGTTGCTTTCTTTTTGGATTTTATAACACTTTTTGCAAAGGAATAGCTTACAACCGTACCGTCCTTATCAATATCCATAAACACACTCATGGCATTGCGGAGCACACCTTCGTTAAGAGAGCATATACCGTTGGAAAGCTTCGGCGGAAGCATGGGAATAACCCTGTCCACAAGGTACACACTTGTACCTCTCTTTTTTGCCTCAGTATCAAGAGCACTGCCGGGCTTTACGTAGTTTGATACATCTGCAATGTGAACTCCCAGTCGCCACACATTGCCTGTTTTTTCAATAGAAACTGCATCGTCAATGTCCTTAGTGTCCGCCCCGTCAATGGTGAATATTGTTTTGTGGGTCAAGTCTATTCTTCCCGGCTCAATTTCTGTTACTTCGTCGGGAATATTTCTAAGCTCTTTAACTACCTCTGCCGGAAATTCAATTTCAAAGCCGTAATTATATATGACACTTAAAACGTCTACTCCAAAATCATTTGGGAAGCCTAAAACCTCTACAACTTTTGCAACGGCATATAAATCGTTTGACGGATAACGTTCAATTTCACAAAGCACCTTCTGATTGTCAAGTGCACCAAGTGAGTCTTCCTCTGTTACCATAAAAGTGCAGCCTATGCGGCTGTTGTCCGCCTTAACAGTACCGTAATATCTGTCTTGTTTATAAGTGCCTACAAACCGTGTTACTGCCCTTGACAACACCCTTACAACCTCAGCTTCGCCGCTCATTCCGTTTTTACCCCCACCTGTGGGATACACCAGAATTTTATCACCGTCAAGTGCGCCTCGGGTTGCATTGGGAGGGATGAATAAATCCTCTCCGCTTTCCATACGTGCAAAGCCGTACTCCTTGCCGCTTCCGGCAAAGGTTGTAACAATATAGCCTTGTTTTTTTGTTGAAATGTATTTTCTTTTTTTGGTTAAAAGTATTTCGCCTTCACTTTCAAGCTCTTCCAGTATTTTCACAAGCTCTGCCTTGTCTTCCTCCGGCACACCTAAAACGTGCATAATATCGCCCCTGGTGAGCGGAACATAAACATCGCTTTCAATAAAGGCCTTTATTTTTTCTTTTCTGTTCATTGCATTTTCCTTTTTTATTTAAACAAGTGAAAAAGGCACCCCCCTACGGAAGTGCCTCACTGATTTGCAAAATTACTTTACAAACACGAACATGATAATGGAAAGAACAACGAAAAGAACTGCTGCTACTGCTGTAAGCTTTTCAAGCATAGCTTCTTTTGTTGCACCCTTGTTCTTAGAGAAGAAAGAACCGCTGCCACCCATAACTGCGCTTGCTTCTCTGGGGTCCTTACCCTGCTGTGTGAGTACTACAACTGTAAGTACAACTGCTACTACAATATAGAGTATTGTTAAAGCTATCTTCATTTATACACACCGCCTTCTGTTTTTATCTCACAAATTAACAAATGGATTGTATCACACTTTTTTGCCACTTGCAAGACTTTTTTTCATAATTCACAATTTTTTGTTAAATTAGCCTCTGTAAATCAGTTTTATTATGGTTCTGCCCATGGGTAACTGTTTTAATTCTTCAACCTCAAACACTTTAAACACCTTGAATACAAGAAGAACATAAACAACCAAGCCCACACCTATGGCAAGAATGGTTGAAAAAGCATTACCAACCACATTAACAAGTGACCTTGACACTGCATACACCGCACCGCCCATTATCAGTGCTGACAGCAACGGTTTAAGAATGTATTTAACCATATTAAGCTTCATGGGAAGGTTGCGTCTTACCACAAAGAACGTAACCGAGCAAGCTATTGCCTGACAGAATACAGAGCTTATGGGAGCACCGTAAATATTTATTTCCGGAATAGGTATAAGGATAAGGTTCAGCACCAGCTTAACCAATCCGCCTGCTATAAGTCCCACGGCAGGCACAAAAACCTTGCCCATGCCCTGCAAGCTGCCTGAATTTGTCTGGTTTATTGCAGAGAAGAAAATGGTTATTGCACTTATGGCAAAAAGTGCGCCACCTTCGGGAGCATTGGGGTAAAGCATGAGGAATATTTCGTCTGCCAGAACCATGCATCCGATTGTTGCAGGAAGAGCTATCACAACGGAAACAAGGAGAGAAAAACTAACCTTATCGCTTGCCGTCTTTTTATCGCCCACAGCCAATGCGCCTGCAACGGTGGGCACAAGTACAGTTGAAAATGCTATGTTCAATGCCAGCGGCAGGTTTATTATAACGTCACCTTTACTGAGCATCCCCGAAAGTTCCATTGTGAAATCTTCCAGCAAATGAGGACTTACCGTATCGGCAAATGCAACCTTTAGCCCCTGAACAACGGTGGTAAGGTCAACCACACGGTTGATGCTTGCCACAATAGAACCTAATGATATAGGTATTGCAACGTACAATATGTCCTTTGCAATTTTAAAGAAGCTTTCTTTCATTTCGGGTAAAGACTCGTTCAGTCTTTCATTTATATTCTTTTTATTATGCCTGTAAAACCCTATAAGATAGATAAGAGAAAGCAGAGTGGAAAGAGTTGTTGCGGCAGTTGCGCCTGCTGCCATTATCTCTGCCGGAGCACCTGCTATGGTCACAACAATCACAATGGTTGATATGCACTTTATCAACTGTTCTATAACCTGGCTTGTGCTTGTTGCCTTCATGTTTTTCATGCCTTGGAAAAATCCGCGGATAACACTTGATACCGACACAAAGAATATAGCCGGAGATAAAACTCTCAAAGTATACACAATCTTCGGAGTAGAGCATATATCAGTTGCTATGAACGGTGCAAAAACATAGAGTCCCACCGAAAGCAGTCCGCCGATTACGCAAAAAATAACCAGTGCACATTTAAAAATGCGGCAAGCGCTCTTAAACTGATTTTTTGCGCACTTTTCGCTCACAAGCTTTGCTATGGCATTGGGTATGCCCACAGAAGATATTGCCAAAAGCAATGTGTAAATCTGATAGCCGTAATTGTAATAGCCGTTGCCTTCGTTTCCGAATCCGTCTATATTTGTAATTACAACGCGGTATGCAAACCCCAAAAGCTTAATGAGCACCTGGGAACACATAACAGTAATAACGCCTGCCATAAAGGTTTGGGTTTTACTTTTCTTCATTAAATCACTTCCTAATCCATTTAATTATATTCCTGTTTTATTAAATAATCAACATAAATTTCCGCTTGGTGCTGTTTACAGTTTTTTTACAATTGGTATATACGTGGTAAAATATTTACAAATATAGTAATACACAAGGAGTGATTTACTTGAAAGAAAAATTGATGAATTTTATGCGAGGAAGATACGGCAATGATGAATTAAATGTTTGCCTTTTGGTGCTTTCTGTAGTATTATGTATACTGTCACCGGCTGCAAAGATATTCTCATCGCTCAGTTTGGTGTGTCTTGTCTATATATTTTTCAGAATGTTTTCAAGAAACATTTATAAGAGAAGACAGGAAAATGCAAAAATTGTCCCCTATGTTTCTTTTGTAAAGGCAAAGTTCAAAGACAAAGGCAAAAGCAGGATTTTTATGTGCCGTAAATGCAAAAGAACACTTCGCATTCCTAAAGGAAAAGGAAAGGTGACCGTGAACTGTCCCTGCGGTGAATCATTAAAGAGGAAAAGTTAATGTTTGGTCGTGTTGTTGTAAATAAAGGTGAGTTAAAATTTAAAGAATTTGACATATACAGAGCCCATTACTGCGGCATTTGTTCCGCACTCAGGCAAAGAGGCTACCTTTCTGCCATGAGTTTAAATTATGACATGACGTTTCTTGCCATGCTTTTGAACTCGCTTTATGATTATCCGTCTTGCCGCAAAAATGCAAGATGTATATGCCACATGTGCAAAAAACACTGTGAAATAACAGATAAATATTCGCCTTATGTTGCAGATATGACAATTCTCTTAGCATATTACAAATGTCTGGATGATTTTCACGACGATAAAAACCTTATAAAGTTTTTGTACAGTCTGTACCTTAAAGGTAAGGTAAAAAAAATAGAAGAGGCATATCCCGATAAATGCAAAAACATAAAGCAACACCTTACAGGTCTGTCAAAAGCGGAAAAAGATGCCTCCTTGGAAGAGTGTGCAAATTTGTTTGGCAGAATTCTTGGTGAGGTTTTTACCCCCGAAGACGATATGTGGAATGACACTCTTTACAACATGGGCTTTTATTTGGGCAAATTTATATACATTGCCGATGCCTACGAAGATTTGGAAAATGACATTAAAAAGAAGAACCCAAATCCGCTCATTCCAATGCATAACATTCCCGACTTTGACAAGGAATGTGAAATTATTCTTAACATGCAGGCAGCAGAGTGTGCTAACGAATTTGAAAAACTGCCCCTCATAGATAACGTGGAAATACTCAGAAACATTATTTACTCCGGTATCTGGCAACCAAACAAAAAGAAGAAATCAACATCACACGAGGTATGATTATATGAGAGATCCTTATGTTGTTCTTGGTGTCCCCCGTGATGCCTCAAACGACGAAATAAAAAAAGCATATAGAGCCCTGTGTAGGAAATATCATCCCGATGTAAATCAGGACAACCCTAAAGAAGCTGAGGAAAAGTTTAAAGAAGTAGGCGAAGCATATCGCACAATTATGGACCAGCGAAGCGGAAAAAACCCTTCCTCAGGAACTTACGGCGGTGCCGGCAGCAGTTCTTCCGATGCCAAGCTGAGAGCCGCATCTGCATACATTCAGAGAGGTTATTTCCGGGAGGCAATAAATACTCTTAACAGCATGAGCGACAGGAACGCATTGTGGTATTATCTGAGTGCTGTTGCAAATGCCCGACTTGGCAACAATATTCTTGCTCGCGAATATGCAAAAACCGCTGCGGCAATGGAACCGGGCAATACAATGTATCAGAACCTTAATGCTGCACTGAATGGCGAAGGGGGATTTTATCAGGATTATCGTAATACAGGCTCAGGGTACGGCAGATCAATGAACCTTGACATGGATTATTGCATAAAGTGCTGTATTGCAAATGTAGCTCTCAACCTCTGTTGCGGCATGAATTCTTTCTGTTTCTGTTAATAGAACAAAATGTCTCCGATGCTCTTATTCAATAGCCCGAGCTAATATTTACAGATGAGAAAACATTTTGTTTTGCCTGGTATGTTTTCCCGATTTACGAGGAAATTCTCCCGCGGCAATAAAATAAAATTGTTTTTTACATTATAGGGAATGAAAATTTTCTATAATGTGAAACCAAAAACCTCTCAGATGAGCCAAATTTTGCTCATTTGAGAGGTTTTTGATTGCGCAGAAATTTATATCACTGTGCAGTGTCCTTATGGGTAATGCATTTATCTGCCCATTATCTTTATTTCATAAAAGCTTGAGGGATAATTATTTTCACCGCTTCTGGGCTTTGCATCTGTAACAGTAACTTTTACGTATCTTGCCTTGCCCGTGCAGTTATTAACCGTGAAGCCGTAGTCTGTATAGCCATTAGTTTTGTCAACAAGTGTTGTGTAGTTAACTCCGTCCTCACTGCCTTCAATTATGTAGTTATAATAAGGCTCGCTGCCTATACGTATGTACCAGGAAATCTGCACCTGGTTTACATTGTAGCTCTGACCTAAATCAACCTCCCATGAGTAGGGCCACTGAGTGTCCACACTCCACTGGCTCTTGTAGTTACCATCGTTGGCATTTTTGCCGTAGGATGTTGGTCTGCCCTGGGAAAGAATTCTGCCGCGCTGAACCGGAACAAGAACATCTTCGTCCCAGTTATATAAAAGCTCTTCAAAATAATCATAGAAAGCATAACCGTTTGAAACAGTTATGGGAAAACGAAGGGACTGGGTTGTTTTTACCGTTGCATCCTTCCAGTTACCCATCCAGCGGTAGGAATTCATAATGTAATTTGTGCTGTCTTCCTTCAAATAAAAGCCATAGCCTGACTGAGAGGAGAACGTTGTCATGTTACCGACGTTTCTCAACTCGCTCCAGGGGCCTTCCATGTTTGTTGCAGAGTTATACATACCCGGTGTGGGATACCAGCCTGCACAGCCTGAGGTGAACAGATAATAGTAACCGTCAACCTTTAAAATGTTGGGCAATTCTCTCCATGCGCCCTGATTTATAAGAGCAACTCTCTTTTCAATGCCGGACCAGTCGTCTTTCAGTCTGTAAATTGCCAAATCTGCATTGTTGTGTGTTGCACCCATGATATATGTTGTGCCGTCGTCGTCAATAAATGTATTCAAATCGCGTACATCGTCACCGCCCGGTCTCACCGCACCATGGAACATCATTTTTTCATCCCCGGGGGTATATGTTGCAATGGAAATACGGGCAAAGTCATAACCGCCCGAGCCCTTTTCCGCATGGGCAATAAAGCCGAAGTTGTTAGCCTTTTTGTTGTATTTGATATTTACACTTTCAAACTTAATGTCCTCTAAATCCTTGCAGGTTTCATGTGCAAGCATGTCCTGGTAAGTAAGCACAACAACAGGGTCGGAGTATGTAACACCGTCTTTACTTGTCTGCATTTCCATCCAGCCAAAGCCCTTGCCGCCGTCGTTTCTGCTCTTCTGAGAGAACTTGTAGTAGAGTCCTTCTGCATCACGCATTCCCTTAGAAGGTGTGCTCATGCTGCTGGGTTCAAGGTTTGTAGTACTCTTCATGTCAAGAGGCATTTCGTAAGGTGTAAATGGTGTTGTTTCGGCACAGCCTATCATGCCGCTTGCATCTAACGCATAAACACGGTATGTATATGCTTTGCCAACCTCCAAATCGTAATCGTCAACAGTAAATCCTGTAAGAGCATTTATAAGCTCATATTCGCCTCCGTCAACGCATCTGTAAATGTCATAGCTCTTTGCGCCTATAACCTCATTCCACTGGAGTTTAACATTGGTTACAGCATCGTCGCCCTTTAATACAAAGGGTGTAGCAGTGATTGCAACCATTTTTCTATCGCTCTCACCTACTACCGTGTATGTAAATACC
This sequence comes from uncultured Oscillospiraceae bacterium, assembly GCA_964604615.1. Lineage (GTDB taxonomy): Bacteria > Bacillota > Clostridia > UMGS1883 > UMGS1883 > RGIG1927. Next base: position 8,643 of record CAZRZU010000004.1, read on the forward strand.
TGACCTGCATCTGCCTTTTCCTCCTGGTATGCTACGCCGTCCTTAATTGTAATGTACATATCGGAGTTTTTGTTTTTGAGTCTCACACCGCCATCTGCTTCTTCAAAGGAGTAAATCTGGTGGTTCTTTTTGTTTGATGCATACTGGGAAAGCTTTATCCCTGCTTCCTTACTTTCGTTAGGCACATCAATAGCCTTTCCTGTTTTTTTGTTGATAAGAGTAAATGTGTCACTGCCTAATGCAACTGCTTCCCACTGTGCAATTTCGGAAGTTTCTTCGCTAAGGGCAATTTCGTTTGCTTCATTAACTATCAGATTCTTTCCGTCCATTGTAAGGGTAATAAACTTACCGCCTACAAAGTCACTTTCGCCGTACATTTTGGGTGTTACAACGGCTTTTTCAAAATTCTTTTCTTCTGTTTCGATAGTTTCGCCCGTGTTTTTATTTACGGCAATATACTTATCGCCTGTTAAAAAGAGTTTATAAACTTCCCCGTCAATCATTACGAACTTTTCATCCCAAGGGTCTTTTTCTGTATCTGCTGCAACAGTGTCACTTGCAACTTCCCCTGCACCTACAACCTCTAAAGTAAACTTCTGGTTATCTGCACCTGTCAATTCTTCCTGTGTAATAGTACCGTCCTCGCCTATTGTCATGAAAAGCTCGGAGTTATAGCACTGGATTGCATATGTACCGTCTGTATTTCTTACAGGCACGTAATTCTGGTTACCGCCGCCTGTAAATGCATACTGGATAAGCGCCTTGCCTGCATCCTTGCTGTCGCTTGGTACGTCAATTGCCTTTTGTGTATTTTTGTTCTCTAAGCGATACACTCCGCTTCCGCGGCTTGTAAACTTCCAAACCTGTGCATCACTTTCGGAAAGCTCTTCCATAACAATGCTTCCGCTTTCATTGGGGGCAAGAGCTTTATTTCCGTTTACAAGCTTCACATACTTGCCATCAAAAACGGATTTTTCAATGGTTATAATGCTTTCGTCGCCGCCGTACACTGCATCAAAGCCCTTAAGTGCATCAAGGGGCATATAGGAAAGGTCATTGATTATAATGTTTTCCTTGTCAATGCTGCTCTTAAGACCTGCTCTTTTCACCCACTTCTGCCTCATGGGAATAACAACCTCTGCACCGCCGTCGTTAACAACCACACAGCGATTATCATTGTCCCACCGAACCTCTGCGCCAATAGCTTCTGCAAAGGCTCTTACGGGCACATAGCCGTTTACAATATCAAACCGTGCCTCTTCGCCGTTAATTAAAACCTTTGACACAACGTTTTCTGCCATGGCTGGCACTATTGTTAAAAACATAATAACAACTAATGCCAAACTAATTACTCTTTTCATACTATTCCTCCTGTTTTTTTGAATGCAGAACACAAAACGCAGAATGCAGAATGACTGAAAGAATTCCGCAAGCGGAATTCCTCCTTAATTCTGCACTTTGCATTCTGAACTATGCACTTATTCCGTGGCTTCGGTCACGTCTTCACCCAACCATTCGTGGTAAAAATATCCGTCCTGGTCATTAAGAGGGTTAACGTATTCGTTGCCGCTCAGCCCCTTAAAGTAGAAAACATTATTTTCTATTTCTTTCACCTCAGTAATTGTGTCCTGGAAAAGATTTCGCTGACTGCCGTCAACCATATTAATCTTATAGACAATCATATTTCCAACCTTATTGTCTTCGCTCTGATAGTAAATATATTTTCCCTTTGCTGCAATGATTTCACCATTGCCGAACTTTCGCTTTTTTCCGTTTTCTATGGAAATCTGCATTGCACCCTCAGGTGTGTTCACATAAAGGTATTCACCCAACCCAAAGATTTTCCCGTCAGTAGATGTGCCTATTACACAAAGCTCACCATTTCCGTCAACAACAATACTCTCACCGTCAATGGTATAAGTGTAGTTATTTTTCACCACGGTTCCTGTGCCGTTGCCTACAACAACTTCATTTTCGTCCAGCACAACACCTTGTCCGCATGCAGACAAGGCGATGCACAGGCACAAAACCAATATAACCGATACAAATTTTTTCATTACCTTAACCCCTCTATTGCCTCTCCCAACTCATCCATTGCTTCGCCGAAAGCCGACCAATCTCCATTTCTCCATGCCTGTTGCATTTTGTCGTATGCACCCACCGCAATTTCCGCTGCCGAGTATGCATTGTCAATGTCTTCAGTGTCAATTTCAGTCTGAGGAACAGACGTTTCTCCTGCTCCAAAAAGAACATCAAAACACTCACCGAGAGTCTCACGCATTACAACCTTGTCTCCGTATGCAACAATAATTCTCTTAACCTCGGGTACTGCCGCAGAATTTGCAGTTGTAATGTACACAGGTTCAACATAAATAAGGCTGTCAGCAATGGGTATAACAAGAACATTGCCACGAAGCACATTACTTCCGCCCTGATCCCAAAGGGACAGCTCCTTGGAAATGTCCGCATCTGCATCAATGCGGTTTTCAATGTGCAAGGTACCGTAAACCGTTCTGCCCGACGGGAACTTGTAACATATAAGATTGCCGTAGCTGTCTGCCGCAAGCCATGAAACAAGATTTTCCTTGTTTGCCGGAACAAAAGGCATCATGAGAACAAGCTGTGCACCTTCTCTGCCAAAGTCTTCCACAGACAAAAGGTTATAATATGCTTCAACATCAACTGTGTCTTCGGAATGATATTTTTCCTTTGCTCTCATCCACAAATCAGAATTCGAGTAAAAAACTTCCGGGTCACTCATGTGGTACCTGAGATACATCTCGCTTTGTATGTCGAACAAAAACTCGGGGTATCTGATATGCGCATTCAAATCCTGGGGAAGACCGCCTGTTTTCATAACACCGGGATAAATTGCATTATAGGTCATTATAATGCAGTCTGTCTCGTCTGTAATATATACCTCAACAGTGCCCTCGTAAGCATCCACAACAGCCTTTGCGCTGTTACGGATGTAGTTTACGTTGCCATAGTTTTTGGAATAAGGCATCTGGTCTGTATAGGTGTACAAATCCACAATCCACTTAAGCCTGCCTTCGCCGTCGATCAAAACGTAGGGATCGGGGTCCACTGCTAAAAAGGGCACAGCCTTTTTAACTCGCGAAAGTACGTTTCTGTTGGTTAACAAACGGCTTTCAGAGTTGATATATCCTGACACAAGCATTGTATAGTCTGCATTTTTAGCAGAAAACATAATCCTGTTAAAAAGGTTCATTTCAATGCCCGCACTACCGTCATAATTATTTTCAACGTTTTCGTTGTTAAGAGCATAGTCAAATTCATCAATTTCTGTATTTACCACGCAGTAATTGTTTGTTTTTTCGCCGTAGTAAATTCTGGGTTGGGTAACCTGAGGTGCACCTGAGTTAGACACAATGGGCATATCCGCTATTACAAAATCAGGCTGACCTTCGCTGTTCACCGCATTTACGGGATTCATTGCAATGCCATATCCGTGGGTATATTTAAGTGTTCTGTTAATATAGTTATTGGCATTGTTGTCAAGCTTTGTCACGTCAATTTCACGCACTGCAACACTTACTGCCGTATTTTTACCGTCAACAGGGTACTCAACAATGTCTGTGTCGTTGAACACGTAATAATTACGTATACTTTTTGTGGAGTTCAACACATCCAATGTTGCTTCAGGGTCTGTTATGCGGATGTTATTCACAATATCGCTTTTTTCTTCAAGTGTTTCCCTTGTAAGGCTTTCTGCCGCAGGAAATGTTCGTTCAATAACTCCGTCCAGCTTAAAGCCTATTTTTGTATACTCAATATTATATTCAATATAAGGAGACTCCAGTGTTGTTTCGTTGGGCTTAACATGAAGAGAATACACAGCCTCCGACACAACGTTTACCCCCACAAGAAGAACCGGGAAAACAAGTATGGTTATGATTGTTGCAACAAATTTCTTTCTGAACAGAAAAACCACCGCAACTGCCGCCAGCACAAACAAAATATAAGGTGCTACAGAATAAAAGGGCATAATAATGTTTGCATCGGTATACCCTGCACCTGCAAAGGTATGCGTCTGGTCCAAAAGCAGTTCCTGCCCTTTAAAATAATAGGTAAAACCAAAAACAAAGCAAAGGATTATTATATTTGCCGCAAGGTGAGCAAAAACGCCCTGGTCAGTCAACACACCCTTAAGCTTGGAGTTGTCGCCTTTCATCAAAATTATAAAATACAGCACTGCATTCATAATAAGTGCAAATATAAGAATGCTTATAACCAACCCGGCAGCTGTTTTTAAAAAGTCTCTGTTAAAGAAATAGTAGCTTAAGTCCAGGTTGAATATGGGGTCTGTTATGTCAGACTCCACACTGTTTGAAAACATCAAAAACTTACGGTATAACCCCTCGGAACTGGCGCCTGCAAAAACAAGAGCCAGAACAATGCTTTCAATTAGTACAAACTTTCTCCTCAGGAGAAAAGGCACATGATTATTGATTCGCAGGCTGTTACGTCTTACGAACAAAAGATTTATAACTGCCACTGCAAAAACAAACAAAAACAGTATTACAAACATTTCCACTTTTGCAAAGATGTCTTTAAAAAACACCTGCGTATATACACTTCCTATTTCTGCTATTTCAACGTATTGGGTATAAAAGCTTAAAAACACAGCACCTGCAATCAAAAGAAAAACAAGTGCACCTGCAAGAATAAGCCACCATCGGTTTTTCTTCATATAACTACCTCCTGATAAACCTTTCGCTTTTAATAGAATAATGCATCTGCAAAGCTCTGGGCATCAAACACCTGCAAATCGTCAATGCCTTCTCCCACACCTACAAACTTAACGGGAATACCTAACTTTTCACGGATTGTAATAACAATACCGCCCTTTGCCGTACCGTCCAGCTTTGTCAACACAATGCCTGTAATCTGTGCTGCATTGTTAAATTCTTCCGCCTGATTTACAGCATTCTGACCTGTTGTTGCATCAAGCACCAGAAGAACCTCTTTTCTTGCACCGGGCAACTCGCGTTCAATAACACGGTAAATTTTCTTAAGCTCATCCATAAGGTTTTTCTTATTGTGGAGTCTTCCGGCAGTATCGCAGATTAAAACATCTGCACCCTTGCTTCGTGCCGATACACAGCCGTCAAAAATAACTGCCGCAGGGTCAGCACCCTCCTGCAATCTTACAATACGCACGTCGTTTCTTTCTGCCCAGATTTCAAGCTGGTCTGCCGCTGCCGCACGGAATGTGTCAGCCGCCGCAAGAACAACCTCCTTGCCCTGATTCTTAAGGCGGGATGCAAGCTTGCCTATGGTAGTAGTTTTACCAACACCGTTAACACCTATAACAAGTATTACCGTAGGTTTTGTATCAAGCTTAAGCTCGCTGTCTTCGCTTTCCAGAATTTCTGCCACAATGTCGCGAAGCTCCTTTTTAACTTCCTCTTCCTCATGGAGCTTCTTTTCCTTGACTCTTTCGCGGAGTCTTTCAACAATCTCCACACTTGTTGTCATACCGATGTCCGCCAGAATCAAAGCTTCTTCAAGCTCTTCGTAGAATTCTTCGTCAATCTTTTTAAAGGATTTAAAAACATCGTTAACCTTGTCGGAGATGGAATTTCTTGTTTTACCCAATCCGTCACGAAGGCGGGCAAACAACCCCTTCTTTTCTTCCTTGGGTGCTTCAATTTCTTCTTTTATTTCTTCCTTGATGTTTTCAATTGTACCTTCAATTTTCTCCTCAAGCTCATCAAATTTTTCTTCAATTTCTTCGAGCTTTTCCTCAATGGCATCTTCAACCTCGTCTATTTTATCCTCTGCCTTTTCCACAAGCTCCTCTACCGCATCTTTAATTTCGTCAACGGCTTCTGCTACCTCTTCCTTTTTCTTTTTCCAAAAAAGCATAATATCAATCCTTTCTGATTAGTGGGCTTTAATCCACTTTGATTAGCTGCTTGCAACTTGTTTATTTATAAGGAGCAGGGACACACCTCCTGCATACACTAAGGAAGTGCGAACATACTCGCCTGCCTGTGGGTGAGGAATGTCCCTGCAACTTCATTCTGCACTCTGCACTCAACTATACCTCTTCGTATTCCTTCACGTCCTGAAGGCTCATTGAAAGCACCTTACTTACACCCTTCTCCTGCATTGTTACACCGTAGAGCACGTCGGCAGATTCCATTGTGCCGCGGCGGTGTGTAATAACAATAAACTGTGTAGTATCTGTTCTGTTTTTCATATAGTTGGCAAAACGGTATACGTTTATGTCGTCCAGTGCCGCTTCAATTTCGTCCAGCACAACAAAGGGCGAGGGCGAAACCTTCATTAGCGCAAAGAGCAACGCAATTGCTGTGAGCGCCTTTTCACCACCGGAAAGGAGGTTTATGGAAAGAAGCTTTTTGCCCGGGGGCTGTACTTCAATTTCAATACCGCTTTCCAGAATGTTATCTTTGTCAAGAAGTGAAACTGATGCCCTACCGCCACCGAAAAGCTCCTGGAATATTTCGCCGAAATACTTGTTTATTATAACAAACTTTTCTGCGAATATGTCCTTCATAACAACGGTTATTTCACGTATTAGCTTTTCAAGGGATGCCTTTGCCTCTTCCATGTCCTTAACCTGCCCGGACAAGAACTCATAACGTTCCTTAACCTCTTTGTATTCTTCAATTGCATCAACGTTTACATTTCCTAAAGCTTTAAGTGCACCGCGAAGTGATGCAATCCTCTTTTGCGCCTCGGGGATGGAAAGCCCCGGAACATAACATTCCTTTGCGGCGGAATATGTAAGTTCATACTCATCCCACAGACGGTTTACTGCATTTTCAATTCTGTAATCAATCTTACTCTTTTCGCTTTCCAGGCGGACAGCTTCATTCTGGAGGGAGTAAACAGCATCGTTGAGTCTTCTGATTTCGTCACGAAGAATGCCAACCCTCTCATCCGTGCCTGTTTTGCCCTGAGCCTGTGCAATAAGACCTGCTTCAATTTCTTCAACCTTTTTAACGGCTGCCTCGCGGTCACATTCACACTTTGAAATTTCTCCGGTGCACCGTTCAATGTTATTTACTATAATGTCCTTTGAAGCTATCTTTGCATTATTTTCTGACCTAAGGTTTTCAATCCTTATTTTTGTCAAATTAGCTCTTTCCTTAATAAGGTCAATGTCCTTCTCGCGGCTTGTAACTTCCATTTTCTTTTCAAAAAGCTTAGAAGAAGACTCATCCTTACGGCTCATTGCCTCGCTTAACTCTCTCTGCTTTTCTTCAAGCTCACCTTCTGCTTTTTCAAGAGCTTTCTGAGCATTCTGCTTTTCAAGAACATATTCATGCTTTAATGTTTCGTTATTTGCAATTTTGTATGCAATTTCGCTCTTTTCCGCCTCAAGTCTTTCAAGACGTTCCCCTTCCTCGCCGCATCTTTGGTCAACAGCTCTCTGTTCTGCCACCAAGCGGGAAAGAGCAATATCCTTTTCGGAAAGAATGCGTCTTGCTTCTTCCATTTCTCTTTCAAGCTCACGCGCCTTTTCAATTAAATCTTCAATTTCGTCCTCTGCCTTTGCAGAAAGAGCATCCAGCCTCTTAACTTCTTTTTTCAGCTCTTCAATTTCTTCTTCTCTTCCAAGCACACTGCTTGCACGGTTCATGCTACCGCCTGTGATGGAGCCGCCCACCTGAAACACTTCACCTGACAGGGTAACAATTTTAAACTTATATTTATGTTGCTTGGCAAGGCGGATTGCGTTGTCCTGATTGTCTGTTACAACAACTCTTCCCAAAAGAGACTGAACAGTATTGTCCAGATAACTCTCTCTTTCAACCAAATCTGCCGCAATGCCTATAACACCGCGTTCTGACAAAATTTTCGACTCATTGTCAAGTCTTCTTTTTTCCTGGCTTGAAAGGGGCAAAAACGTTACTCTGCCCAGCTTATGCTCTTTAAGATAATTAACAGCCTGCTTTGCATCCTGTTCATCGGGAACAACAACATTCTGCATTGCACCGCCCAATGCCACTTCAATGGCAGTGCTGTACTCCCTGGACACGGTAATAAGCTTAGAAAAGATGCCTGTTATCCTACCGGAATATCTGCCCTGCTTGTGTGCATTTATCAAATCCTTTACACTTCGCTGATATCCCTCCAGTGCTCTTTCCATTTCCTCCAGCATTTTAAGTCTGCCCTGCTTTTCGCCGTAAGTGGAGCTGAGACGGTTAAACTCGTCCTTCTTTTCTTCGGCACTTCTGCTTACTTTTTCCGCTTCGTTCTGAGAAGTTGAAAAGCTCTTTTCAGCCTCGCTTCTCTCCCTCTGCGCACGGGCTATGTCTTCTCCCAGCCTTACACTTTCATCCTTAAGCCGCTTTTCACTGTCACGGGAGGTTGTCAGGTCTGCCTCAATGGAAAACCGTCTTGTTTCAATGCTTTCCTTAAGAACCTCCAAGGATGCGCTTTTGCTGTCAGCCTCGGAAAGAGTTCTTTCCAGCTCACGTATTTTAGAGCGGACCTTTTCCACCGCAATGCCCTTCTGTGCCATATCGTTTGATACAACAGCGCCGCTTTCTTCCAGTGCTTCAAGCTGAAAATTGAGCTGAGCAAGAGCTTTTTTGGCATCGTCCTCTTCCTTTGCCATATCCTCAACAGACTTTTCCGCTTCCTTAACAAGGCGCTCATTTGCGGCAATCTCCGCTTCGATTGTAAGTATATTAGCCTTATAGTTCTCTATATTGTTTTTCAAAAGCTTTATGTTATTTTCGTGGTTGTTGAGTTCATCCTTGGCTTTATCAAGCTCTTCACGAAGCGAGGATGTTTTTTCATCGCTTTCTCTCATGAGGGCATAAAGTGCATCGCTCTCTTTTTCGGCATCCTCCAGAAGCTTTTTTTCTCTTTCAATGTCTTCGTTGGCAATTTTCAAAAGCTCTTCGTACTTAACAAGCTCTTCACGGTTTCTGTCAATAATGTCAACCGATGCCGAAACTTCGATTCCCTTCAGCTCTTCCCTTAAATCAAGAAACTTTCTTGCTTTTTCGCTCTGGCGCTGCAAGGGACCCACTCTTCCTTCAAGTTCACCCAACACATCGCGTACTCTGACCAGGTTCTCTTCTGTTTTTTCAAGCTTTCTTTCCGCTTCGTCTTTACGGTGGCGGTACTTTGAAATACCTGCCGCCTCTTCAAACACCTGTCGGCGGTTTTCAGCCTTTGCACTTAAAAGCTCATCAATTCTGCCCTGACCTACAACACTGTAACCTTCTCTTCCTAAACCTGTGTCCATAAAAAGCTCATGTATGTCCTTAAGCCTCACCTGTGCACCGTTTATGAGATATTCACTTTCACCGCTGCGGAACACTCTTCTTGTAACCGCAAGCTCATTGAACTCGCTCTGGAAAAAATGGGACTCGTTGTCCAACACAAGGGTAACCTCTGCAAAGCTCAAAGGCTTACGTTTTTGGGTTCCGTTAAAGATGACATCCTGCATGTTGCCGCTTCGAAGGCTCTTTGCGCTCATTTCACCCATTACCCAACGGAGCGCATCGGAAATGTTACTTTTACCCGAACCGTTAGGACCCACAATACCTGTAACACCTTTACCTACTTCTATTACGATTTTATCTGCAAAGGACTTAAATCCATGCATTTCAACTCGTTTTAAATACATTGTTTCACCTACTTAAGTAGTTTTTTCATATGAATATACTATATCTATATTATTATATATTAAAACCTTGTTAATTTCAAGGTATAAATATGTTAATTTTCCTATTGCACCAAGTGTTTAACAGTATTATAATCAAACCAAAGGAGGCTGAAAAATGATTAAATTTGAAAACAACCACTTCTTTTTAGAAGGTCGCGACATAAGCTACATATTCCGCATTGACAAAGCAGGTTATCTTGTTCACTGCTACTTTGGCAAAAAAATAAAAATGCACCCCACGCATATTGTACCAGAAAGATTTTACTGCTGGCAGTCCTGGGGCGAAGACGGCATTAAGCTTGATGAAATTGCACAGGAGTGCCCCACATACGGCCACACCGACCTGCGTCGTCCCATGGTAAATTTCAACGGAGATATTTCAACCTTAAAGTACAGCTGTCACCGTATAGACAAGGGCAAGCAGGCTCTTAATGGTTTACCCTCCTCCATAGATGCAAACTGTGACGCAGAAACCCTGACGGTTGTTCTTTACGATGATATCAAAAAGATTGAAGTGTCACTTTTTTACACCGTATTTGAGTCAAAAAACACAATTGCACGACATGTTGAAATCACAAACAAATCAGAAAATTCGCTCACAATTGACAGTTGCTACTCCATGTGTGTGGATTTTGAACATTCTGACTTCCTGGAAACGCATTTTGCAGGCAGATGGGGCTTTGAGCGGGAGAAGGTTACCTCTCCCATTGTCCGCGGTACACTTGATTTAAACAATGCCCGCGGTGGCTCGGGGCATTTCATGAACCCTTATGTTATGCTCCACTCTCCCACAGCTACCGAACAGAGCGGTGACGTGTACTCGTTTATGCTTGTTTATTCAGGCGACCACTCCACCGTTATCCATACGGACCAGCGCATGAGAACACGTGTAATGCAAGGTATAAACCCCTTTGGTTTTGAATGGACACTGAATTGCTCCGAAACATTTACATCACCCGAATCTTTATTGACTTATTCAGACAACGGCTTCACGGGTGCATCACAGGAAATGCACAGATTTATCAAAGACAACATTGTCCGCGGCTATTGGAAAAACAAGCCCCGCCCCATTTTAATAAACAACTGGGAAGCCACCTACATGAATTTTAACGAAGAAAAAATTCTTTCCATTGCAGCTTTGGCAAAGGATCTGGGCATTGAACTGTTTGTTCTTGATGACGGATGGTTTGGCAAACGCAACAACGACGATTGCTCCTTAGGCGACTGGTACGTAAATTATGATAAACTTCCCTCCGGCATTGAGGGGCTGGCTGAAAAAATAACTGCCATGGGATTAAAGTTCGGCTTATGGTTTGAGCCGGAAATGGTGAATCCCGACAGCGACCTGTACCGTGCCCACCCCGACTGGGCAATACATCAGGAGGGCATTTCCCCTGCGCTTTCGCGTAACCAGCTCGTTCTTGACCTTTCACGCAAGGATGTGCAGGACTACGTTATTGAAAGTGTAGTGTCCATACTCAAGAAAGCCCCCATCAGCTATGTAAAGTGGGACTATAACCGTTACATTACCGACATGCCCCGTCTTGGATACAACTACGAATACATGCTAGGCATGTACCGTGTAACAGACGAAATAACAAAGGCAGTGCCCGAGGTTTTGTTTGAGGGCTGCTCAGGCGGCGGAGGCAGATTTGATGCAGGCATACTTTGCTACATGCCCCAAATATGGACAAGTGATAACACAGACCCAATCGAACGTGTTTACATTCAGTACGGCACATCCTTCGGCTACCCCACAAGCACAATGGGAAGTCATGTTACAGCATCTCCCAATCACTACACCCGAAGAAAGTCAAGCATGAAAACCCGTGGTGACATTGCTCTTTCCGGCAATTTCGGCTACGAGCTTGACATTACAACTCTCCCCCAGGAAGACCTGGACGCAATAAAGCTGCAGGTGGAAGAGTGCAAAAAAATACGTTCTCTTGTTCAGTACGGTGATTTTTACCGTCTGGCAGACCCGTTTTCGGGCAATATAGGTGCATGGCAAATTGTAAACGATGACAAAACAGAAAGCTTTTTCTGCGCTGTGCGCATACTTTTCAAATCAAATGTTTACTTTCCCATTGTAAAGCTTGCAGGCTTGGAACGGGGCGCAATGTACCGTGATGAGCATACCGGAAACATTTACTCCGCCGACGAGCTTATGTACCGCGGCTTATTCGTTGACTTTCCCCACGGAGATTTTGCAACATATACCATCCATTTAAAGAAAACACATCAACCTTACTAAGGCCCACAAATTTTTTTCAAAAATTTTCAAAAAGTACTGGATTTTTTCTCAAAATGGGTGCATAATATACCTAATACATAAACAGGAGATGTTTTTAATGGAACTTAAAATCACAAAAACAACTGCACCCAAGGCAAAACCCGTTGATGAATCTAATCTTCCTTTTGGCAAGACTTTCACCGACCACATGTTAATTATTGATTATACAGAGGGCATTGGCTGGCATGACGGCAGAATTGTTCCCTACGGCCCTATTGAGATGGACCCTGCAACAACAACTCTTCATTACGGTCAGGCTGTATTTGAAGGCTTAAAGGCATACAACTGTCCCGACGGCAAAATAAGAATGTTCCGTCCCGACCGCAACATGGCTCGTCTTAACGTATCAAACGACCGTCTTTGCATTCCTCCCATTGACGAAGAAGAATTTACAAAGGCAATTATTGAACTTGTAAATGTAGAACGTGACTGGGTTCCCTCTGCTCCCAACACTTCTCTTTACATCCGTCCCTTTATTTTTGCAACAGACGTTTTCTTGGGTGTTCATCCCTCTCATACATATAAGTTCATGGTTATTCTTTCTCCCGTAGGTCCTTACTACGCAGAGGGCTTAAACCCTGTTAAAATTTATGTTGAAGACGAATATGTTCGTGCAGTACGAGGCGGCATGGGCTTTGCCAAGGCTGCAGGCAACTATGCAGTCAGCTTAAAAGGTCAGGTAGTAGCAGGCGAAAAGGGTTATTCTCAGGTTCTCTGGCTTGACGGTGTTGAAAGAAAATACATTGAAGAAGTAGGCGCAATGAACATTTTCTTCAAAATCAACGGCGAAGTTGTAACACCTGCATTGAACGGCAGCATTCTTCCCGGCATTACACGTGATAGTGTTATCAATGTTTTAAAGAGCAAAAATATTCCCGTAAGCGAAAAGAGAATTTCCATTGACGAAATCTTGGAAGCATATGAGAACGGCACACTTGAAGAAGTGTTCGGCACAGGCACTGCTGCTGTTATTTCTCCCGTTGGTGAATTGTGCCATAAGGGCAAGAAGATGGTTATCAACAATGGCGAAATCGGTGAAATTTCCCAGATGCTTTACGACACAATCACAGGCATTCAGTCCGGTGTAGTTGAAGATACATTCGGCTGGACAGTTGCAGTAGAATAAAATAAGTTTTTGACAATCTGAGACCGCTCTTAAATGGGGCGGTCTTTTTATGTATTTTTGACAAACATTTAACTAAGTTTTCATAGACATTTATGCAATTTCATGTTATAATATTATATATCATTATGCTTAGGACGATTAATATGAAATATAGATTCAAAAGGGTTTTATCCCTGATTATTTTAATTATATATTCAATAGCCCTTCTGCCGCAGATAACCCTTGCCGAAGATGAAAATCTTGTTATGGGCGGCGATTTTGAAAATGAAGACAACTTTCTTTGGTCGGGTTGTGTGCGGGACTCCGAATGGGCATATACAGGTGATTGGGGCATTCAGGTTTCCAACCCCTACGGTGACGATGCCTTAGGTTATTTTGACCACATTTTAGAATATAACGACACCGTTTGGCTCCAGGAAGGGCAGTTTTACACATTCTCCGCATATGTCATGAACCCTCTTGCCGAGGATGCGTCAGAGCCTGTCGCATCGGCTTACATAGGCAGAAACGGCGAGGTTTTGTTTATTGACATTTCTTCGGTAGGATGTGAGTGGAGCCTTGTTACAGCAAGCTTTATGGCAACCGAAAATGCACAGGTTCCCCTTATTATAACCCTGCTTGGCGGCGACATTGATATGGGCTTTTTCGTGGATGATATATCAATCCTGCCGGAAAGCCGCGTTCCTGACTACACAGTACTGGAAGGCCCGGGAAGTGTTTTTGTTCCGGACAACGGCTTTGCCGATTACCGCTACAACATTGTCACCTACGACACAGACGACGAGCCCATAAACATTTTGCTTGTCAATGCGGACATAACAGTGGGCAATCTACCCAACGGTGTTGAGTTTGAAGAAAGCTCGGGCACATTAAGGGTTCACTCCACAGCAGAAACAGAAAAAAGCTTTACCATTACCTACTCTTTCACTTTAGGTGATGAATCAAAAGAGGCGACCAAAACAGTCACCACAACAAAGAACCTTCTTTCTGACCCTTATTTTGAAGAAGGCGAAGAAAACTGGGTTTCCGACGGCAACATATCATACATTGACGGCACGGTGTCACTTTATGCAGCCGAACAGGGGGACTGGGGGTACTACACCTCAGTAACCTATACAAAACAGCTGCTGCTTTTTGCCGGCAATATGTATGTATTCCGCGCAAGTGTAGGCAGTGACGAAGAATATTCTTCATCGTCGGTGTATATATCCAATCTTTCCTTTGCCACATCGGGTTATGCCGAAATTAACATTACGGGCATCGGAGGCGAGTGGAATAGTGTTACAAGCGCTTTTATGATTGAAGACACCGGTCTTTATGACCTCACAATCAATTTGTATGCACCTTCTAAAAGGCCTATTTATCTGGACAATGTATATTTAGGTGTAGAGGAAGAAGCTCCCACTTCAATTTCCATTCATGCTCCGGGTCATATACAAATGCCCTCGGACAGTGTTATTCTCCCATGCTACGGTGCCGTGCGCAACCAGCTGGGCAACGTGATGGATGCCTGTGAGCCGAGGCTTGAAATATACCCTGAAGACGAGGGTGTTTACCTTGACAGCGAAAATGTTATTATAACAAGAAATGCAAAAAGAGGCGACTACACCGTTGTAGCTTCTTTTGAAGATATTGAAACGACCCACACCATAACCGTCAGCGACGACATGGTTGGCGACGGCGGTTTTGAGGAAAAGCAGCCAAATGAATGGTGGACGGCATCTGACGGCGCTTTGTTTAACATAGTTGACTACGACGGGGACAAATCAGGGCATGTTTATTCTCAGGATTCCTCCTGTATTGTGATAAACAATTCTTACATGGAAATAAAAGCGGGCGAGTATTACGTATATTCGGCTTCTCCGGGTTTTGGCGAAGGTGTTATTACAGCATTTATAGCCGATGCGGTAACCGGAGATTTTATCCCCTTTGCGCAGTACAATCCCCTTGATGGAGTTAAAGTACCCTTTAGTCTTGATTATGACGTGCTGGGCAGGCTTGTTTTATACATCGAGTCCGACGGCCCCATAGGCATTCTTTTTGACGATATTGCCATTTGTCCCGGCGAGCTTGACGTTATTGACGTTGTTGTAACAGGCGGCGAATACGGCGACTTTATCCGTGGCAGTTATTCTTACCAGAACAATATGACAGACAGCCCCGATGCAGACATAAGCACAACACGTTGGTATATTTCTTCAACGTATGACGGGCACTATGAGCCCATCGGTGTTCCAAATCAGGATTATCTTGAATTCACCCCCGACATGGCAGGACAGTACATTGTTTATGAGGTAACACCCGTTTGTGCATATACAGGTCTTACAGGCGACAGTGTCCGTTCTCTTCCGTTAAAAATATCACAACAGTCAACCCAAGCAGAAGAAGTTGACAGACCCAAATCCGAAATGAAGCCGGTGGAGCTTGATACCGTAAAGGAGCACCCCTTCACCGACATAACATCCCATTGGGCAGAGGGCATGATAGCTTCCCTTGCCAATGCCGGTATAGTTTCGGGCAGAACACAGTCCAAATTCGTGCCGGATTATTACGTCACCCGTGCAGAATTTGCAACGATGGTTGCAAGAGCATTTTCCCTTGTTTCAGTGCCTTATTCAGGTCAGTTTGAGGACGTGAGCGAAAACGAATGGTACGCAGGCTGGGTAGAAGCTTGCTACATGCGAGGTATTATACAAGGTATGGACGAAAACACATTTGCTCCCAACGAACGCATTACACGTGAGCAGATGGCAACCATCCTCATGAGGGCATACCTCCTTTGTGACGGTCCCATGCCCTACGACCTTGAGCTGCGTTATTATGACAACTTTCTCATAAGCGACTGGGCTTACGATAGTGTAAAGAACGCAACAAACCTTAACATTTTTACCGGAGACGACATGAACCTGTTCCGTCCCACTGACGCGGCAACCCGCGCCGAAGCGGCATGTTGCATATACCGCGTTTTGAAGTGCTTCTAATTTTTAGAAAATATATTAATACGAAAGGAAGAATGAAATGAAAAAGTTTATTTCATTAGCACTTGTACTGATGCTTTCTCTCACAAGTGCGACCGCATTAGCGGCAAACGTCACCGTTACCCTTGACGGTAACGTGGTAACAGAGGAAGCTTATTTTAACGGCTGGACAACATATGCTCCCTTAGGAGAGCTTGACGGTTCTGACTCAACAGACGAAACAGCTGTCCGTGCTTACTATGAAGACAACGGCAATGTAGTAGGCTGGGACCAGGAAAACCAGACCGTAAAGGTTTCATCAGCTCTTTTTGACAACTATTATCGCATCGTAAACAAAGCAACAGGCAACGTTATCATTGCAGAGGGCTACAACAAGGATAACCTTGCAAACATTGTAACAGCTCCCTATGATTACACAAATTCTGATCAGGTTTTCCGTTATGCTAACATTGACGGCGAATACGGTTATTTTGTAAATATGCTTTCAGGACGTTCTTTAGACGTTCCCGATGCAAAAACAGAAGAAGGTGTACAGCTTATCCAGTACACATACTACTCCAACATTCAGCAGAAAATGAAGCTTGAAAGTGTTGGCGGCGGCTATTACACAATCTCTCCCGCTCACTGTGACCTTGTTTTAACCGAAAAGGACGGAGCAGTTGTGCAAACAAGCGAGGCTGAGTCTGAATATTCCATGTGGAAGCTTGACTACGTGTCCGGTTCAATTGTATCAACAATTTCTTCAACACCCGGCTATCAGTTGCTTGACGAAAGACTCAAGAGGGCTGCCGACGAATACTTTACAGACAAAATCTGGATTACACAGCAGGCAAAGGCAAATGCTGAAAACACCTTTGCATCAAACGACTACCTTAACCTTCCTGCCGAAAAGCAGTCAGACCTTATTAAGGATTGTCTTGTTTATACAGCAAGCTATCAGGTAGGCGGCACACTTCCCTACGATACAGTTGCTGAATATACAATTGTTTCCAAAACATACGACCCCGAATTTGACATTTGGCGCGGTCACAAGTGCCCCTGCTGGATTTACGAGGTTGAAATGGCAGGTGACGTAGAAGGTCAGATTCACAAGTTCACATTTGTTTCCAACGAAGAAGATGTTCCCATGGTTGAACGTTCTATTGAAGCCTTAGGCAGAATGCCCTACGCTATCCGCCAGTATGTACACGTACTTTACTGGAAGGCAGGCGACGGTGCCAACAGCTTTAACGGCGGCGGCAACCAGATCTGGATTCGTCTTAACTACGAACCCTCTACCTCAATGCAGATTGCAAGCACACTTTGCCACGAATTGGGTCACATTCTTGACTCCAACGTGCTTCCCGACAATAACGTTTGGAGTTATGCCGAATCTATGGATGCTATTCCCATCTCAGGCTACGGCGCATCTAACCAGGCAGAAGACCTTGCAGAGTTCAACAAGCTTTACTTCATGACACGCGGCACAGACGGCTTCAAATACCTTGAAGAAATTTACCCCAACCGTTATGCAGTTCTTTCCGAAATGCTCTACCGTGCAGACCCCGAATACTTTGCAGACCTTGCAAGCTACGTGGGTACAATCGAAGGTATTGAAAACATTATTGCAAAGAAAACAGAAGGCAGCATCGCTTCCACAATTGACGACTCCATGTACTATGTTGTAAAGGACAAGGAAACAGGCAAGGTATGGACAGTGACAGATGCTTCCATGGATAATGAAATTCCCGTAATTCTTGCAGATTACGAAGAAGGCAACGCAAGCCAGCTCTTCAGCATTGAAAAGTACGGCGACACAATCCGCTTCTACGCAAAGCATTCCGGTTCTTCTCTTCAGATTGATGACTCAGGTCTTCCCAACATGACAATTAACCAGTACGGCGGTACATGGGCTATTGACGAAAGATTTGCAGTTTATGAAAAAGACGGCGGCTACGTATTTGAAAGCGAAAGATATTCACTTTCCGTTGACAAAAAGGGAGATAACGTAGTTTCCGGCATTGAAGGCAAGGGCACTGTATGGACACTTGAACCCATTGAAAAGAACAACTCCAACCTTGACTACACAATAGCGGTTAACGGCACAGATTTGTATTTAAGCGCAGCTGACGGCGAAAGCTACAAGACAGTAAATGCAACTCAGGCTGCTGCAAACTGGAAGGTTAAGGACATGGGCGAAGGCATCTGCACACTTATATATTCCGAAGACGGCACACTTATTGACATTCTTGACCTTTCCGTTGACGAAGGCAAGGCTGCAATTCTCTGGAGTGCAACAGGTGCAGAAAACCAGATGTTTGTAAAAGAAGAAGTTGAGGGCGGAGTAATGTTTAAAGCAGTTCACTCCTCACTCTACCTTACAGTAAATGCTGACGGCACAGTAACACAGGAAGCAAAGGACGAAACAAAAAATCAGACTTTCACAGTTACAGCAGTGGCAGAATAAACATAACAACAAAAAAGAGTTTGCTTTACGCAAACTCTTTTTTTATGCAATATTCCATCACTGCATCCATTTCTCGCGATACCCATTTGTTTTTATGGTACAAAAGCTGCTTCCATACCTCTATATCAAAATCCTTCACTGTTATGTACTGTAATTTACCTTCTTTTACCCTGTCCCTTGTTACATAATCGGGCAACAAACTTATGCCCACACCTTTTTCCAGAAGATTGCATATGATATCTGTATTTCCCGTTTCAAGAACAGGCTTAACCTCAAGAGATTTTTCTGCCAGCTTTTCGTCAAAAATTCTGGTGTAGCTCATGCCGTTTTCTGTTAATATAAACGGATATTTTAGAAGGGTCTGTATTTCAACATTTTCTTGTATTCCAAATGTGGGGCTTGCCACAAAATGCACCCCTACTCTCTCTTCCTTTGCTATTACATAATCCGCATTATATATATGGCTGTCCAGAGTGAGAATCATATCAACCTCATTGTGGTCAACCATCCTGAGCATTTCTCCTGTACCTGACTCCATAACCTTAAGTGTTATGCCCGGGTATTCTACGCGAAAGCTAGCATAGTTTTCTCCAAGCATCCGCCTGCAAAGAGACGATGCCGTGGCAAGGGTTACATTCCCCGAGGGTCGGGCAGTATCGTTCATTCCTTCTTTCAATTCGTCTGTCATACGTTTGACCTTATGCGCATAATCCAACAGCTCTCTGCCTCGCTTTGTGAGGCTTATTGAATGATTTATTCTTTCAAACAGCTGGCATCCAAGTTCACTTTCCAGCTGTTTAATCTGAAAGGATACCGTTGACTGTGTATACCCCAAAAACTGTGCCGCCTTGGTAAAGCTGTTCATTTCAGCTACGTACACAAACGAGGTAAGATTCTTTATATCCATAATTTCCTCCATTTAAATTTTCGATTATAAATATTTTTATTATCGATTTGACTTATTATGTCAAATAGTATATACTAACTTTTGTAAAAATACAACAGAAAGGATACGGAAAATGGAAATTATTAAAAACATTATTGATTTTGTCTACTACATTTTCTCGGATGCTTCATTTATCACATTCACCCTTCCGGGCGGATTGTCAATAGGCATTCCTCTTTTAGCAATACTCTTAATCCCCACGGGTATTTATTTCACTATTAAAACAAAGTGCCTTATAGTGCGCTTTTTCCCCGAAATGCTCCGTTTAACAACGGAAAAGAAAGCTTCTAAGGATTCAAACAGTATTTCCGGTTTACAGGCGCTTATCGTTTCAACGGCAACAAGAGTCGGAATGGGCAATCTTCTTGGGGTTGTAGCAGCAATTGCATTCGGCGGTGCAGGTAGTGTATTCTGGATGTGGGTAACAGCACTTCTGGGCACTTCCACAGCATACATCGAAGCAACCCTCGCACAGCTTCACAAAGAAAAAGACCCTCTCTACGGCGGTTACCGTGGCGGTCCTGCTTACTACATACATGCGCTTTTTGCAAAGCCTCATGGCAAGAAGAAGTCTGTAGTTGCAATATTGTTTGCTATTTCTGCACTTCTTTGCTGGGGCGGCATAAGTCAGGTTATAGGCAACAGTGTTGCGTCTGATTTGCACTCCACATTCAATATCGACCCCTTGTATACATCAATCGCACTTGTTCTCTTATGTGCAGTTATTGTTCTTCGCAAGAACACAACCGTAAAGGTTCTGGACATTATTGTTCCCATTATGGCTGTGCTGTACTTCATTACAACAATTGTTTTCATGGTTATTAATTTCCAAGCAATCCCCGGTGTTTTCCAGCGCATTTTCGCCGAAGCTTTCGGTTTGAGACCTGCCGTTGGCGGCACTCTGGGTGCAGTTATTTCCATGGGTGCACAACGTGGCTTGTTCTCTAACGAAGCAGGCAGCGGTTCTGCTCCCTGCGCAGCAGCAGCGGCTGACATTGACAATCCCGTTAAAGGCGGTTTGCTCCAGGCTTTCGGTGTGTTTATTGACACAATAGTTATCTGCACATGCACAGCAATGCTTGTACTTATCGCTGACCCGGTAAACACAGGTGACCCCTCTGTTATGTTAAACGAAGCAATGAACTTCCACATGGGCTATGCAGGTGAAGTATTCATGTCGATAATTCTTTTCCTGTTCTGTATATCTACACTTTTGGGTGTACTCTTCTATGCAAGAAGCAATGTTGCATATCTTTTTGGCGACAACTGGACCAGTCAAACCTTATACAAGGTTTTTGCACTTGTTATGCTCTTTGCAGGCGGTCTTTCCACAGCAGCAGACACATGGCATCTTGCTGACATCGGCATTGCTCTCATGACTGTATTCAACCTTGTGGCACTGTTCCCCATGGCAAAAGAACCGTTAAAGATGCTTAAAGACTACAAACGGCACTAACCACTGTAAGTTGCAGGGACATTGCCTACCCACAGCCAAACCACAATCCCGTTTTGTCACAAGCTAAACTGAAAATGAATGAATGGCTGTGTTCCTGTTTCTTAAAATTTGTTGCAGTGGTCTCAGATAAAAGTAATTTGATATTGCATTATCCCGCCTTTCGGAATATAATATATTTCGAAAGGCGGTTTTTTTATGAAAGTATTATTGGTAAACGGCTCTCCCCACAAGGAAGGCTGTACATACACAGCCCTGGCTGAAGTTGCAAAGGCACTTAACAGCGAGAATATTGAAACAGAAATTATTAACGTAAGTGCAACAAAGGGTGGTTGCATGGGGTGCGGTTATTGCTTCAAGGCAGGCAAGTGTGTTAACGATTCCGACTGTGTAAATGAAGTTATTGCGCGCCTTGAGAAATTTGACGGTTTCGTATTCGGCTCGCCTGTTCACTATGCTTCGGCATCCGGTGCAATCACATGCTTTATGGACAGATTATTCTATGCAGGCGGCAAAAACCTAAAATACAAACCCGGAGCAGTGGTAGCATCTGCCCGTCGTGGCGGCACAACAGCAACACTTGACCAGCTTACAAAGCATCTTACAATATCAAGCATGCCCGTTGTTTCGTCAAGCTACTGGAACATGGTTCACGGCTCTACACCCGAGGATGTACTTTGTGATGAGGAAGGCATACAGACCATGCATAACTTAGGCAAAAACATGGCATGGCTCTTAAAGTGTATAGAGCTTGGTAAGGAAAACGGTGTTCCCCACCCCATACCCGAATCCGGCTTAAGAACAAATTTTATAAGATAACAAAAAGGGGATGTAAAAATAGTCCAGACTGCAAAAAGGCATAAACAGAAGCTAAAAACCCCTAAGTGCTTTTAAAACTCTTAAATTCTTATCGAGGTGATGGCATTGCTTTTTGAAAGAATTTACAATTTAAGAATTGACCATGACATGACCCAGCAACAAGTTGCTGATTATCTTGTATGTAACAGACAGGTATATGCCCGTTATGAACATGGCAAGCGAGAGATTCCCGTTTCAATGCTAATTAAGCTTGCTAAGCTGTATAACACCTCAACCGACTATATTTTAGGCTTAGCCGACAAGCTCTGATATTTGCATGTATTATCCAAATTTTATATCCCACAAAAAAGCTCAGCATTTGCTGAGCTTTTTTATTACACTTTTACCGCATTAACGGCATCGCAAATGGTTTTTTCCATTGCTTCCTTGCCGTATTTATCAACGTCCATCTTATTCTTCATTTCGCTGTGAGTAAGACAGCCTGCACCATTGATACAGCCGCCCATGCATGCCATCCCCTCAATGAAATTATAGTCAGGCATTTGTCCTGCCTTAAGCTTTTTGGATGCAATCAGAAGCGCCTTCATGCATTCTTCAATGCCGTTACAAACAAGAGGCTTTGCTTCAAAGTCGATGCCTTGTTCCTTCAATGCCTGTGCTGCCGCTTCCGTAACACCGCCGCTACGGGCAAAAATCCTGCCGTAGTAGGAGGCATTGTTCAGAACATCTTCCTCAAGTGTTTCAAGTTCAATATCACGGCTGTCGAAAAGTGCCTGTAATTCTTCAAAAGTAAGCACTTCATCAATGTGCGGTTCGCTCTTTTCCAGCTTTGCTTCGCCTTTCTTTGCAGTACAGGGACCAATAAATATAACCTTTGCATCCTTGTCTGTTTCCTTTATAAACTTCGCCATCTCAACCATAGGTGAAAAATTATGCGAAACATAAGGAATCATGTCAGGAACCTGGCTCTTTATATATGCCACAAACGCAGGGCAGCAGGATGTTGTCAAAAATCCCTTTTCGCTAAGCTCACGACTTTCCTTAAGCGCAACCATGTCTCCGCCCAAGGCAGCTTCCACAACAGTATGGAATCCTAATGCTTTAAGCCCCGATACAACCTGACCAAGCTTTGCATACTTGAACTGACTGTAAATTGCAGGTGCAACAACGGCATAAACCTTTCCTGTGTGCTTCTTTAACAAATCGATTACATTAAGAATATAGCTCTTGTCTGTTATTGCACCGAAGGGGCATTTGTAAACGCATGCGCCGCACTGTATACATCTATTGTTGTCAATAGATGCGCTCTTACCGCCTTCTGCCTGAATTGCATTTACTTTACAAGCCTTAACACAGGGTCGTTCCCTCTTTACAATAGCAGAGAAGGAACAGTTTGTTGCACACATACCGCAATTTTTACATTTTTCCTTATCTATATGTGCGCGGTGGTCGTGGTCAAAAAATATAGCGCCAAACTTACATGAATTTTCACAGCTGTGAGCCAGACAGTTACGGCAGCTGTCAGTAACAACCTCATAGCCCGATGCAGGGCACTTATCACATGCCATGGGAATAACCTCAATATTGTTGGGGTTGTCACGGTTACCGCCCATTGCCATTTTTACTCTTTCAAAAAGTATTGCTCTTTCCTTATTGATACAGCAACGCATGGTGGGTTCTTCACCGGGCACGATTATTTTCGGAATTTCCTGAAAATTCTCCAAAAGGGTATCGTTCCACGCCTGACGTGCAACCTCTCTTAAAACCTTATATTTAAGATACTGTACTTTTGTATCAAACTTTCTCATAGCTTCTCTCCTTAGAAATAACTTACTTTAATCCTTTTGCCCATCTGTCTCAAACAGCTTGACAACTCCTCTACCAGATTCATTTTAATATTAAAATTAATGGGTAGTTCAGGATTCTGGTGAGCCGGATTAATAGCTCTGCCAACATAGAAATTAATATCCGTGGCTTCTTCAAACAAAAGCCGACATATAAGAGCAGCTCCATCGCGTTTGAAGTTCCATTTTTCATAAAGCTCATTATCACCTATGTAGTCCTTGGCATATTCCACTACACGGTTTATTGTAATAACACCCTCCGTAACAAGGTCAACACCTTCAATTTCCGCAATAGGCGGAATGTCGGACTGCTCATAATTGAGACTTGCCCGCAAAGGCTTGTTTAAATACTTTGCCGCAATGGAGCTTGTGGTACCTCCGCAAATGATATGCTTGCCTTCCTTTGAGAAAAACAATGCCATCATACGGTTGCAGTCATCACGATTGGACGGCGGTCCGAACAGAAGGTTCATGGGTTCGCGCTTTCTCACCCTTACCACGCATGCAGTTGTGTCGTCACCGGGCTTGTCATTATACAGCTTGTTACATTCGTCAACCAAAATGGTAGACAAGTTCTTTGCCGTGTAGCCGCATATGCTCATCATTTCCATGAAATCCACAATTTCTTCTCTTTTCCAGCCAAAATTGTAGCCTGTGCCTATACCTGCATGAGGGCAACCGTCGCTCATAGCAATAATATGGTCGTTCTCCTCAAGACGTATTGTTGTTTTGTATATCTTCTTTCCGCCTATGTTCATTTCCGTTTTCGGGTAATCATAATTTTTACCGTCACGCAGAATAATAACCTGAGGGTTATCGTACTGAATAATATCTGCGCTTTCGTTATCCAACAGATGTATGATTGTAAAGGTCGAATATGCAACCCCTCTTACCGAACACACGGGCAGTGTTGCTGCAATTGTTGCAACACATTCTTCAATTTCAAGACCTGCTGCCATCATGGTTGAAATAATCTTTGACGTAATTGTAGAAAGAATACTTGCCTTTACACCGCTTCCCAAACCGTCCGCAAGAACTATCACCGTTGAATTTTCGTCCTGCTCCACAATATCCACATGGTCTCCGCAGAGTTCTTCGCCATAATGATTTATACTTTTATATCCGATTTCAGCACACAAATCATTCATCAGCAATCGACTCCTTTAACTTAGTGAGAGCAATCTTTGTTTCAGCCGCAGTTTCACCCAGAAGTGATGCTATTTCCTGTACAATACGCATCTGCTTTTCAACAACCTTATCTGCAACTTCAACAGTCTGACGGCTTATATTCTCTTTCTTTTCTCTTTCGCTTTCTTCGTCTGTTACGTCGCGAAGAATGCCTATCAGCATTCTGGAGTCTTTATCGTATACAACGGTCTGGTCAACATACTTTTTGTACTCTGCCAGATATACACGTTTGTTTCTTAAGTTGTGTCCCGTCTGAAGAACATCTAAAAACGGCTTGGGGTCCAGAATGCGCACAATGGGTTCACCTAAAATGTCCGATGCATATCTTATATTAGTCATCTTCCTTGCGGCTTCGTTAATTTGCTGAACCTCTAAGCTTTCGTTCAGCGCAATGAGCCCATTGGGAGTGTTTTTAACAATAGTGTCGGAGAAACTTTCCGCCTTGTCCTTCAAAAATGGAAGGCACATGCTTATTTCCGCCTTGCCCTGGCACACGGCAATAGCCTTGTCAATACAGGTGTTGTATCCGCAAAGACCGCAGTTAAGCTCATCACCCTTTTTGAACTTGCCCATCTGCTTAAGCACTGCGGCAATCTCTTCTTCCGAGGGGGTTGGGAGCTTGCGTTCAATAAATTCAAAGCCTTTCCTTAAATCAAAGCTGTCAGGCATAGAAACTTCAAAGTCTTCATTTCCGGCATAATTCTTGACAGCAATATAATCCATAACAGGAGCATACTTCTTTCTGCCCATTGCCGGGCCGTTTACACAGCCACCATTACATGCCGACATCTCAATAAAACACTTATTAATTTTACCCTCAACAATTTCCTCCAGGGTTTCCATGCAGTTTTCCACACCGTCAACCGAAATATATTCATATCCGGGCACATCGCATGCCATGGTTTTAAGCACACCGCCCGTAACAGGGAAAAATCTCGCTCTCGACTTTTCGCTCGACTCAACGTTCTTTTCAACTTCGATGCCCTCTTCCATAAACCAGTCCTCAAGCTCTTCAAAGGTGAGGGCTGCGTCTGCAAAGCCACCGTAAAATCCCGCTTCGTCCTTCTTTGCAATACAAGGACCTATAAACACAACCTTGCAGTCTTCGTAGCGCTTTTTTATGTCGGTACAATGAGCCTGCATGGGGCTTAACACATCTGCCAGATACATAAGTGCACCGGGGTAATACTTCTGCACTAACAAATTAATGCTGTGACAGCAGGAAGAAATAACAACATCGCGGTTTTCCTCTCTCAAAATGCGCTCGTATTCGGTCTTTACTATTGTTGCACCTATGGCAGTTTCCTCGGCTTTGTAAAAGCCCAGCTTTTTCAAAGCATCGCTCATGGCTTCTATACCGCTTTGTTCAAATTTAGCAATAAAGGAAGGCGCCACGGAGGCAATCACCTTTGCCCCGGACTGAATAAAAACCTTTACCTTTTCAATTTCTCTTACAATAACCTTTGCATCCTGCGGACAAACAGTGTAGCATCTGCCGCAAAGAATACATTCGTTTCCTATAATCTGTGCCTGGTTGCCGGAAAAGCGAATGGCCTTTACCGGGCAATGACGCACGCATTTATAGCAGTTTTTACAATTGTTTTTTCTGCTTGTAAGACAGTTCTGCATACTCAAATTCCTCTCTGTCAGATTTTACTAAGCACGTTTTTCTTAAAAAATTCTCCAAAGCTTTCAACGGTTACACCGGTGAACACCTCATCGTCAATACCTATGGACACACCTTCACGGTTGCACTTACCCAGGCAAAAGCTGCCACCCAGAGTAATTTTATCTTCGAGATTATTTTCTTCAATTGCTTTTCTGAACTTTTCCACAATGTCGTAAGAACCCTTCAGATGGCAAGAACTGCCTATACATACTGTTATTTTCATTTTCAAATCCCCTTTTATGTTTATTTAAAAATCTGATTTCTTAACCCAGGACATAAGCGACTGTTTGTCTTCTCCCACAGCATCGCTGCAAAGAGCAGATGCCACAATGGGGAACCACTTTGCCACATAATCTTTTTCTATACCGCTTTTTTCACAATACAAGTCCATGTACTTCTTTGCCATTTCCTGTTTGCCTGCAAGACGCATTAAAAGGCATGTTCTTACCACATCCGCAGAAGCATTTCCCTGTGCTGCATGGGACCAGTCAATAATGTACACGGCTCCGTCCTCTGCCACCGTGATATTTGCAGGAATAAAGTCACCATGACAAATTTTAGAACGGTTGGGCATTTCAAGTATCCTTCTGTGCATGTCAAAACGTGTTATTGCATCCAGCTCAGATGCCATTATTTTACCTGTGAGCTTGTCGTTAAGTCTGTTCATAATGCGGCACGGCTTAGAGAGCACTTCAATGTGCAAATCAACCATGAGTTCAATATATTCGTCTGTTTTGTCGGGGTTTTCATCCATAAGCTGCTGAAGTGTTTTACCCTCAATGTATTCAGACACAATCGCCCAGTTGCCGTCAATGTTTTCAATTGCCAGTATTTTTGGTATGTTAAGCCCCGTTTCTTCAACACGAGCCTGATTTAACGCTTCGTTCAATACATCTGCTTTTGTAAAACCTTCCCCGAAAACCTTTATTTTCTTGTCACCGTCACGATAAATGGTTTTATTGTCTCTTTGTGCAATCACTTGTTCAAGCTTCATTTTTCCATCTCCCTGCTTTAAAATATCTTACTTTACATTTTACCACACGGTACCTCTCTTTTCAACGTTTTTTTGTTTTATGCACCGACTGCAAAATTAATTCACTGCCCCTTTAAATTCATTCCGCAGAACAAACGTATCAAACTCCCGACCAAAGGAAAAAGCCTCTGCTTTTTCGCAGAAGCTTTTTTTGAATTACGAGGCTTTATTTCCTCTTTTTACAATTTTTATTTTCTTTTATTTTTCTGTGCTGCGGCACTTTTGTCCTTCCAGCCGGAAATCTGCGCTGTACACATTGCCGTAAACAGCCTTTTTTTAAGCCCGGGGTATTCGTTTTCCATATTATACAAAAGCTGTTTGACATTTTCGCGCATGGTGTTGCCGTCAGCTTCGCAACAGCTTTTCACAACGGGCAGCTCTTCTTTTTTCACAAAGCCCTTTACGTAAGCCTCAGGCATATAAATCATGGGTCTTATAACAGTCACATTTTTCCTGTCCAGATATGTAACAGGAGAAAAACAGCCCAATCTTCCTTCAAAAATCTGGTTCATACAGAAGGTTTCAACAACGTCATCATAGTGATGCCCCAGTGCAACCTTATTGCTGCCTATGGATACTGCCGCTTCATTAAGTGCTCCGCGGCGCATGTTAGCGCAAAGAGAACAAGGGTTCTTTTCCTTTCTTATATCAAATATAATTTCACGTATATCTGTTTTAATTATATGGTACGGAACCTCCAGACTCTCACAAAGCTCCTTTAAAGGCTCAAAATCCATATTTTCAAAGCCCATGTCAATGCTCACGGCAGATATGGTAAACTTTTCGGGGTAAAACCTTTTTAAAGCATTGAGGCAAACCAAAAGTGTGAGACTGTCCTTACCTCCGGAAATCCCCACTGTAATATGGTCGCCCTCCTGTATCATATTATAATCTTCAACTGCTTTTCTTATATAGCTTAATGCTTTCCTCATTATTATCACCATTTTCAATTATACACGTGTTTGCAACATACCGCAACACCTTTTTTTGAATTTGCCATTTGAGAGAACGAGAGATTTAAAGAGAAAACGAGAGATTTAAAGAGATATTACATATTTTTTTAATTATTTCAAAAAAAGGTGTTGACATTTTCCTCCTGCTATATTAAAATACATCATGCTGAAAGAAAAAAACCAGGAAATAACGGTTTATTTCAAATATATAAATGGAGGTACAAACTCATGAAAAGCTACATGGAAAATGCCAACACAGTTCAGAGAAGTTGGTACATTATCGATGCAACAGGCAAAAGCTTAGGACGTGTTGCTGCAGAAGCTGCAAGCATCCTTCGCGGTAAGAATAAGCCCACATTCACACCTCACGCAGACTGCGGTGACCACGTAATCATCGTTAACTGTGATGCAGCTGTACTTACAGGCAACAAGATCAACCAGAAGATGTATCGTCATCACTCCGGTTGGGTTGGCGGCCTTAAGGAAGTATCCGCAAAGGATATGATGGCTAAGCATTCTGACAAGGCTATGTATATGGCTGTTAAGGGTATGCTTCCCAAGACTACAATCGGTACAAAGGCTCTCACTCGTCTCAGAGTATACAAGGGCGCAGAACACAACAAC
>CAZRZU010000005.1:0-629 GCA_964604615.1 uncultured Oscillospiraceae bacterium
CGGAAACTGCCAGGTTTTTTCGGTTAATGGTACCGCAGCAGAGGGTCACCACCGGATTATGAAGCCGGCACAGCTCCAGGGCAATGCTGGGTCCTGTGGTTAAGACATTCAGGTTTATATCCGGCAGGATCCGTGCCAAAGCCAGGTTGGTGGTGCTGGCATCCAGAAAGATGGAGCTATGAGGCTGGATCAGACCCAGGGCCTTTTTGGCAATGGCGATCTTGCCAGGATTATTCTCCCGCATACGCACATTAAACTCCGGGTCACCTGCATGGTGTACAGACCGAGCGCCTCCACGGAACTTCACCACCGTACCGGTAGCCGCCAGCACATCCAGATCCCGGTGAATGGTCATCAAGGACACACTTGGGAAGGCTTCCTGAAGCTGACGAATGGTAATGACCTTCCGCTGCTCGATCAATTCCTTCATTTGTTCCTGTCGAATTTTATTCATGACGAACTCCCGAAAATGTTATAGTCTTGAAAATATAACACAAATATAACATTCATATACCATTTTTGTCAATCATTTTTTCAAAATCCCTTGACTGGCATAGGCAGCAGCTTCTATAATAGAAAAAACCGGAGGTGAGACTGTGATCAGGAAGCTGCGTATCTATCAAGGCGAT
>CAZRZU010000005.1:639-36983 GCA_964604615.1 uncultured Oscillospiraceae bacterium
AAAAGCGTCTTTTGGATCTTGTCCGGCCAGATGAATGTATTTTATATCTTTGGCAGAATAAGAACACCGTGGTGATCGGTCGGAATCAAAATCCCTGGGTGGAGTGCCGTACCGCCCTTCTGGAGGACGAAGGCGGTTTTCTCGCCCGGCGGCTTTCCGGCGGCGGGGCTGTTTTCCACGATCTGGGCAATCTGAACTTCACCTTTTTGGTAAATGACGGGGACTACGATGTGGACAGGCAATTGTCTGTGATCCAGGCCGCCTGCGCCATGGCCGGTATCCGGGCAGAGAAGTCCGGGCGGAATGACCTGCTGGCAGAGGGGGACCGGAGTATGTTCGCATAAAGCTTTTATTACCAATTCCCTATACCACAATCTCCCGTGTGAGATTGTCCACCTCATAAAGGTTGTAACTGCTCGGGTTATCACTTTGGTTATTATTACGCACAAGCAGGTATGTCTTTCCTGCCGTAACATTCGTCCATGGTGCATCAGAGCCGAACATATCACCGCGATATGTGCCTACATCAAGATTTGTGACCTCCTCAGTTTCGGATAGATTAATAACACACCGCCACCCATACCATGTTTTCTCAGGAAGTAATATATTCAGATTCACATTGCCTGTTACTACAACCTCACGAACATTTTCTGTCAGGTTAACAGTTGCACCCACACCGTCAATTATAATTACGTCACTTGAATTTATCACATCTTTAACTTCTTGGCTCAGTTTATCGGTAGTAATTGCACCATCTTTTATTTTTTCAGTAGTGACAGATGCTTCCCCAATCTCACTCATGCCTCCAATCTGTGTCCAAGTCTCAGCCCAGCCTGATACCGCGCTGTTACTGTCAAGCCAACCCTTGCGCATATACATCAGGCAATTTGACAAGTCAAAGGCAATCTGCAAAGCATGGGGATAAGCACCATCTCTAACCGTCCCTACTAACACAAGCAATGCCCATGATGTATGGTTGTCGTTAACTACCGGTGGATGACCTCCGCACTCTTTCTTAAAACCGCCCAAATACCAGCCCGTGTCTCTGCACCAATTCACCAGGTTCCCGTCTGTCCAATCAGCTGCAACCTCTGTGGGTGAATTGTAAACAGGTATAACTCGCTTGCCCCAAAATGAATTGATAAGGTCTGTGAGATATGCTTTGTCGGTAGCGCTCATTAATCCGTCAACACCGCTTTGAGGGCTGTACTTTCCGTCAGAATTTTTAACCGTTGATGCCTTGGCTTCAAAGGCAGGAATGTGAACCAAATGAGTACCCGTCCATACCACATAGTCCCTAAGGCTCAGATATCCGTTTGCTCCGTCAATGCGATATGCTGTATTATAATTATTGTATCCTGCCTCTGATGATGCTGTTCTCACATAAAACCAGGTTCCGGCAAAGCCGTCTGTCATGCAGTCTCCAAGGACTCCATAGCTGTTCCCTGCTTTGTCTTTTACCACATCTGTATCAATGTACCATATGTAATCCCAGGTTTTTCCCGATATAGTTTCCAATATTTTTTCCATGTCTGCATCACTTATGCCACCCAAGCTTTCCAGCCACTGTGCTTCTGTCCCCTCATAGCCGTGTCTGACGGCAATTTCGTATGCGCTTTCCCCATGGAATGCCACATCTATTGTGCCCGTTATTTCGTTACTCAAATTCATGTACCGCCTTTCTTATAATAAATTCGCCTTCAATTACAGTGCATCTTTCCTCCGGTTTTAAAATTACCACGTCGTAGAAATACTTTCCCGAGGGTATGTGCTCAGTATCTTCTTTTTTAAAAACAAGCTCCGTACCTTCTTTTTCAATAACAACGGGAAAATAGCTGTCCTTTTGCTTTTTCAGCGAAAAAAGCACTTTATCCCCCTCTTTGGGGGTATATTCGCTGCCGTCCTTATTTACAAGCTTTACGTTCAGCTTTCCGCTGTCCCCTTTTGTCATGACAATGTTGTTATTTTCCGTGTAAAACATCTTTTCACCTCCAATGCCACCATACCACATTGTAAAGTAGCATTTCGTCCTAAAAAAATGGTGTAAAAACTCATTGTTTTTACACCATCTTTAAAATTTCACTTATTGCTTTTCCGATGTTTTTAACACTGTCACTTGCCGTCATGCTCACAGCATTTGTTTCTTCTTGTGCTATTTCCCCTGCTCTGCCTGCAATATATGCGCCTAAGGATATTGTATAAACGTTATTTTCCATATAGCCCAGAAGCCCGCTTAATATACCCGAGAGCACGTCTCCGCTGCCTGCCGTTGCCATGCCGGGGCAACCGCTTTGCACAAAATACACATTTTCGCCGTCTGTAATTGTTGCACCTGTGCCCTTCAAGAGAAGCACAACAGAATATTCCCTTGCAAAGCTTTTTGCACATTCAACACCTATGTCCTTAACATCTATGCCCGAAAGACGGGAAAACTCCTTTGGATGAGGTGTCAGGCACACTTTGCACTTGGTTTTCTTTAAAATTCCCATATTCATTTTGCTTAAAGTATTCAGTCCGTCGGCATCAATTACAAGATTTATTTTACAGTTTAATAAAATATATTCCAATATTTTTTTATGCTCTTCCCTTTTTCCCCAGCCCATGCCTATTGCCAGGCTTTTTATGCCACTCAATGCTTTGTCTATACTTTCTTTGTCAAATTTATTGGGCATTTTAAAAAGTGTGCTTTCCAGAAGATAAGGTGCCACAGAATGAGCAATGCTTTCTTCTGTGATAAGCCTCGAAACACCACACCCTGCCTTTAAGGCGGACAAACTCATATTTGCAAGCTTTACCGCACCGGAATATTCCTCACAGCCTCCCCACACGGCAGTATAACCGTATGTGCCTTTATGAGAGTAATTGTCTCTTGTGGGAATTACCCCTATAAAATCCTCTTTTTCCAAAAGGTAATATTTTTCTCCCTCTATATCAATGCCGATAGGGCAGTTTACAAGCCTTTTGATTTTATCCTTAGCCATGTTCAGCACATGCCCTGTTTTTAACGTGCCGATTGATACAGTCAGGTCACTTTTAACCGAATAGCCAATGCCTGTGTCGCCGTTAAGCCCTGAGGGAATATCGCAGCTTATAACATATTTTCCGCTTTTATTAATTTTGTCAATAACAGCTTTAACAAGCCCCGTTGCTTCGCCCTTAAAGCCTGTGCCGAAAATGCAGTCAACTATTGTGTCGTATTGGTCAAACACGGTGTTTTCGTCGATATAGGAATACTCTACTCCCATCTTCACGCACCGGTCAAAGTAGTAACGTCCGTCCTCTGAAAACCTTTCGCCGAGCAGAAACAAACGGCAGCTGTCCTTCAAAAGCCCTGCAAGCACGTATCCGTCCCCTGCATTGTTGCCGCTGCCGCACACAATGGCAGTTTTGCCCTGCCAATTATACGCGTTAAAAAGTGCCTCCCCCGCTCTTTTCATAAGAGTTTTTGAGTCGGTTTTTGTTTTTATTGTATATTCGTCGCTTTGGCGCATTACGTTTACACTTACTACTTCTTTCATTTTTATCACCTGCTTTAATTTTATCATCACCTTACATTCATTTCAAGCTATAAATCTCTTTTTGCAGGGTTGTCAATAAGTTTCCCGTCCTTTTCAAATCTGGAGCCGTGGCAGGGGCAGTCCCAGGTATGCTCAGCCTTGTTCCACTTTAATGCACAACCCAGATGAGAGCACCGCCTCGGCAATGGCAAAATAAGGTTTTTGGTGGTTTCTAATCCGTTTAACAAAAGCTGTGGCTTTAAAATGCTTCTGGACGGGGAGAAAACCTCACTGTATTCATTTCTTTTACCCATAACCATATCACACAAAATGTCTGCCGCAACCATTGAAGTTGTCATGCCCCATTTGTTAAAACCCGTAGCTACATACAAGCTATCGGTGCGTGTGGAATAATGCCCTATATAGGGAATTGAATCAAGGCTCATACAGTCTTGTGTTGCCCACTCATACCGGATTTTTGCTTGCGGGTAGTATTTTTTTGCAAAGTCTTTAATTTCCTTCCAGTTGCCGCCCTCTTTACCTGTTCTGTGGCTTCCGCCACCTATTAATAAAAGATTTTCATAATTTCGAAAGCTTAAACCCTTTTTGTCTTCATCAACATACATACCGTCTAAGTCTGCTCCGTTTTCAAAGGCGCACACATAGCTTCGGTGCTGATACAGTTTGAGGAAATATGCACCGTGGGTATTTATAAAGGGGAAATGTGTAGCAACAATTATTTTTTCGGCTGTTATTTTACCTTTGCTTGTTATGGCAGTGTTTTGCTCAATTTTTTCAACAAATGTATTTTCGTATATGTTTAAATTTTCAGCAATTGCACTTATAAACTTCAAAGGATTAAACTGTGCCTGATTGGGGAATTTTATTGCCCCTTTAACCAAAAAGGGCAGTCGGGTTTTCTCGCAAAATTCCGCATCGAATCCGATATGGTTAACAGCCATAACCTCTCTTTCAATAAGCTCTCTGCTTTTTAAGGAGTAGGTATATGCGTCCTTTTCTTCAAAATCGCAGTCAATATTTTTGCACATCTGACGGTATTTATTTAGCGCATTTATATTCGCATTCAGATACATCTGCGCTTTTTCTTTTTCCATGGTTGAATATATAAGATTGTGCTGGGCGGTTATCTTTGCAGTTGTGTTCTTGGTTATACCCCCTGCAATCCTGCCTGCTTCAACCAGAATATAATCAATGCCTGCGTTGTAAAGCCCATGGGCGCATAAAAGTCCTGCCATGCCTCCGCCAATAATTAAAACATCGCATTTTTTGTCGCCGTCAAGGCTTTCAAATTGGGGCAATTTTGTTTCTGACCATACTGATTTTTTCATACTAACACTCCTTTTTGTTAGTATGCCTTTTTACACAAAAAGAAACCCGACTTTGTCGAGTTTCTTCCGAACTTATTCACTGTTCCCTATTACTTATTCCTTCATGCATCATCTTATAGGATGATGCATATCAGTCCGCCTGAGCCCTCATTAATTATTTTCTGCAGGGTTTCCTGAAGCTTAAATCTTGCCTCCTGAGGCATTTTATACAGCTTTGTCTGCAAGCCTTCATTCACTAACGAATACAGGCTCTTGCCGAAAATATTGGACTCCCATATTTTTGCAGGGTCTGATTCAAATTCAGCCAAAAGGTACTTTACAAGCTCCTCCGATTGCTTTTCACTTCCCACAATGGGACTTACCTCTGTTTGTATGTTAGCTTTTATGATATGCAAACTGGGAGCACTGGCTTTTAGCTTAACACCGTATCTTCCACCCTGCTTTATGATTTTCGGTTCCTCAAGGCTCATTTCACCAACCTCGGGCGGCACAATGCCGTAGCCTGTGCTGCTTGCCGCATCCAAGGCATATTTAATTCTCTCGTGCTCTTTTTTAACCTTTGACAAATCGTACAAAAGCTCTACAAGCTTATCCTCTCCATCAATTTCAAAGCCGGTCATTTCGCCAAGAATCTTATAGAACAGACTCTTTGCCACGTCCGCTTTAATGTAAATTTTTCCATCTCCAAGGTTTATTTTATGGCAAAACACGTTGTCTATATATTCATTTTCCTCCATGTGGCGCGAAATCTCCGCCGCACTTCTCACAAGACGAGCATCCTTTACGCACTCCCGAACCGTTTTAAATATGCTCTCCTTCATATAATGGGTGTTTTCCAGTGCATCTATCCATTCGGGGAAGTCTATGTGTATTTCGCTTATGGGGAACTCAAAAAGCACCGCCTTTAAAACTTCCTTTATGTCCTCCTCTTCCATGTCTGCGCAGGATGCCACCACAACAGGTGCGGAGTATTTATTTTCAAGCTCTTCCTTTAAGTTTTTTGCCCTGTCGCTCCAAGGCTCACGGGTATTTAAAAGTATCACAAAGGGCTTCCCTATTTCCTTAAGTTCACGGACAACTCTCTCTTCCGCTTCCACATACTCGTAACGTTCAATGTCGGTTATGCTGCCGTCTGTTGTTACCACAACGCCTATTGTGCTGTGCTCTTTAATCACCTTTTGTGTGCCTATTTCCGCCGCACGGTCAAAGGGGATGTCTTCTTCAAACCAAGGTGTTGATACCAT
Organism: uncultured Oscillospiraceae bacterium; assembly: GCA_964604615.1. Classification (GTDB taxonomy): domain Bacteria; phylum Bacillota; class Clostridia; order UMGS1883; family UMGS1883; genus RGIG1927. Next base: position 6,730 of record CAZRZU010000005.1, read on the forward strand.
CCTCGCATTCCCGTCCTCAGTGTGACCCAAGGCGGAATTTACCACATATCCCACGCAGTCAATAAGTCTCACTTTAAAGGATGCATTGTCTCCCAGGTTAACCTCCACAGCTTCGTTGGGTACAAACTTAGGCTCTGTTGTCATAATGGTTTTGCCCCCTGCACTTTGGGGCAGTTCGTCGATAGCACGTTCTCTCTTATATCCCTCGTCAATATTTGGGAGGACACTTTTATCCATAAATTTTTTAATAAATGTGGACTTTCCCGTTCTCACAGGGCCCACAACCCCTATGTAAATGTCTCCGCCACCGCGTTTTGCTATATCCGTATATATATTTTCCATGCAAAAATCCTCCCGTAATAATTGGTTATAGACATTACCAATTGTATTTACGGGAGGATGCTTTTATTCCAAAAATTTAGCTACTGTGTCATTAAATTGTTTTTTTGCTTCTTCAGGGGCAGTAATTTTCATTTTGCCTGCAAATGTAAATATCCAAGCAAAAAACGTGGGGCTTATGTCCACATTAACCGTAACCTTAAAATGTTCGTCATCCACCTTTTGCACAAACACCTCTTCACCGAAGCGGTCCATAACAGAATTCATCATGTTGTTGTCACAGGTTATCTCAACACGGGTATTTTCACCGGAGTACATGGAAAAAATCTTTTTGGAGTATTCGCCTATATTAAAGTTTTCTCCCATAATGTTTTCCACATCTTCGCACATTTCCTCCGTAATTTTGATGTCAACCATTCTGTCCACACGGAAATGCGTAAGATTTGAATGCTTTGGATAATGAGATATTAAATAGTAGTTTTCGTCCGATACAGTTAAGCTGTAAGGGCTTACCAGATATTCGCCGCCATTATTCCTGAACTTTCTTCTTTTATTGGTATCGTATTCAAAATACTTAAAGGAAATCTTCTTTTTTTCGTTAATAGCTTCGGAGAGGGTGTCAACACTGCGGTAAATGTCTTCATTGGCTGCCTTTATTCTGTCGGCTATGTACACCTGCCTGTGAAGCTTGCTGCCCTGATGCTTTGATGCCAGTGATTCTATTTTTTTAATAAGCTTTTCACTTTTCTTTTCTGTTATAAACTTTGAGGCAGATACGCAATCAACAAGCATTTTTAACTCAGGCAGCTCAAATTCTCGGGAAACAACGTAATACCCTTTCGGACATGAGAGTATATCAACCCCAAAAAGCTGTAATCCCTCTATGTCGGAATATATGCTTTTCCGCTCTGCGCTTATTCCGGAATTTTTAAGATAGGAAATTATCTCCTTCATGGGAACGGGATGCTCTTCATCGCTGTTACGCATGAGATAATCCATAATGTATAAAGCCTTCATTTTCTGGTTTGGCATTTTTGCCATGTTTCTTCCTCCTATGCTATCATTTCCAATCTTTCAAATGCCTTTATTTCTCTCAAAAACATTTGCTCCACAGCAGCCATATCCATAAAGTCAACCTGTGGTGTACTGCAAAGATGCGGTGTTTTTTCAAAACAGATGGGTATGGTATGCAGACACTTAAATTCATACCACAGCATTGCCTCGTCCACCAATTTTACAAGGCGCTCTTCTTCCTCTGTTAAAGGATAAAGCCCAAATTTTTTGAATATTGTCTTCTGAAACTTTTCTTCTATGACTTTGTAATCTTCAAGCTCAGCCTTTAAGGGTGTAGGTATATCGCAAAGATATGCTTCACTTGCATCGTGAAGAAGGCATGCAAAGCACACTCTTTTTGAAAAACTTCTTGCCTGAGCCTCGCGCATACAATTGATGCTGTGCTGTGCCACAGAATAGAAGTGCTTAAAGTTACCTGCCGCTCTGCAAATGAGACTTAATGCATGGGCAATGTCCTCTGCGCAGAACGCATCTATGCTTGGATTTGTCATGTTAATCATTTTACCGCTGTTTGTAAAAAAGCTCATGCCTTTTCTCCTCCCCTCAGAAAGTAACTGCCGGTGAAAATGAGAATGGCTGATATTGCAGACTGACACAAAATTTTGCCTCCGTTAATAACTCCCGAATCAACACCGCCCGCAGTTGCTACGGCGAGAAGCATGCCGCAAAAAACCATAAGTCCGAATAATTTTTTCATAACAAATACCTCCTGATTGTTTACTTATAATCTCTCTTTCTGAGATAATAATACATAATCAGGTGTACCAAAAAACGGATACCTACATATTAACATAGTATTTTTTATTTGTCTATAACCGTAACAAAAATATTTAACTTGCGTAATATGTACTGACGGAGGTTTGCCCATGTACAAAAATCGTAAACCCATAGGGTGGGGCTGTCTTTTCTTTGTAACAGGTATTTTTACTGCCCTTGTTTGCCCCATATGGCTTATTGCCGCCATTGAGGGAATAATAATCGTGGTGTTTGTAATCTCGTGCCACAAAAGGTAGCAGAACATATCAAATTTACCAAATGGGGTCTGACCCCATTTGGTAAATTATTAACAAAACAGGAGGTTTACATGAAAATACTGGTTTTTAAAATGCCTAAATTCCTATCATCAATAACTAAAGCCATACTGCGCATAAAGTAAAAGGGCACTAATGCCATTAAGAAAAAAAAGAAAACCAGTCGGAATTTTCCTGACTGGTTTTTCGTTTAATATATTAACTTTTTTACAGCATGTTCCGTGTTATCAGTCCCTGGATTTTATTACAATCAGGCTTCCCTCTTCAATTTCTATTACTGCGTCCTTGTCTGTAAACTCATTGCTCACAGCTACTGACTCAGAAAATTTCAAATTGTAATTGTCAAGAGGATACTTGAGGTTTCTAAGCGTAACACCCTTTGCCTCGCCTATGGGAATAAGGGACAGATGCCAGCCCTTACAAGGCTTAATAACCTCTGTTTTATCAATAACTGTTATTATGTTATTTTCGTTTATAACGTAACCCTTTGCACCCATCTTTGTAATATATTCCAAAAGTCCTACATTAGAGAGTGTATGGTCCATTCTTGTGCCGGTTGCACCCAGAAGCACAATCTCATTAAAGCCGTTTTCCAACGCAAAAGTTACTGCAATATGAGTGTCGGTATAGTCCTTTTCGGGGTTAAACCTTTTAACCTCACCTGTTAATCCACCTTTGTAGGAGTCAAAATCACCAACGGTGAGATTTGGAGTTATGCCCATCTTTTCAGCATGGAAAAGCCCTCCGTCGGCGCAGATAACATAATCGCCCTCATTTATAAAAGACCTTGTATATTCGTAATCTGTTATGCTTCCGGCAGAAATAATAACCGCCTTACTCATCACATGCCGCCTTACACAGCTTTGCTGCCGCCTCCGAAATGTTTTCCTGTGCAAACACTGCGCTGCCTGCCACAATCACGTTTGCACCTGCGTCCACAACCTCTTTGATGTTTGCCTCATAAACACCGCCGTCAACCTCAATGTCCACATGGTAATCTTTTGTCATTTCACGTACTGCGGCAATTCGCTCCAGGCTTTCGGGGATAAATTTCTGTCCGCCAAAGCCGGGATATACGCTCATTATAAGCACCATATCAACCTTATCAACATAAGGTGCTATTACATCAACGGGAGTGTCGGGGCTTATAGAAAGTCCTGCCTTTATGCCTAAGGAGCGGATATATTCCAATGCCTTACCTGTTTCGTCACCTAAAGCTTCGTAATGAACTGTTATATTGTCGGCTCCTGCCTTGTGGAATGCATCAATAAAATCGTAAGGTCTTTCCACCATCAAATGACAGTCATAAAACATGTCGCTGCACTTTCTTATTGTTTTAACCAGAAGTGCGCCAAAGGTAAAGTTTGGCACAAACCTGCCGTCCATTACATCAATGTGTAAAACCTTTGCGCCGCCTTTTTCAGCTTCTTTTATCTGCTGACCTAAAACAGAAAAATCAGCCGACAGAATGCTTGGTGCCAGTTTAAATTCTCTCTTATTTTGTTCCATTTGCGCCACCTCTTTCCCAATCCTTTATAAGCTTTAATTTATCGTACATTTTTACATAGCTGTCGTATCTGCTTTGTGCAATAAGCCCTTCTTTAAGTGCATTCTTAACACCGCAGTCAGGCTCTGCAGAATGGCTGCACCCGCGGAAACGGCATTGGTTTTCAAAGGGTGCCATTTCGGGGAAATAGTCCTTAAGCTCATTTGCCCTTACGTCCTCAACGTCCAGCTGGGAAAATCCCGGTGTGTCAAACACATAGCCCTCGTCAATCTTTATAAGCTCTACGTGTCTGGTTGTGTGCTTACCACGTTCAATACGGCTGGTGTCGCCGGTTTCAAGCTCCTTGCCTGTTATTATGGTAAGTATGCTTGACTTGCCTACTCCCGAAAGCCCTGCAAAAGCAGTGGTTTTATTTTTGAGAGATTCTCTCAGTGCCTCTATGCCTTCTCCTTTTTCGGCACTTGTTACAAACACACGGTAGCCTGCCTTTTGGTAGCAATCCCTAAACCTTTCCACATCACCGGAGCTGTCCAGGTCGCTCTTGTTTATACATAAAGCACCCTGTATGCCTTTTTTTGCTGCTATAACCAGCATTTTGTCAATAAGGTTGGTGTCAGGTGCCGGGTTGCTTATGGCTGCAACTATCATCAATGTGTCAATATTACTTACCGCAGGGCGGATGAGGCAATTGGTACGTTTTTCAATTGTTTTCACACTGCCCTGCTTCATGTCTGTTGTTTCAACTTCTACCTTGTCTCCCACAGTGGGAAGAACATCTGTTTTTCGGAACTTACCCCTTGCCCGACACTCTATAATACCCTCACTGGTGTCAACATAGTAAAATCCGCCTATTCCTTTAATTATAGTGCCCTTTAAAAGCAAGGTTTTCGCCTCCGTACTTTAATTATAAACCTGTATCAGAAGTATTGAGTGTATTATTGTTGGTGTTACCGGAGTCATTGTCGGAAACCGTGAGGCTTTGGCTGTCAGGAACAGCTACCTCAGAGCCTTTACTAATCACAATGTCAACAACTGTATTTTTGTCAACCTTTGTGTTTTCCGCAATGCTCTGTTTTACAACAACACCCTTAGCCTGACCGGAAGAAATCTCTGTAACATTACCAAGCTTGAGGTTGTTATTTTTCAATGCGTCGTTTGCTGTTTCAACAGTTAAACCAAGAAGATTGGGAACATTCATAAGTTCTGCACCAAGGCTTACCTTAAGCTGAACACTGTCACCCTTTTTCATTTCGGTTCCTGCCACAGGAGACTGGCTTATAACAACACCGGCAGGAACACTGTCGTTGTATTCTTCAGTCAAAGATACAATTATGCCCTGTGTTTCAAGCTCTGTCTGAGCCTCTTTACTCTCCGAACCCACGTAGTTGTCAAGGTCAAACTTGTTAGGACCTGAGGATACAAACAGCCTTATGGAATCCCCTGTTTCAACAACCTGACCTGCTGTGGGAAGCTGACGGATAACCTGACCCTCTTCAACCTCGTCGCTCATTTCCTGGCTGGTCTTTACAACAACACCCATGCCTTCAAGCTCTGCTATGGCATCATCTGCGTTGATTCCTGTATAGTCGTCAAGATTTATCTGTTCTTTACCGTTGCTTATAACAATAATAATTTTTGTACCTTCTTCAATTTCGCCCATTTTGGGGTCCTGGTCAATAACTTCGCCCTTTTCAATTTTACTGTCGTATTCGTATACCTCTTCAATTTCAAAGCCTGCACTTCTCAATTCCTGCAAGGACTCTGTCATTTCAGACTTGGAAAGTCCCTTTACGTTGGGCATTCTGTAAACAGCAGTTTCGTCGGAAGGGTCTTTGGAAATTACATTTGCCACAACCACACCCATAATAACAGCTATAACAAAGCATGTTATAACAGCTGCAATAATGGCAATAGTGTCCTTTTTCTTGTCTTTTTTCTTCTTTTTGCGGTCTTCTTCGGTGCGTCTTACAACGGTTTTGCCGCTATTGTTGTCACCGGGGATTGTAATGTTTACAATAGGTGTTATCTTCTTTGTGCCAAACTTATCCTCTTCTTCGCTGACTGCGGCAATGTCGCTGTCGGGGTCAGCATATGCCTTTTTTATGTCGGCAAGCATAAGAGCGGCACTTTCGTAACGAAGCCTCTGCTCCTTGCTCATAGCCTTGAGAATAATATCTTCTATGCACTTTGGTAAATCGGGGTTAATGCTTCTGGGACGAGGAGGCTCTACCTGCATGTGCTGCATTGCAACCGCAACACTTGTTTCCCCGTCAAAAGGCAGCTTGCCCGTATAAAGCTCATAAAGAAGTACACCCAAAGAATAAATATCGCTTCTTTGGTCTGTATAGCCACCGCGTGCCTGCTCGGGAGAAAGGTAATGGGCGCTGCCCATAGCCTCCATTGTAAGAGTTCCGCCTGATGCGGCTCTTGCAATACCGAAGTCAGTAACCTTAATAACATTATCTTCACTTATCATAATGTTCTGGGGCTTTATGTCTCTATGTATAATGTGCTTTGAATGAGCATGATCCAGTGCGGAACAAATCTGCATTGCAATGTCGGTTGCTTCCTTCCAGTAAATACTGCCCTTCTTTTCGGCAATATATTCCTTAAGGGTCTTACCTTCGATAAATTCCATAACAATATACTGCAAATCCCCGCACTGTCCTACGTCATAAATAGGTACAATATTGGGGTGTGAAAGGCTGGCAGCCGCCTGTGATTCGATGTTGAATCTTCTTATAAATTCCTCGTTACCCTGGAATTCGCTCCTTAAGAGCTTAACTGCAACATAGCGGTTCAAGAGTCTGTCCATGGCTTTATAAACTATCGCCATGCCGCCTACTCCCACTTTTTCTATAAGTTCATATCTGCTACCTAATACGGTTCCGATCATAATCACTTATCCTCCTTTTTTAGACGTGAAGCAAAATAGCGGTAATGTTGTCGTCGCCGCCGTTTTCTTTTGCTTTTGTGACAAGCATTTCTGCTGCACGGGAAACATCGGTACTGTTTGCAACAATACTGTGAATTTCCTCTTTGGCAACCATATTTGTCAGACCGTCCGTACACATAAGAATCCACTCATCGCTATGTATATCCCTTTCAAGGATATCCACCTCCACTGTCATGGCAGTGCCCACAGCTCTTGTTATAAAGTGCCGCTGAGGATGGTTTTTTGCCTCTTCCTCAGTAATAGAGCCTGAGTCCAGCATCATGCCCACAACACTGTGATCCTTCGTGATTTTTTCTATCGAATCCTTGGTGATAACGTAAACTCTGCTGTCGCCAACATGAGCAATATGAGCCTTGTTATTTTCAATTACGCATGCGTCTATGGTAGTTCCCATGCCTTTCATTGCTTCGGTTTCAGAAGCGCGCACAAAAATGTCGCGGTTGGCTTTGGAAACACCTTCTCGCAGTATTGTTGCCAGATTGCCCTCGGACTGCAATATGTAGCTTTCAACAATCCTGCAAGCCTCTAAGCTGGCAATCTCTCCCGCATTGTGACCGCCCATTCCGTCTGCGATAATAAAAATACCATCGCTGTAATTTTCGTTTACAATATAGGAGTCTTCATTGTTATGCCTCTTCATTCCAACATCTGTTATAGCTGCATATTCCATTAAGACCACCTCCGTTCAATTAACTAAACTGTTTCTCAACTGTCCGCAGGATGCAGATATGTCGCTTCCCAGCTCCCGTCGCACGGTTGCTGTTACGTGTCCTGCGCAGAGCATATTTTTAAATTCTTCAACTCTTTTTTTTGAAACCCTCACATTACCTCTCTCCTCCACGTCGTTAACGGGGATAAGGTTAATGTGACAGTTATCTCCTTTTAACAGGTCGATTAAAAGCCTTGCACACTCATCGGATGAGTTTTTCCCTTCTATAAGTGCATACTCATATGTTATTCTCCTGCCTGTTTTTTCGAAATAATATCGGCAGGCATCTATCAATTCCTTCAAGGAATACTTTTTTGCAATTGGCATTATAGCCTTTCTGTATTCGTCGGTAGGTGCATGGAGGGACACTGCCAGATTAATGCTCATGCCCTCATTTGCAAAGTCAATTATCTTAGGTACAAGCCCGCAGGTTGATACGGTTATGTGCCTGCTGCCAAGATTTACACCCTCACTGTGGGTTATATTCTTTAAAAACTTAATGAGGTTTTCATAATTGTCAAAGGGCTCACCAATTCCCATTACTACTATATTCGACACTCTTTCGCCTAAATCCTTCATTACACGGATTACCTGCCCGGTTATCTCCCCGGGGGTGAGATTGCGAACCCTGCCTTTAAGGGTGGATGCGCAGAAGGTACATCCCATTGCACAGCCCACCTGACTGGACACGCATACAGAAATACCGTGATGATACCTCATTGCAACGGTTTCAATAATGTTGCCGTCGCTCAGCCTTAAAAGGTATTTTACTGTACCGTCCAGCTTTGAAGTAAGCTTTCGTTCAATCTCAGGCAGATAAAGACAAGCTTCTTCCTTGAGCTTTTCACGGAGCGCCTTTGAAAGTGTTGTCAGCTCATCTATGCTTTCGGCACCCTTGCTTATTAAGGAAAACACCTGCTTTGCACGGAATTTTGCTTCGCCCATGCTTACAAAATATTCAGTTAATTCTTCAAGTGTAAAATCACTAAGATTAATCACGACGTACAAACCTCGCTATAAAAAATCCATCCGTATTTGTTGTGCTGGGCAAAAGCTGACAATATCCGCCCTCTTGCATATACTCTGTGGGCAATGCCTCAAAGTTTTTGTTTTCCCGCAGGAAGGTTTTCACCATCTGCTCATTTTCCATACGGCTTATGGTACAGGTGGAGTAAACAAGCATACCGCCCTTTTTTACGTACCGTCTTGCATGGCGGAGCATTCTGTACTGAGTCTGTGTCAAAGCTGAGCAGTCGTTTGCGCCTTTTGTCCACTTAATGTCGGGCTTACGGCGGATAATACCAAGCCCCGAGCAGGGTGCATCAAGAAGAACTCTGTCAAATTTGTCTTCAAAATCAGGGTTAAACTTTTCAGCATCGTTAACCATAGTTTGCACAATAGTTATGCCAAGCCTGTTACAGCTCTTTTCAATAAGCTCTGTTTTATGCTCATAAAGGTCGCATGCAATTATCCTTCCGCAGTTACCCATAAGCTCTGCCATGTATTCGCTTTTGCCTCCGGGTGCCGCACAAAGGTCTAAAACCTCCATGCCTTTTTCAACCTCCAAGGCTTCCACTGCCAGCTGGCTGGCAACGTCCTGTATGGAAAAATAGCCTTCCTTCTGAAGAGAAGAACCGTGGAAAGCTCCCCCTTTTTTATACACATAGGCATTCATGCCAAGTTCAGCTTTTTCAATCCCTTGGGGAATTTCAAAATCACCTTTTAAAAGGTTTCGCCTTAAATATGTAGGCGGAGTTTTGTTACCTGCCTCAAGGAGGGCAACAACATCCCCAATGCCTTCTTTTTTCCATTTTTCAACTATCCATTCGGGATAAGAATAATACACCGACAAATATTCAACCGTACCTTCGGGAGGCAAAAAGTCACCCGAGGATACTACCTTTCGTAAAACTGCGTTCACAAAGCCGCTGCTTTTTGCATGTCCGTACCTTTTGGCAAGCTTTACACATTCGTTAATGGTTGCACTGTGAGGTATTTTTTCCAAAAACCTTACAGAGTAAATGCCCATTCGGAGAATGTTTAATATCCATACAGATATCTTCTTGAGCTTTATTGAAGAAATGTGCTCTATAATATTGTCAAGATAAAGCCTGTTGCGCTGAACACCCATCACGATTTCGGTGCACAATGCAGCATCCTGAACAGACAGAGCAAACTCGTTTATAATATCGTTCAATGCAATATTCATATAGGCGCCGTCCTTGTCAACGGCATATAAAGTTTTAAGTGCCGCTTCTCTGGCAGGCGATAAATTACTCATCAGTCTTTTCTGTCCCTTGCTACTAAAATTAGTCTCAACAACTGAGCTATGCTTGTTGCAGCTGCGGCAACGTATGTCATAGCGGCTGCGCTGAGAACCTTCTTAACGTGCTTTACCTCTTCTTCGTAAAGGTAGCCGCCTTCCCCAAGAACCTTTATTGCACGGTTGGACGCATCAAATTCAACAGGCAGTGTTACCACCTGAAAAAGCACTGCCGCAGAAAAAAGCAAAATTCCTGCATAAACAAGCCATGTTCCAAGATAGCCTTCAAAGCTCATAAGCAAAAATCCGATAATAATCAAAGGTATTGATATCTTAGAGCCGAAATTTGCCACAGGAACAAGCTTGTTCCTGAGCTTTATGAAAGCATAGCTCTCTGCGTGCTGCACGGCATGCCCTGCTTCGTGAGCTGCAACACCCACAGCCGCAACAGAAGTGGAGTTCCTTACTGAGTCAGACAGCCTTATAACGTTTGCCTTGGGGTCATAGTGGTCAGTAAGGTTGCCGGATATTGCCTCAATCTTAACGTCATACAAGCCGTGGCGGTCCAATATTTGCCTTGCAGCTTCGCTTCCCGTAAGATTACGCATGGTATTAACCTTTGAATACTTTGTAAAGCTGGAGTTAACCTTTGCCTGTGCCAGCATCGACAAAATAATCATGGGTACTACCAGCACCAGATAATACATGTCATAATAGAACATATTGTCACCTTCCTAAAATCTGTCCTGCTTCAATTTTATTGCCTACAAGGTAATCCTTAACACTCATTTTCTTTTTGCCGTCAAACTTAACAGCCTTTATCTTTATGCCGCCTTCACCGCATGCCACGGTAAAGCCGTCCTTATTAACATCCTTAACTTCACCTGGAATGCCGTTTGTGTCAACCTTTTCGCATTCATAAGGCACAAACCTTTTGCCCATATAGTAAGTATATGCCATTGGCCATGAATTAAGCCCTCTTATGAGGTTATACACGTCCTCTGCGCTTTTTCCCCAGTTGATTTCGCCCTCTGCTTTTGTAAGCATCGAGGCATACGTTGCCTTTTCATCGTCCTGCTTTGTTGATGAAAAATCCCCTGCTTTAAAACGTTCTATTGTTTTTATGAGAACCTCTGCACCCACTGCCGCAAGCTTGTCATGCAAAGTTTCCCCTGTATCGTCATCTTCAATTCTTATTTTTTCAACAAGGATCATATTTCCTGTGTCAAGCCCTTTTTCCATATACATTGCGGTAACACCTGTTTCCTTTTTACCGTCAATAATAGCTCTCTGGATAGGCGCCGCACCGCGGTACTGGGGAAGAATTGACGCATGAGCATTAACACAGCCGTATTTGGGGTAGTTCAAAACATACTCAGGAAGTATTTTTCCGTATGCTACAACAATTATAAGCTGGGGGTCAATTTCTTCCAAAAAAGGCATAAGCTCCCCGTTTTTTAAGCTTTCGGGCTGAAAAGTGGGAATATTATATTCCATGGCAACCGCTTTAACAAAGGTAGGTTGAACCTCCATGCCTCTGCCCTTGGGCTTGTCGGGCTGAGACACAACACCTGCTACGTCATAGCCCTTTTCTATTAAAGTTTTTAAAGAAACTGCCGCAAATTCGGGCGTTCCCATAAACATTATTTTCATAATTAATCCTCTTCCTCTACATCAAGCCACTCTACTACTTTAGATGCATACAAAATGCCGTCAAGATGGTCAAGCTCATGGCAGATACATTTTGCGTAGAGCTCTTCGCCGGAAAATTCGATTTCTTCACCGTAACGATTTTGCGCTTTGCAGGTAGCTTTCATGGGGCGTTCAACGGTGCCTGCCTTGCCGGGAAGAGAGAGGCAACCTTCAACGTCAATATAGCTTCCTTCTGTATGGGTAAGGACAGGGTTTACAAGTTCAACCATTTCTTCGCCTGTGTCAATAACTACTACTCTTTTAAGTATGCCCACCTGAGGTGCTGCCAAACCAACACCGTTTGCTTTTTTTAAGGTTTCCTTCATGTCATCCAAAAGAGTGTGAAGCCGCTGGTCAAATTTATCTACAACACGGCAAACCTTGCCAAGACAAGGGTCGCCTTCTGTTCTGATTTCTCTTATTGCCATATAAAAAACTCTCCTTCCTAACTCATCGAATAGGGGTCCACATCAATGCTTATCTGTATACCCCCGGGTCTTTTTACCGCAAGAGCAGCGCGGAATGCTTTACCCATGGAGGCAACATCCTTGCACTTGAACCATATCCTTTTGCGGTATCTGCCCTGTATTTTTTTTATGGGCGCATCATGAGGTCCAAAAATTGTAATGCCCTCTGCGCGTATACCGTCAGCCACCTTCAGCTCGCCCAAAACTCCATAAGCACACTTTTCACACAGCTTTTCGTCTTCACCTGTAATAAGTATGTTTACAATATGCTCAAAGGGCGGATATCCAAAGGCTTGCCTGTACGCAATTTCCTCTTTGTAAAATGTTTTATAATCCTGCTTTGCCGCAAGGTTAAGCACTCTGTTCTCGGGGGAATAGGTTTGTATAATTGCCCTGCCGGCAGCTTCCCCTCTGCCTGCTCTTCCGCACACCTGTGTTATAAGAGCAAAGGTTCGCTCCTGAGCGCGGAAATCGTCGGCAAAAAGTGTAGAATCTGCTGCCAAGGCTCCCACCAGTGTAACAAGGGGGAAGTCAAGCCCCTTTGACACCATCTGTGTGCCAAGCAAAATGTCAGAATTATTATTTTCAAATTCATTCAGGATTTTTTCGTGTCCGTTTTTGCCGGCAGTTGTGTCGGCATCCATGCGCACAATATTTGCCGTGGGGAAAATTTCCCTTATTTGCATTTCAACCTTTTGAGTGCCTGCGCCAAAGTCGCGTATTTTTTTGCTTGAGCAGGACGGACAAAGGCTCTGGCGCTGTTGCCTGTAACCGCACATATGACAGTTCAATGTGTCGTTTGACACATGGTATGTAAGGGATATGCTGCAATTGGGGCACATGTACACAAAACCGCAGTCACGGCAGGAAACAAAGGTTGAAAAGCCTCGCCTGTTTAAAAATAAAACAGTTTGTTTTCCGTCTTTAAGATTTTGGTACATTTCCCTTGCCAAGGTTCTGCTCAGAACCGTTCTGTTACCATCCTGAAGCTCTTTTCGCATGTCTGCAATTTCAACCTCGGGAAGAGGGTTGTTGTTATACCTTTTTGTAAGCTCTATGAGGATGTACTCACCGCACTGAGCTTTATAATAGCTTTCCACCGAAGGTGTTGCAGATGCCAGCACAACGGGGCATTTAAACAATTCCCCTCGCATGCGGGCAATCTCAACAGCATGATACTTTGGTGTGGTTTCGGATTTATAAGAATATTCGTGCTCTTCATCAACGATTATCAGCCCCAGGTTTTTAACAGGGGCAAAAACGGCACTACGTGCGCCCACAACCACTTTTGCCTCGCCTGTTTTAATACGGGTATATTCATCATACCTTTCTCCCAGAGAGAGCGCCGAGTGCATAACTGCCACAACCTTACCGAACCTTTTATAAAAACGGTCGGTTATTTGCGGTGTAAGGGATATTTCCGGCACAAGCACAATTGCCTGCTTGCCCTCTTTTATAACACTTTCCACAAGCTGGAGGTAAACCTCTGTTTTACCGCTGCCTGTTACTCCGTGAATAAGAAATGTTCCCGCCGCACAATTTTTTATTGTGTCAATGGCATTTTTCTGTTCTTGGGTTGGCTCAAATGCTGTTGTGTGTTCTTCTTTTTCTGTTATGGGACTACGGAGAATTCGCTTTTCTTCAAGTTCCACAAGCCCTTTAATGTTAAGTGCTTCAATACTGTTTCGGGAGGCTTTACATTCTGCCATAATATCGGGAATTGTAAACTTTCCTCCCCCGGATAAAAACTTTATGATTTCAGCCTGCACGGGACTTCTTTTGCTCATGCTTTCCGCCAGAGAATACGCATCCTCAACACCCTTTGCCAAGTATGCAACCTTAACGGTTTTTTCCCCAACCTTCTTGAGACTCTTGTATTCCATGGTTGCTATGCCCTTTTTCACAAGAGCATTTGCGCACATTCGTGCATTTTTGCCCATTTCAGCTTTGATTGCCGTCATTTCCATGCTGCCGGAGGCATTTAGCAAAAGCATCAGAAGCCTTTCCTGCAATGCACTTTTTGCCACCATTGCCTTTGCTTCATCGGCAGTAAATTTATTTGTTAAATTGACCCACTCTTCTTTTTTTTGCTTGCTTCCCGTGCAGAGAAACAGCTTTGCCGCAGAGTAAAAGGTACAGTAATAATCCTGTCTCATTCTGAAAATGAGCTGAATATCCTTCTTTGTTAAAACAGGAATAGGGTCAATCACATTTTTAACTTCTTTAACCTCTTCAAACTCACTTTGTTCACTTACAAGGGTAACAACACCCTCGCAAAGACGGTTACCAAATCCAAAGGGCACACGTACCCTCACCCCCGGAACCACGTCTCCCGCAAGCCTGGGGGGAATTTTGTAAGAAAAGGGCTTATCCAAGTTTAAAAGTGGGGTATCAATATATACCTCTGCGTACATTTACTTACTATTTCCTCTCTGCTAAAAATGCAGCTTTGTCAAGTATAACCGCTGCCAGATTTTCCTTAGTATCCATGGGGAGATTGGTAATTTCCCCGTTTTTTTCAATAAGGGTTAAAACGTTTGTGTCAACCCCAAAGCCGGCACCCGGTGTTGTGAGGGAATTGGCACATATCATGTCAAGATTTTTGCCTTCGAGCTTCTTTTTGGCATTTTCCAGCAAGTCCTCTGTTTCCATGCAAAAACCTATCAACACCTGATGGGCTTTTTTGCTGCCCAAATATTTCAAAATATCTTCTGTTTTTTCCAGCTCAATATTCAAGGACGCATTTTCCTTTTTTGTTTTGCTGTTTTGTACATTTTTAGGTTTAAAGTCTGCCACTGCCGCAGCCTTTATAACAATATCTGTGTCAAAGTATCTTTCGGTTACCTCGCGGAACATATCCTTTGCGGAGACAACCTCAATACAATCAACACCCAAGGGCTTTTTAAGGCTTGTTTTGCCTGTAACGAGAGTAACAGACGCGCCCTTTGCCTTTGCAACACGTGCCAGAGCATAACCCATTTTACCTGTTGAATGATTTGTTATGTATCTCACAGGGTCAATTGCCTCACGGGTAGGGCCTGCTGTTATAAGCACCCTTTTCCCCAAAAGTGTTTTTTCAAATGCCGCTTCGCAAACTACCCTTTCAATAATATCGTCAACCTGGGGCAATTTTCCTATGCCCACATCGCCGCAGGCAAGTCTGCCTAAAGCCGGTTTAATTACGACAAAACCCCTGCTTATGAGCTTTTTAATGTTTTCCTGCATGGCAGGATTTTCATACATGTGACTGTTCATAGCGGGGGATATAATTATTTTCTTATTACTTGCCGCCATAATGGTAGCAGTTAACATATCGTCTGCAATACCGTTGGCAACCTTACCTATAAAATTTGCCGTAGCAGGTGCAACAAGGAGCAAATCTGCCCCCTGTGCCAGATCAATGTGGGGCACACCCACATCGTTTTCGTCAAAAACACTTGTGTGAACCTTGTTATTTGTCAGTGTTTTGAATGTTAAAGGCGCAACAAACTCACAGGCAGACTTTGTCATAATAACATGCACATCTGCCCCCAGCTTTACAAGACAGGACGCAATGTCGCAAGCCTTGTATGCCGCAATTCCGCCGGTTACACCCAGCACAATATTTTTCCCTTTAAGCATAACATAACCCCTTTCCACATACAAATAACCTTCACACAAACGGTTTATGCCTTTATTTTTACCTTACCTTCGCTGATTTCGCCTATTGCACAGCTTACGTGCTTATCTGTAACAGGGTCGCTCTTTTCTGCAAGCTGTCTTGCTCTCTTTGCTGTTACAATAACAAGAGAATATCTTGAGGGCATACCCTCCATAAGTTTAGCAATTTCAGGATATAACATCGTTCAAAACTCCTTCTATAAATTTTTCGTTGTTTTTACATTCACATTTTTCAGCCTTAAATATAGCTTCAAGCTCACTGACAGCAACACACAAAGTGTCATTCACAACAACATAGTCGTACTTGTATGCCTGCTTTATTTCTTCAATGGCAGTGGCAAGCCTTTTTTCAATAACATCCATGCTTTCAGTGCCTCTGCCTATAAGCCGTTTTCTGAGCACCTCAAAAGAGGGAGGAATGGTAAACACCAGAACTGCTTCGGGGCAATTTTCCTTAACCTGAAGTGCACCCTGCACTTCGATTTCCAGAATTACGTCAAAGCCTTCATTAAGCTTCTTTTCAA
The DNA here is from genome assembly GCA_964604615.1 of uncultured Oscillospiraceae bacterium. Taxonomy (GTDB): domain Bacteria; phylum Bacillota; class Clostridia; order UMGS1883; family UMGS1883; genus RGIG1927. The sequence goes on from CAZRZU010000005.1 coordinate 22,952, forward strand.
CCTCTTCACGGGGTGTACCGTAGTAGTTGTCGCAAAATTCCGCATGCTCTAAAAAACCGTCTTCCGACACCTTTTTTTCAAATTCGGCTTTTGTCATGAAAAAGTAATTCACTCCATGAACTTCGCCTTCTCTGGGCGCGCGGGTTGTTGCGGACACAGAAACAAACACACCCTTGTTTTTGCTCATGTATTCCTTAACCAAAGTCCCCTTGCCTGACCCCGAAGGACCTGACAACACCAGCAATGTTCCTTTTTTCATAAGTAACACTCCTATTCTTCGCCGAGAATTATCGGCTGTTTTTCGCTTTCGTTACGTTCATACAGCACATCTGCTGTAAGAGCAGAGAGTATAACATGCCCTGAATCGGCTATGATTACACTTTTTGTTTTACGTCCGTACGTTGCGTCAATAAGCATGCCCTTCTCCCCTGCGTCACGCACAAGTCTTTTTACAGGTGCGGAATCCGGGCTTACAATGCTCACAATTTTCCCATCGGAAACCATGTTCCCGAAGCCAATGTTTATCAGTTTCATCTTTTTTACCTGTTTTCCTAAAATCCAAAAACCTCATAATCCTAAAATCCGTGGCTAAAATCGTTCAGATTGCCGTTTTGTACGGTTGGTGCTGTGCTACCTGCACCGCCCAAACGTACAAAATGGTGAGATGGGCAATTTTAACCGGATTTTACTCTATATTCTGTACTTGTTCGCGCAACTTTTCAATCTCCGCCTTAACGTCAATAACATTTCTGGCAATGGAGAGGTTGTTACACTTTGAACCCGTTGTGTTAATTTCACGGTTCATTTCCTGAATGAGAAAGTCCATCTTTCTGCCAATGGGTTCTGTTGCTTTAAACATTTCACGCATCTGGTCAATGTGGCTTTTAAGCCTTGCAATTTCTTCATCCACGTTAACCTTGTCTGCAAAAAGTGCAACCTCCGTAAGCAAACGAGATTCGTCATAGGGAACACTTCCCAAAATCTCCTTCATGCGAGCCTCAATTTTTGCTCGGTAATTGGTTACTATCTCCGGTGCACTTGCCTCAATAATACCCACGTATTTTTCAATCACGTTCAAGTGCTCTGTGAGAACAAGGAGCATGTTATAGCCTTCGTCCTCACGCATAGCCGTATAAATCCTGCCCGCCTCTTCCAAGGCTTCGAGAACAACCTTCGTCATTTCCTCTGCGTCTTCGTCCTCTGCATCGATGGAGAGAACGTCGGGAAGACGTGCAAGTGTTACAGCATTAACCTCGGGAGTTGTGCTTGTTTCACGGGCAATTTTTTCAATTGCATCCTTGTATGCTGCTGCAAGGCTTACGTTAACCTGTACAGCCTTTGTTTCATCGGTGGAAGAGTCAATATTTATATAAACATCTATCTTACCGCGTGAGGTATATTTTGTAACAGCCTTTTTAACGGGAGCCTCCAAAAAGCTGTAAAGACGGGGCATTTTAACCGATATATCACTGTAGCGGCTGTTTACACTTTTTATTTCAACAGTGATTTTTTTGCCTGCATACATTGTTTCGGCTGTGCCGTATCCTGTCATGCTTTTCATTATTCTTGTGCCTCCTCTGCGGCTTCAGTAGCATCAAGTGTGCCTTCAAAAGCTTTTATAAATTCATCGCCGTCAAGCTTTTCGTGTTCAATAAGTGCCTTTGCAACTGCATGAAGCTTATCAACGTTTTCTCTAAGGAGCTCCTCGCACTTAGCAAAGCACATGTCAATAATATTTTTAACTTCCTCGTCAATAACTGCCGCTGTCTGAGGCGAATAATTGTTCCCCTGAGAGAAGTCTCTGCCCAAAAATACCTCGTGGTCGCTGCTTGTAAATGTCATGGAACCAAGCTTTTCGCTCATACCATACTGCATCACCATCTTGCGCGCAAGGGTTGTAGCGCGGTCAATGTCGCTTGACGCACCGGTATTTATGTCATTAAATATAATCTTTTCAGCAATTCTACCGCCCATGTAAACAACAATATCCTCAAGCATTTCCTGCTTGGAAACGTACATTTTGTCTGTGTCGGGAAGGCTTAAGGTAAAGCCGCCTGCCGCACCACGAGGAATAATTGAAACCTGGTGAACACTATCCTGTGTGGGAAGAATGTGAGAAAGAATTGCATGACCTGCTTCGTGATAAGCTGTCTGTTCCTTATCTTTTTGCTTCATTACCTTGTTCTTCTTTTCGGGACCCATAACAACCTTTAAGATTGCTTCGTCCATTTCATCCTGACCAATTTTACTCTTATTGTTTCTTGCAGCCAGAATTGCCGCTTCATTAAGGATGTTCTCCAAATCTGCACCTGTAAAGCCATAGGTGGACTTTGCCACATCTGCAAGGCTTACGGTTTCGTCCAAAGGCTTATTCTTTGCATGGATTTCAAGTATAGCCTCTCTGCCCTTCTGGTCGGGATAATTAACTACAACCTGTCTGTCAAATCTGCCGGGACGGAGAAGTGCAGGGTCAAGAATGTCGGCACGGTTTGTAGCGGCAATAATTATAATGCCTGAGTTTGTTCCAAAACCGTCCATTTCAACCAAAAGCTGGTTTAAGGTCTGTTCTCTTTCATCATGACCGCCGCCTAAGCCTGTGCCTCTCTGACGGCCAACAGCATCAATTTCGTCAATAAATATAATTGCGGGAAGATTCTTTCGTGCCTGCTCAAACAAATCACGAACACGGGAAGCACCCACACCAACAAACATTTCCACAAAGTCAGAACCGCTCATTGAGAAGAAGGGAACACCTGCTTCCCCTGCAACAGCCTTTGCAAGAAGAGTTTTACCTGTACCGGGAGGTCCTACAAGAAGCACACCCTTAGGTATTCTTGCGCCCAGAGAAGTAAACTTCTTGGGGTCGCGCAAGAAGTCAACAATTTCACTAAGCTCTTTCTTTTCCTCGTCAACGCCTGCAACGTCGGCAAATGTAACTCTCTTGCCGTTTTCGTCGGGGGATTTTGCCTTGCTTTTGCCAAAGCCGGACATGCCCTTTCCGCCGCCCTGTGACTGACGAAATGCAAACACCCAGAAGGCAATTATAATAACAAACATTATAACACTGGGGAGCATGGAAACCCACCAGGATACACTCTCAGGCTCGGGAGTTGAAATTTTCAATTCGCCTGCTTTAACCTGCTGGTTTATAATATCGCCCATTTCCCCTTCGTATATCCAGTATCTTCCGGGGATGTCAATAACGGCAGTGTCGCCGTTGTCATAAATAACATTTGCGGTTGTTTCGTGAAGCTCAATTTCCTTAACGTTGCCTGCTCTTATCTGATTAAGCAAATCAGAATAAACAGTCTCTTCAACTGCGGGCTGAGACTGAAACATGCTTGCCAGCAGTAAAACAACCAACAAAAAGGCTACAATAAAGCCTAAATTCTTAAATCTCTTTTTCAATCGACTTGCCTCCTTGGCTTACTTTTCATAAATTTCCGGCTTAAGAACACCTACAAAGGGGAACTGGCGGAATCTGTGATCATAGTCAAGACCGTAACCAACTGCAAATTTGTTGGGGATGTCAAAGCCTATGTACTTGGGAACAAGTTCTACAACACGTCTTTCGGGCTTGTCAAGGAAAGTACAGATTTCAACGCTCTTTGCACCTTCGTCCAAAAGAATCTGCTTTACAGCGGAAAGTGTTCTGCCTGTGTCAACGATATCTTCAACAATAAGTATATCCTTATCCTTGACTGCAAAACCCTTACCCTTTATTATGTCCACTTTTCCAACGGATTCTGTTCCTTCGTAGCTTGAAGCGAAAATACATATTACTCTCGCAGGTACACTGAGTGCTCTGATAATGTCGGCAGCAAACATAAAGCTGCCTGTAAGAACAGTCAACACGCACACTTCTCTGCCCTCGTAATCGCGGCTTATCTCCTCGCCAAGTTCTTTTACCCTCGTTTTGATTTGTTCTTCGCTTACAAGAACCTCCTCAATTACGTCCGTTATTTCAAACCTCTTGTTTTCCATGTCATCCTCACTTTCCGTGAATACATTTTATCCTTTGTATTCCGCCACTAAAAATTTTTTTGTGTTGTTGTCAGGTAAATAGTTTTTTGTTTTCCTAATACCCGGAATAAAGAGAATTTCATCCTTGTAAGCAAGCATTGAAATTCTATCACGTTTTTCTTTCGGAATTTTTAAATCAATGAAAACTTTTTTTAACTTTTTTTTGCCATCCATGCCTAAAGGAGAAATATAGTCCCCGTCCTTTCTGCACCTAACGGAAACTTCATCCCCCAGTTTATCAGCATCTAAAAGTATCATCATTTTATTATCTCTTATTTTTTGGCTTTTGTCAACAGTTTTTATGCTCCAACTGCCTTCAAAAACCTTTATTTCCAGGCTTTCGCCCGACTTTATATTATATGTGACATCCTCGGGACAGAACGAACTTTTTTCCAAAAGGGAAACACTGCCGTAATTGTTTACAACACGGACTCCCTTGCCAAGATCTCTGTATTTTCCGGTGGGTCCGGTAACAATGCTGTATACGGCATTTATCCTTTCGCGGTCCGGGCTTAAGCCCCATTCCTTTAAAGCATTTATTATAACTCTGCGCCGTATGCTTTCGTGAAGGTTGGCAAATTTTTCTTCGTAAATACAGCCGTTTTCAAATGCTCCGCTATTTTCCGCTATTTGCTGCAAATACTCATCGTCTGTTCGTACAGCTTCTGAGCACAGGGCGATTTTTTCAACAGCCTCCGGGAAACATTTTTCAATATCCTTTAAAATAACCAACCGTATTTTGTTCCGCGTATACTCACACTGAAAATTAGTTTTGTCCTCTCTCCAGGCGATGTTCTTTTGCATAAGATAATTTTCCGTGTCCGCTCTTGTTACGTCAAGAAGCGGTCTGATGATGTTATCCCGTTTATAGGCAATGCCGCCCAGCCCCCTGCTTCCGCTGCCGCGGAAAAGGTTAAACAGAACGGTTTCGGCATTGTCGTTTTTGTGATGCCCTGTGGCAATCAATGCGCCGCCCACATTCTCACAGACTTGGTTAAAAAAGCGATACCTTTCGTACCTGCCGCACTCCTCCTCGCTTATGCCTGTTTCCTTTGCAATAAGGGGTACGTTAACCTTTTTTGTAAAAATTTCAACACCCAGACTTTTGCAGAAATCCGCCGCAAACTTTTCATCTGCATCAGCATCTGCTCCGCGTATTGAGTGATTCATATGAGCCGCACAGAGCAAAATGCCCAAATCGTCTTTTAATTCATAAAGCGCACAAAGCAGAGCCATAGAATCTGCACCCCCGCTGAGAGCGCATACAACTTTGTCCCCTGCTTTGAGCATATTATTCTTCTTTATTGTTTTAAGTACTTTTCTGAGCACTCCGTCACCTAATTTCTGTTGTCCAGATTCATAAACTTTGTATACTCACCGCGCCAAGCCAAGTTTATTACACCCTGAGAACCGCCACGGTGCTTGGCAACAATACATTCAACCACGTTGCTTTTTTCAGCATTGGGGTCCTCGGCTGCTGTGTCGGGGTTATACAAAAGCATAACAATATCTGCGTCCTGCTCGATAGAGCCGCTTTCCCTAAGGTCACTTACCTGAGGGCGCTTATCCTTTCTGCCTTCACTTAAACGGTTAAGCTGCGACAGGGTAATAACCGGAACTTCAAGCTCCTTTGCCATAATCTTCAAGGAACGGGAAATTTCTGCAACTGCCTGTGCTCGGTTGTCGCTTCCGCCCTTTGTTTCCATGAGCTGCAAATAGTCAACCACAACAAGCCCCAGCTTTTTTTCAAGCTTAAGCTTTCTGCACTTTGCCCTTATTTCTGAAATAGAAATGTCAGACGTATCGTCAATATAAATGGGAGCAGACATTACCCCGTTAAGGCAATGTGCAATTTTTGCCATTTCAGTTGCATCCAGATTGCCCACACGCATTTTTTCGCTGGACACCAGCGCCTCACTTGACAAAACTCTGTTTACAAGCTCTTCCTTGCTCATTTCAAGGCTGAAAACTGCAACGGGTACTTTGTGCCTTATTGCGGCATGCTCTGCAATGTTTAACGCAAAAGATGTTTTACCCACACCGGGACGTGCCGCAACAATAATAAGCGCGCCCTTCTGAAGCCCTGCCGTCAGATTGTCAAGGTCCTTGAAGCCGGTGGGTACACCTGTAACAGACTCCCCTCTTTTGCGCCTTTCCTCAACCTGTGCCAACGTGGACTTTACAACCTCGCTTATGTGGTAAAAGCCTTTTTGCCCCTGCTTGTCGAGTATGTTAAAAATAAGCTGTTCGCTTTCATCCAATATTTGTGTGAGCTCATCTTCGTCATTTGTGGCAATGTCCACAATTCTGCTTGCGGCAGCCACCAGACGGCGAAGGATGCTCTTTTCCTGCACAATGTTTACATAGTGCTTCAAGTTTTCCGTGGAGAGTACGTTCTGTACAATAGCCGTCACATAGCCAATGCCGCCCACCGAATCAATGTCTGCACCAAGCTCATCGGAGAGGGTAACAATGTCCACAGGCTTTGCCGCCTCAGACAAAGATGCAATTGCATTAAAAATGGTCTTATGTGCCTTTGTATAAAAATCATCTGCACTGAGCTTTTCCATACATGTGTTAAGGGCTTCTTCGTCAAAAATCATGCTTCCCAGAACGGCTTGCTCCGCTTCGATGTTATAGGGCATGGTTTTCCCAATGGGAAGCTCCACCGGTTTTTCTTTTTTATCCATTCACTCTCACTCCTCCTGCATATTTCCGAGGATGCTATTGTTATTACATAGGAAATTGCGCGCAGAATGTGCGCATATTTGCTTGTAAAATAAAAGCTTACCGTCCCCTGCCTCAAAAGCGGAGACGGAAGGTTTGATGTATTAAAATCTTTTTATTCGGAGATTATTTCAACTGTGATTTTTGCACTTATTTCAGGATAAATCTTAACTTCAACCTCATGTGCGCCTACTGTTTTGATGCCGTCGGGCAGTACTACCTTTCTCTTGTCAACCACAACGTGAAGCTGATACTTGATGGCATCTGCCACGTTCTGGTTTGTAATTTTACCGAAGAGCTTGCCGTTGTCGCCTGCTTTGCTCTTGATTTCAACCTTTTTGCCTTCCAATTTAGCGGCAGTTTCCTTAGCTGCTAAAATTTCCTGTTCTTTATGATAAGCCTTAGCTTCGTTTTTGCTCTGAACCTCGTTCAATGCACTCTTTGTTGCCTCCTTAGCCAAGCCTCTGGGAAAAAGAAAGTTTCTTGCATAGCCGTCGCTTGCTTCTACAACTTCACCCTTTTTACCGTGACCCTTTACGTCTGCCAATAATACTACTTTCATTTTTATCATCCTTTCGGGTTTCCCCACATTTTTCAAATTTCATCAGGCATTTTCAATAGCTTCGTCAATTACCTTTTTAAGCATTTCCTCTGCCTCATCCATACTTTCTGCTTCTATATGTGCCGCACCTGCAAGCATGTGACCGCCGCCACCCAGCTTTTCGGCAATAAGCTGAACATTAACATCACCGTAGCTGCGGCAGCTCATGGCTACCACTCCCTCTTCGAGAGGGGATATTACAAATGATGCCGTAACATTTTCAAGCTCTAAAATATCGTTTGCAGCTTTCGCCATAACGTCCTGCTTAACAGCATTACGAGCTTTACCAACGGCAAAAACATCTTTGTACATTTTTACGTTCTTTACAATTTCCGCTCTGTCCGAGTATGACTCCACGGTTTCGCGGAAGCTCTTTCTCACGTTTACGGTATCTGCACCAAGCCTTTTAAGATATGCTGCGGCTTCAAAGGTACGCACACCTGTTTTGTAAATAAAATTATTTGTATCAACCAGCATGCCTGCATACATTGCTTCGGCAATTTCGGCATTTATGCCGCCTCTGCCTATATACTGAAGCATTTCTGCCACCATTTCACAGCTTGAGGATGCAAAGGGTTCATGATACAAAAGGTCTGTATTTGAAATAAACTCCTCACTGCGTCTGTGATGGTCAATAAGCACCAGCTGACCTGCTTCGTCCAAAAGCTCAGGGTATGCCACAAGAGAGCGTCTGTGTGTATCACACACAATAACAAGGGTTTTTTCGCGTATAAGCTCCCTTGCCTGCATTTTGTTAACAAAAAGGTTATAGTGGGTCTGATGCTCTTCAAAGCTCTTTAAAAGAGCTTTTACCGTGGTGTCGTAGCTTTCAAGCAAAACCTTGGACTGCTTGCCCTTTGCCATGGCAATACAAGCCAGCGCCACGGATGCACCGAAAGAGTCCGCGTCTGCATTTACATGACCCATTACAATTACATTTTCACATTCTTCAATAAGTCCCAGAAGTGCCAGAGCCTTAACTCTTGCCTTAACCTTTGTTCTCTTTTCTGTTTCGCGGTTTTTGCCGCCAAAGTAGGTAAAACTGCCGCCATCTTTTATAACCGCCTGGTCACCGCCGCGACCCAATGCCATATCAAGTGCGGTTTTTGCAAAAACGTCAATTTCGCCGATGTCCCTTCCGCCAATGCCCACACCTATACTCAAGGTGGGTTCGATGGCACTGCCTGCACCGCGCATTTTAGCTTTTTCAAGAACGTCAAACTTTGTTTCTTTAATTTTTTCCAGCATTTCGGAATTGAAAAGGCACATATACCTGCCTTTTTCAATGTGACGCACACTGCCGCCAAGGTTTTTTACCCAGTCAAAAATTAACGTTTCCAATTCTTTTTCCGCCTGGTAGGACACGTCGTCCCCTTCTTCGGTCAAAAGCTCATCGTAATTATCAATAAGCACATGTGCAATAACGCATCTTAAGTCACGTGCTTCCATTTTGTACTTTTCCAGCTCGGTAACATCCTTAAGTGTAACAACAAAGGCGCTGTCGGTGGCATTGTCTGCCTTAAAGGGAACATTTGTAAGGCGGTAGAATTTGTCCTCGTGGGCTATGCTGCACTCTTCTCCGCTTTCCATTTTAGAAAGTAAGTCCATTGTAATCTGAGGAATATGAGTTGTTATGCCGTCGTGCATGGACACATTGGGGCATATTTTTAAGAACGCATCGTTCCACCAGTTTATTTTGCCATCGGTACCAACAGAAATCATGGCAAGGGTTACACCCTTTGTTATGTCAAACTTGTCGTTAACATCTGCCATGGAAGAATAGTACTTCATGGTTTGTTTCATTTCTCTTGTTTCTTTTACAAAACTAACAGCAAAAGTCACCACGGAAACAGCCAAAAGCACCAATCCTACAAAAAGATTGGAAAAACAGATGCCCACCGAGCACAAAGCAACAAGTAAGCAGTACAGAAAAATCCCGTTATTCAAAATTAATTTAAAAATTCCGTTTTTCTTATTCATTGTTACCCCTCAAAAATCATACATATACATAATAGATTATATAACAAAACTTCTGTTTTGTACAGTCTTTTTTTAGCAGGTGAACCAATATGAGTGAAAAAATAAACCGTTCTTCGGATTTCCGCCACAAGGAAGTAATTGACATAACCACCGGCAACCGCCTCGGTTTTATGACAGATGTTGACATAGACCTTGAATCAGGCAGAATAAACTCAATTATAATTCCCGGCAAAAGACGTTTTTTTGGCATCTTTCCGCCCGACGAGGATATTATTATTCCCTGGGGCAGGATACAGAAAATCGGCGAAGACATAATCCTTGTCACTACATTGGGTAGTGACAAGGATTAAAGTAATAAGTAATAGTGAATAAGTATGGAAAAAACTCCGCCGTGGCGGAGTTTTTTATTAGTTCTGCGTTCTACACTCGGCATTCAGCACCTCTTCAAGGCTTTGAAGTGCTTCCTCTGCAATTGCAAGATAGCGTTCCTTTTTATTTTTAATTCTGCCCACATGATGCTCTATAATTCCGAAATTTGCATTCATGGGCTGGAACCTGCCTTTTACCGCTCCAACGGTTATATAGTTACTGAGCGCACCCGTAACAGTTGAAGTGGGCAGTACTATTTCTTTCTCTCCAAGAATTTTTCTTGCGGCATTTACACCTGCCATAAGACCGGATGCGGCAGACTCAACATAGCCTTCCACACCTGTTATCTGCCCCGCAAAATAAATTTTGGGATATTTTTTCATTGCAAATGTGGCATTTAAAAGCTCAGGGGAATTTATATAAGTATTCCGGTGCATTACACCCAGCCTCAGGAAGTTTGCATTTTCAAGCCCGGGGATCATTGAAAACACCCTTTTCTGTTCGCCGAACTTTAAATTGGTCTGGAATCCTACCATGTTAAACATGGTACCCTCGGTATTATCCTGTCTCAGCTGAACCACAGCATAAGGCTCTTTGCCTGTTTTAGGGTCAGGAAGCCCCTTGGGCTTTAAAGGACCAAAACGCAAAGTGTCAACACCGCGTGATGCCATAATTTCCACAGGCATACAGCCTTCAAAAACATTGGGTTTGTCAACATCCTCATGCAAGGGCGCACGTTCGGCATCGATAAGGGCTTCGTAAAAAGCCAGATATTCGTCCTTTTCCATTGGACAATTAATGTAATCAGCAGTACCCTTTCCGTATCTTGCACTTTTATAAACCTTGTCAAAATTGATGCTTTCCGTTTCAATAACAGGCGCTGCCGCATCGTAAAAGGACAAATATTCCGCCCCTGTGAGCTTGGCAATAGAGCCGCAAAGGGCTTCGTGGGTCAAAGGCCCTGTTGCAATTACGGTGTATTCATCAGGGTTTATTTCTGTAACAAGCTCACTAATGAGCATAATGTTTTCATGAGCCTTAATTTTTTCGGTAACCATAGCTGCAAACTTATGGCGGTCAACCGCAAGTGCTCCGCCTGCCGGCACACTTGTTTTATCGGCACATGCAATTACCACCGAGTCCATCTTTCTCATTTCTTCTTTTAAAAGTCCGCAGGCATTGTCAAGACCTGCACCCTTTAATGAGTTTGAGCAAACAAGCTCGCACAGGTTGGAGTTTGTATGAGCAGGAGAAAATGCTGTGGGCTTCATTTCGTAAAGCTCAACCTTTATGCCTCGATTTGCAGCCTGCCATGCAGCTTCGCACCCTGCCAGACCTCCGCCTATGATTTTCAGCCTTTCCATTTTCTCCGCCTCCTTTTACAGTTTGTTAAATTTTGGTATAGAACCTCAAATTGGGGCAAGCCCCTTTTAGATTGAGGCTTATTTTTCTTCTTTTTTATTTTCGTTAGATTTACAGTCTGGGTTTGAACAAGTAGTTATACTTCCCTTTTTAAGATACTTCTTTGTCATAACACCGCCGCATATGGGGCAAGGAGTTTTTATGGGCTGGTCCCAAAGAATAAAATCACATTCGGGAGCTTTCTCACAGGAAAAGAACTTTTTGCCCTTTTTGCTCTTTCTTTCCACAATCCTTGCGTCACACTTGGGGCATTTTACCCCTGTGTCCTTAATAATGGGCTTTGTATTTCTGCATTCGGGGAAGCCCGGACAAGCCAAAAACTTACCGAACTTACTTACCTTGATAACCATATTTCTGCCGCATATTTCGCAAACCTCGTCGCTGACTTCATCGGCAATTTTGACCTTTTCGATGTTCTTTTCCGCATTTTCCAGAGTCACCTTAAAGGGGTCGTAAAACTCATGCATCAAGTCAACCCAGTCACGTTTGCCTTCTTCAACCTTATCCAGCTCTGTTTCCATTCCTGCGGTAAACTCTGCGTCAACAATGTTTTCAAAGTTAGATTGCATAATGTCGTTTACAATGCAGCCCAGCTCTGTGGGCTTGAGCATTTTCTTTTCCCTTGCCACATAACCTCTGCCTATGATTGTGGTTATGGTAGGTGTGTAGGTGCTTGGTCTGCCTATGCCTGCGTCCTTCATAGCCTCAATAAGGCTTGCTTCGGTAAACCTTGCGGGAGGCTCGGTAAAATGCTGATCAGGAATGATTTCGTTCAAAAGAAGCTTCTGTCCTTCCTGAAGCTTTATAAGCTTTTTTGAGTCCTTGGGAGCAGCAGTGTCACTGCCCTCAACGTACACAGCACGGTAACCCTGGAACTTAATGGCATTGCCCGATGCCTTAAATGTAACACCGGCTGCGTCAATGTCTGCTGAAACAGTGTCGTAAATTGCACTTGTCATCTGGCAGGCAACAAACCTTTCCCAAATAAGCTTGTAGAGCTTATACTGGTCAGCGGTTACACTTTTCTGAATCATATCTGGTGTAATGCTGCAGTCTGTGGGACGGATGGCTTCGTGAGCATCCTGGGCATCCTTGCCTGTTTTATAATAGTTAGGCTTTCCGGGTAAGTATTCCTCGCCGTATTTTTCACCAATAAATTCTCTCACTGCGCTTAATGCCTCTGTTGAAATACGCATTGAGTCTGTTCTCATGTATGTTATGAGACCCATAGGGCCGCGTCCGGGCACGGTTACACCTTCGTACAGGGTTTGAGCATTGCTCATTGTTCGCTGGGATGTAAAGCCGATTTTACGGCTTGCCTCCTGCAAAAGGGTGCTTGTTGTAAAAGGCGGAAGAGGATGCTTTTTCTTTTCGGAATAAACAGCCTTGGTCACCGTATAGTCAGCACCGCTTGCTGTCTCAAGAATCTTGTCTGCCGCTTCTTTTGTGTTAATTTCCTTCTTTTTACCGTTTATGCCATAGTATCTGGCTTCAAAGGGGTGCTTACCCTTTTCATCGGTAAGTGTTGCGGTAATTGTCCAGTATTCCTTGGGAATAAAGTTTTCAATTTCTTTTTCGCGGTCAACAATCATCTTTGTAACAGCACTTTGCACTCTGCCCGCTGACAAGCCTCTCTTAACCTTTTTCCACAGGATGGGACTTATTTTATAGCCCACAATTCTGTCAAGAACTCGTCTTGCCTGCTGTGAGTTAACAAGGTCAATGTCAATGCATCTGGGGTTTTTAAGCGATGCCACAACCGCAGTTTTTGTAACCTCGTTAAAGGTTATGCGGCACTTTGAATTTTCATCAAGCTCCAGAAGCTGTGCCAAGTGCCAGCTTATTGCCTCACCTTCGCGGTCAGGGTCGGCTGCAAGATATATTTTATCGGCACTTTTTGCCGCTTTTTTCATTTTTGCAATAAGGTCGCCCTTACCGCGGATTGTAATGTACTTAGGCTCAAAATTTTCTTCAATGTCAACACCTAATGTACTTTTGGGCAGGTCACGTATATGACCTATGGATGCCATAACAGTGTAATTCTTGCCCAAATATTTATTTATGCTTTTCGCCTTGGCAGGCGACTCAACAATAACAAGATTTTTTGCCATTTTCCCAATTCCTTTCTAACCGATTATTTTATATCGATTTCCAAAAGCAAGCTTTATTATGCCCTTTATTTCCATAATTGTCAAGACCGAAGTTAATTTATTTGTTTCCATTTCAGTATATTCCAAAATTTCTTCGTATGTATCTTTTCCCGATTTTACGGCATTTAGCACAGCTTTCTCATAAGGTGATATTCGCAGCGGATTTTCTTTGTCCTCCCATGATTTTGCAGGCGGAATTTCTTCAGGTGCTTTTACGGGAGCGGGGTTATAATTCTGTGCTTCACGGTATTTTTGAGGAAAGTTGTCTATAAGGCTGTTTAAAATTTCGCTCCCGGACAAAGCAAACAAAGCTCCATCACGCAAAAGCTCGTTTACACCCACACTGTTGGGACTGTCGATGTTACCGGGTACGGCAAAAAGCATCTTTCCCTGCTCCATTGCATGGGATGCAGATATAAGTGCGCCGCTTCTTTCAGCTGCTTCCACTATCACAACTGCATCTCCGAGCGCCGTCATAATGCGATTTCTTATGGGAAAATTGTGCCCGAGAGGTCCCATTCCTAAAGGAAACTCCGACACAAGCACACCACCTGATGCCACAACCTGTTCAAAAAGCTTTTCGTTTTCCTTGGGGTAGCTCAAATCAATGCCTGTACCCATAACAACGATTACCCTGTTTCCTGCACGCAGCGCTCCGCGGATTGCCGCAGCATCAATGCCTTTTGCTCCGCCCGACACGATGCACACCTTGTCAGATGCCAGCTCATGGGCAAAATCAACAGCAACGTTTAATCCGTAG
>CAZRZU010000006.1:0-33699 GCA_964604615.1 uncultured Oscillospiraceae bacterium
TTGTTGACTAAAAAAACACAATATGATATAATTACTAAAATAGGATTATTGTGGGTTTCAGGGAGGATAAGACATGAATGTTAAAGATATTTGCTTAAATGTAATCATGGTTTTAAGAGGAATTGTCAATAAGCCTAAATTTAATAAAACGGGCAAGCTTCTCCGTATGGAAAAAGGTGTCCGTGTTATGAAAAATAAGGGAAGCATTACCTTGGGCGATAGAGTGCTTCTTCACAGATATGTTAAACTTTCTGCCTATGGGGGAAAGATTGAAATAGGCGATAACACCTATATCGGAGACAGAACTGAAATTCACTCCGGTGAATCTGTTAAAATAGGCAGTAATGTTAACATTGCCTGGGACTGCAATATTTTAGACAGAGACTATCATGCCTTTGAGTCTGACAGTGAGGTTATAAAACCTGTTGAAATCTGTGACCACGTGTGGATAGGTGCAAGGTGTATTGTTTTAAAGGGCATTAAAATAGGCGAGGGTGCAGTTGTTGCGGCAGGCAGTGTTGTAACAAGAGATGTACCGCCCGGATGTCTTGTGGCAGGAAACCCTGCAAAAGTTATTAAAGAAAACGTAAAATGGAAAGCGTAAGGTGTGAAAATTGAGCAACAAAAAGAACCTACTGGGTGCTGTCAGCTCCGTTATGGTAATAATGGTACTGTCAAGACTTCTCAGTCTTGTGAGCAATCAGGTGTATATGTCACATTACGGTGTGGATAATATCTATCTAAATATTTACTCTTATGCCATAAATATACCCAATATTATTTTTACTTGCATCGGCACTGCTCTTTCAACCGTGGTTATACCCATATATGTGGGGCATATGGCTGTAAATGAGCATAAAGAGGCAAAAAAATTTGCAGACAATATAATCAGCATAGCGCTTTTGTTGACCTTGGTACTGGTAATGGCGGGAATGGTTTTGGCGCAGATTCTTCCGCGTTTTACCGAGTTCGGAAACAGCAAGGAAACATACTCCTTTGCAGTAAAGGCACTTATGACGGTAATGCCCGTTATGTTCTTTTATGCGCTTAATTACATTTTTCAGGGCATGCTCCAGGCGGTGGGAAGGTATAAGCTTCCTGCATTTGTAAGTGTGCCCTCAAGTCTGGTTGTTATATGTTATACAATTTTCTGGGGAGACAGATGGGGCATTCCGGGGCTTTTGGTGGCAACAGTCATTGGCTTGAGCCTTCAGGCTATTATACTTATTCCGCCTCTTGTAAAAGAGGGGTATATCTATAAACCGTCATTTCAGTTTAAGCACCCCGATATTGTAAAAGCGGGCAAAATGACAGTGCCTGTTCTGCTGGGTGTGGGAGCATACCAGCTTAATATGCTCTACAACAACACCATGATAGCCGACATAGACGGAACTATGGTAACACTTTTTGTTTTTGTGCAGAATATTACTGTTCAGCTTGTGCTGGCTTTTGTGTATTCCATTACTGCGGTTGTTTATCCGAGGCTTGCCGAAAGTGCATCGAAGGGAGACATGGCAGAGTATAAGGACACATTGTCAGGGATTCTTATGAGTGTATGTACATTATTGATTCCCATAACATTCGGCTTTTTCGGAGTGAGAGAAACACTTCTGAACCTTATTTCCGCATGGGGTAAAATTACTCCTGAAGATATTTCCCGCGGGGCAATGCTTGTGTGCGCTTATGCCGTGGGGCTTTCGGGCATAGGCTTTAAGGAAATCCTTGACCGTGCGCTTTATTCCTTGGGTAATACGAAGGTGAGCGCAGTAAACGGTGTTATTATAATGGCTGTGAATGTTTTATTAAGCCTTGTGCTTATACAGATAGATGCAATAGGAGCATACGGTATACCTTTGGCATATTCCATGGCATGCCTTGCAGGTACATGCGTATTGCTTTTTGCCATAAGAAAAAAGATAGGAACATTTGCAAAAGGCTTTGGTACACTTTTGGTAAAATGTATTGCAGCATCCATTGTTATGCTTGTTGCAGTTGAGCTGCTTAACGGAATTATTCCTGTGGACACAAGCTTATTAATGAGAGCAGTAAGACTGTTTGTTCCTGTGGGCTGCGGTGTTATTGTGTACTATGTAATGGCTGTAATTTTAAAAATTACTCCCGTTACTGATTTTGTGAGAAAAATATTAAGGAGAGGATGAGTTTGGGTAAAATTAGTTATGCCTTATCCTATGTAACGTATTACTTCTTTGCTCGCCATCTGCCCGGAAGCTTTTCACCTTACAGCTTTGGAAGCGGTAAATTGAGACGTTTTTTGGCTAAAAGGATGTTTACACGTTGCGGTAAAAATATAACCGTTGAACACGGTGCGTTTTTTGGCGGAGGAAGAGAAATTGAAATAGGAAACAACAGTGCCATTGGCTTAAATGCTCGTATTTCCGGACCGCTTACTATCGGCGATGATGTTATGATGGGACCAAATGTGAGTATATATACCCAAAACCACGAAACTGAAAATATCCATAAGCCTATGCGGCTTCAGACTGCACCAAAGGAAAAGGTTGCTGTTGGTAATGATTGCTGGATAGGTGCAAATGCGGTGATATTACCGGGGGTAACAATCGGAAACGGTGTAATAGTTGGTGCAGGTGCTGTTGTAACAAAAGACGTGCCCGATTACGCAGTTGTGGGCGGTGTGCCTGCAAAGATAATTAAAATACGTGAGGAGCGGAAGGATTTGCCTAAGCTTAAGGTTTTATATCTGATAAACCACGCAGGTAAGGCCGGTACGGAAAAATATGTGTACAACCTTGTAAAAACCTATAAGGAAAAGGACACAAAGTGTTATTTTGCATATTCCGAACCCGGACTTTTAAGCGAACAGATGGAAGAAATGGGGATTGATTCTTTCCGTGTTGAAATGAAACACCCCTTTGATTTAAAGGCGGCAAAGGCTGTTGCGGCATATTGCAGGGAAAATAACATTGATGTTATACACACCCAGTACCCCAGAGAGAACTACGTAGCTCTTCTGTCAAGAAGGTATTACTCGGGAACAAGGGTTGTTTATACTTGTCATTTAACGTTAAAGACATCCTTCCTTTGGAAGATAACAAATAAAATAATGACAAAGAACAATCACAAAATTATTTCTGTGTGCAATAACGGTAAGGAGCTGCTTATAGGTAACGGCGTGCCCGAGGAAAAAATTGATGTTGTTTTCAATGGCATACGTCCATCAAAAGAGGTGGTTAAAAATACCGAAAAGCGTAAAGAGCTGGGAATAGACGAGGATACTTTTGTTATAACAACACTTTCAAGATACCACATGGCAAAGGGGTTGGACTTCTTTACAGACAGTGTGGCAAAGCTTAAAAAGATTGCAAACAAAAAGTTTGTTGTGTTGTTTTTAGGCGACGGAGAGCTTTTTGAAGATATAAAAAAGCAGATTGCTGCTTTGGGACTGGAAAATGAAATAAGGCAGTTGGGGTTCAGAAACGATGCGGCAGAAATACTTTCAATGAGCGATTTGTATGTAAACTCAGCCAAATGTTATGAGGCTCTTTCATTTGCAATATTGGAAGCATTGGATAATGCTCTCCCTGTTGTTGCAACAGACGTGGGCGGAAATTCTGACATAATAAATGATGAAAACAACTGCGGTATTTTGGTTAATTACGGAGATACGGATGCACTGGCTGATGCAATAAATACCATGATGACAGATGCAGAAAAGTATGCAGAATTTTCAAGCAATGCACGAAAGACTGCTTTGGAAAAGTTTAATTTAGATGTTCTTTTGGAAGAAACATATACAAAATATTTTTAATACGGAAAGGAAAATAGTTATGGAACAGAAAAAATTTAAGTTTAATTTGGTGGATGCTCTTATAGTACTGGTGATAGTTGCAGCAGTTGCTGTTGTGGGCTATAAGGTAATAGGAGACAATCTTTTTGCTGACAGTAAAGATCAGGCATATGAAATAAGCTTCCTTTGCGAAGAAGTTCCCGATTTTGCAGCAGGTATTATTAAAGAAGGTGACAGTGTTGTCTGCGAACAGACAGACAACGATTTGGGTATTGTAACCTCTGTTAAGGTAGAACCCTCCAGAACATACACTACAACAGCTGAGGGCGACGTTGTTATGACCGGCAAGGACCACTACAACTGTGTTACAATCACAGCAGAGGTTGAAGCAACTAAGTATGAGCACGGCTTAATGGTAAACAAGGCTAAATACGGTGTTGGTCACTCTATTACAATAAGAGTGGGTAAGGCAAAAATCTTCGGAAGAGTGTCCGGAATTGAAGAAATCGAAAAGCTTACAGTTGAAAAAAAGGATAAGGATGAGTAAGATTTTTGTTTAAAGGAGTGAGACTATGTTTTCACAAAGCATAACAGCATATCTTCTCACAAGCCTTATAGCAATGCTGAAAGGTAAGCTAAAGGACAGTCTATTAATAAACACATTAAACCGTGTTGTTGACTATGTTTCCGAACAGGCAAAAGGCAGCAGGTTCTTTGCTTGGATAGGAAAGGATGTTTTTACTTCCAAGTATTATGAAACATCTTTTTTCTACGGCATATTCAATGCTGTGTTAGGGTTTGTGCTGAAAATTATAAAAACCGTTCAGGTGTGGGTGAGGGGCATTTTTAAAAATTCTCTTACCTTGTACCTTTTTGACAAATTCGCTTCTTCAAAGCATTTTACAGTTGACCGTATTCTGGCATATTTTATAGGCTTTATGTTTATTGTGCCGCATGATTACTGGAACAATCTTTATGCGTTTCTTGCAGCTGTATTTTTCGTTTTTTGGATTTTTATGAACATTGCGTCAGGTAAGCTGGCTGCAAAAAATGCAAAAGCAATTAACGTTACAATTGTGGGATTTTTGATGGCTATTGTTGTGAGCACTGTTACCGCAATTAACTTTTCGGATGCTTTCAGAATAGGCTTGTTTATGATTGCATCTGTTTTTCTGGCATATTCAGTTTATGCATCTGTTGACACAAAGGAAAAACTCGTTAAGTTTCTGGAAATTATACTTGGTGCAGTTACAATTACGGCTGTAATCGGTATTGTGCAGAGGTTCATGGGTGTTGAGGTTGACCCTGAGTATGTGGATACAATCACAAACGCAGGCATGCCCGGCAGAGTATTTTCAACTTTTGCAAACCCAAATAATTTCGCAGAACTGCTGCTGTTGTTTATGCCGTTTTTTGTACCGGTATTTTTGTCAAAACACGAAAAACGCGGCAAAATTGCAGTGGGCGCTTGTTTTATAATTGTTCTTGCAGCTCTTGCGATGACGTATTCACGTTCGTGTTGGGTGGGATTTGCACTTGCCACGGTTCTTTTTGTTCTTATGTACGACAAGAGGCTTATTGCACCGTTGATTATTTTGGTGTTGGTGGCAATTCCTCTCTTGCCCGATACCATTATGAACCGTATTTTCACCATAGGTTCAATGAAAGATACCTCCAACTCTTACAGGCTTTATATCTGGGAGAGCTGTTGGCTGATGGTTAAGCACTTTGGTAATGTGGGTCTGGGATTGGGTCCTGCATCCTTTAAAAATGTGTACATGAATTACGCGGACCAGGCAGCACTTACTGCGCCTCATTCCCATATGTTATATATGGAAATTATTATTGAAATGGGTATATTGGGCTTTGCAACATTTATAGGATACATTTACTCGGTGGTTAAGAAGAGCATCGGCGCAGTCCGAACAGCGGACAATGTATTGAAAACTGTCGCCATTGCAGGTCTGAGCTCACTTTTGGGCATTGCGTTTGTTTGCTGTGCTGAATACATCTGGTTCTACCCCAGAGTTATGTTTGCTTTCTGGATAGTTCCGGGGTTATTATTGGCAACAGCAAGAATTGCAAAAAAAGGTGAATAAGTCACTTTGCGAGCATCCCTCGGGTAGGGAGGCTTACAGGAAGGAATTTTTAATATGAAAGTACTTCATCTTATATCAGGCGGAGACTCCGGCGGAGCGAAAACACATTTGTTTTCGCTCCTTGCTAAATTGAAAAACCTGGCAGATGTTCGTGTGGGTTGTCTCATGGAAGGGGTTTTTTATCGGGAATTACAAAGTCAGGGTGTTGACAATGTTTTGTTTAAGCAGAAAAACCGATTTGATTTGTCTGTTGTGGACGACATAGCAAGCATGATAATAAAAGAAGGTTTTGACGTTTTTCATGTTCATGGAGCCAGAGCAAACTTTGTTGCAGGCTTTGTTATGAAAAAGATAAATATCCCCACTGTTACAACCGTACACAGCGATTATCTTTTGGATTTTGACCAGATTGTTAAAAAGCTTGTTTTTACAAACTTAAACAAAATGGCACTAAAAAAAATCCCGTACTATATTGCAGTGTCAGACAACTTTAAGGATATGCTTATAAGCCGTGGTTTCAGACCGAACAGTATTTATACGGTTTATAACGGAATGGATTTTTCGGCAGTGCCCCAAACTGCCACACCTAAGGCGGAATATGCCCGTGAAAGAGGCTTTGTTTACGACGAAAACAAGGTGTATGTGGGCATTGCCGCAAGGTTTGACAAGGTCAAGGGTGTAGATGTTTTTGTAAAAGCAGCAGGAGAGGTTCTTAAAAAACGGGATAATGTTGAGTTTCTCATTGCGGGTGACGGTGTTGAAAAAGAAAATCTGTTAAACCTTGCCCAAGAAACAGGAAACAGTGAAAAAATCCGCTTTTTGGGATTTGAAAAGGACATTTACGGTTTTTTGAACATTGTTGACATAAACTGTCTAACAAGCCTTTGCGAAAGCTTCCCGTACTCTATGCTTGAGGGCGCAGCAATGGGCAGATGCATGGTTGCCAGCCGTGTGGGCGGCATACCTTCTCTTGTTGTTGAGGGAGAAACAGGGCTTTTGTTTGAAAGCGGAGACTATAATTCCATGGCAGAAAAGCTCATAGAGCTTATTGATAATCCCGATGCTATGCGCCGTATGGGCGAAAACATAAAAATGCGTGCAACCACATTGTTCACAAACGACAATTTTGCCGCAACACACATGGAAATTTATAAAAATCTGATGGCGGATTTTCACGACAAGAAAAAGTATGATTTTGCAATATCAGGTTATTACGGATTTCATAATAACGGCGACGATGCGCTGTTGATGGCACTCACCGAGGACATTAAACGTGAAAAACCAAACGCAAGGATAGCGGTTTTGTCGCATCTTCCTAAGGAAACAAGGGAAATTTACCGTGTAGATGCCGTCAGCCGTATTAATGGATTTTCCCTGGTGCCTGTTCTTAAAAAGACGAAGGTGCTTCTTTCGGGAGGCGGAAGCTTGCTCCAGGACGAAACAAGCAGTAAAAGCTTGTGGTATTATCTTATAATAATAAAGCTGGCAAAAAAGCTGGGAGCAAAGGTTATGCAGTTTGCCAATGGCTTTGGCCCTGTTAACAAAAAGCACAACAGGGAGCTTACCGCAAAGGTTATTAATGACTGTGTAGACACTATTACCCTCCGTGACAATGCCTCGCGTGAAGAGATGGTGCGGATAGGCATTACAAAACCCATTGAAGTAACCGCAGACCCTGCAATGCTTCTCTCGGGTATTACAAAGAGAGCATTGGTAAAACTCTTTGTGGAGGAAGATGTGGAGGACAAGCCCTATGTCTCCGTATCGGTGAGAGAATGGAAAAAGAATGTTGAAGGGTTTGAAGAAATTGTTGGTAATGCCCTGAAAGCATTTGCAGAAAAGTATGACGTAAACGTTGTTTTTGTTCCCATGCAGTACCCCCACGATGTGGAAATTTCCAAAAAAACCGCAGCAGTTATAGGATGCAGGGCATTTGTTCCCAAAAGAGCTCTTTCAACTCGCGAGGCAATTGGTATTATCGGAAGCGCAAGGCTTAATGTGGCAATGAGGCTTCATTCAATTGTTTATTCTGTAAGTGAAGGAGTTAAAACTGTGGGACTTCGTTATGACCCCAAAATTGACGGCTTTATGGAATATGTTGGACTTGACGGCATTGTGAATGTGGAAAATCTAACAGAGGATGTACTTTTTGACTCCCTTTGCACTGCATGCGACGGTCCTAAACTGGCAGATTGTGATGCACTCCGGGAAAAAGCAAAAATAAATACAAAAAAAGCGATAGAATTAATTGAAAATTAACTCTATCACGGTGACATAAAAAAGGTCGCGCCATTATGGTGCGGCCTTTTTGCGATATGTTAAAACGCGATATAAATCCCTTTGGGATTGGCGATATATTTTGCTTTGCAAAATGTGTTTAGTTATCAGAATGGAGTGATGAAAAATAATTGACTAAATTGATTACCATTTCCTTTTCTTCGGCATTGAGGTGATTAATATCAAGTGTTTCCTTGTCTGTTATGCCTAAAATATAGTCCACACTTGTTTTGAAAAATTTTGACAGCTCTATTAACGATTGGGCATTGGGATAACTGATGCCCATTTCCCATGCATTAACCGTTGCGCGGGTTACTTCGAGCTTTTTTGAAAGCGCATTTTGGCTGATATTATTCCGTAATCTAAGCTCTTTTAATCTGTCTGCCAATGTAATCATAGAATTCACCTCTGTACTAGTATACCATGCAACACGCGATAATTGATTGCCAATAGATGTATAGAAATATTGACATAAATCGGGATTTGTGATAGGATGTAAACGGTGAGATTTTCATAATTTTTACAAGGAGGAAGAATGATGAAAAGAATGTGGAAAAAAATTTACTCATT
The DNA here is from genome assembly GCA_964604615.1 of uncultured Oscillospiraceae bacterium. Classification (GTDB taxonomy): domain Bacteria; phylum Bacillota; class Clostridia; order UMGS1883; family UMGS1883; genus RGIG1927. The sequence continues at coordinate 8,713 of CAZRZU010000006.1, forward strand.
AGTTATCATAGTAGCAATAGTAACAAGTTTTGTTGTTCTGCCGGATGTTGTGGCAGAAGCAAGCAGTCAGGCAGATAAACTTATCTCTATCGCAAAAAATGAAGTTGGGACAAAGGAAGATGGTAATGATAATGTTAAATACAATAATTATAATGGTCAACAATGGTGCGCATGGTTTGTTACATGGTGTGCAAAAGAGGCAGGGTTATCTGATATAATACCAAAGTTCACAGTTTGTTCAACAGGATATAATGATACATTGCCAGATGCGGGAGGAGTAAAACATAAATCACAAACGAGAGGAGGGTCATATACTCCTAAGAAGGGAGATATTATATTCTTTTGGAAAGTGTCATCTTCAGATTATTATGGTATTCATCATGTAGGAATTGTTTATGATGTTGATGATACAAAAGTATATTATTATGATGGGAATAATGTGAGTACGACACCCCATTGTGTAGCAGAATCAGAGAAAATGTTATCAGACTATCGAATTTATGGGTATATAACACCGGATTATGAAGATATTGCATATATAAAAAGTGCAAAAGGAATAAGTCATTCCGAAATAACTGTAACATGGAACGAAATAGACGATGCTACAAACTACAAAGTGCTAAGAAGAAAAGCAGGCACAGGAAACGAATATGTAACGGCAAAGAGTTCAACAACTGATACTTCGTTTACAGATACAGGGTTAGAAAAAAACCAAAGGTATTATTACAAAGTTGTAGCATATGATGGTTCAACTGAATTGGGTACATCAGATGCGGTCGGTGCGTATACAAAATTTGACCCACCGACCATTAAAGCGGAAAGCACATCAAAATTATCGCTGAGTTGGGATACTGTTTCATACGCAGAAAGTTATACAGTAAGAAGACGAGTTGAAGGCGGAGAATATGATGATGTTAAAACAGTAACGGAAACGACATATGCTGATTCGGGATTGACTGCCGGAACAAAATATTATTACTGGATTCAGGCCAATTGTAATGTGAATGGTGAAGAAATAACTGCAAAATCTACTTCCTCAAGCCAATATACTTTGCCAAATGCACCAACAATAACAAGCATTGATGATACGAGTAAAACTGAGATAACCATTAAATGGAGTACGGTAGATAGTGCAACAGCGTATAGAGTGGCTCGGAGAAAAGCGAGCGATGCTGATTACGTAACGGTTAAATCATCTACAGTGGAAACGACATTTACAGATAACAATCTTGAAGTAGGAGAGAGATATTATTATAGAGTATATGCAATAAACAGTGGAGGAGAATCTTCAAATTCTGAGACGGTGGGAGGATATACCAAATTTGATCAACCGAGTGTTTCGGCGATAAGTTCAACGCAATTAAACTTATCGTGGAGCAACATTTCATACGCAGAAAGCTTTACGGTAAGACGCAGAAAATATGATGGTGAGTATGCAGATGTTGAAACTGTAACGGAAAAAACATACATAGATTCAGGCTTGGAGAGCGGAACCAAATATTATTATTGGATTCAGGCAAATTGTAATGTGGAAGGAACAAAATATATAGCTAAATCAACAAGCAAAGGACAGTTTACGAAACTACAGGCACCTTTGTATACGGTGAGCGGACAGACTGTTAATTTATCATGGAATGCAGCTAAAGGTGATTTATCATATACTTATAAGATTTTGAGAAAAGAAGCTACAGCTACAAGCTATACAACGGTAACAACAACCTCAAGTACTGCATATACAGATAGTGGATTAAAGGCTGATACGACATATTACTATTATATTGACGTTTTGGAGAATGGCAATTGGTGCGCAAATTCAGACGGGATAACAGTAACCACTCCAAAGGTCAAGGATAGTGTGGCTCCAACAATAAGTGATGTGAAAGTAACAGATGTGAGCGGAGAAAAGTTTACGTTTAATTGCAGATTGACAGATAATGTTGGTGTAATAAGGGTTTGGATTGCTGTTTGTGATTCAAACGGAAATTGGTATCAGTATGGATTGAATGCGACAGACGGAGATTTTTCGCATACTGTATACACTAAAGACCTTGCGGGCGAAGGTAAATATAATATGCATTTATATGCTTACGATGAGGCAAACAATGAAACAAAAGTAGAAGTGAATGATATAAGTGCGGTCAATCTCTACCATCTTGATGTTAACGGTTTTGTAGATGGGCAGGAAATAACAGATCTGACCGGATATGTTACATTTGATTTATATGTTGACGGAGTCTTGATAGGTGATGATATTTCAGACCATTGTGAGTTGTATTCTTTTGGATCAAATTATGAAATAACTGATATAAAACCTGTAGCAGGGTTTGTTTATAAAGGGATATCAGAGAACTCAAAGGAATTAATAGGAACGATAGAAATGCTTAGTGTAATAGAACTTGTTTTGGAAACAGAGAAAATTTTGGATTACACTATAAAATCCCTTGAAGGTGTAGTTTTAGAAGGCAGTTTTTATGCAGAGGCGGAAATTACAAAGAACACAGACCGTGATGCGGTTGATACGATTGTAATTGCTGTTTACAAGGATGGAGTATTGATTGATATAATTTATATGCGTTCAAAGTTTGCAAATGGGCAGACTGTTGTGTTTGGCGGATATCTGGAAGGTGTTGAAGGTGCAACACTTAAAGCCTTTGTATGGGACGGCATGACAAGTATGAATACATTAAGTAATGTAATAGAAAAGTAAGTGTGCAATTTGTGACCACTGGGGACAGTCCCCCTTTGGCGAAATCAGGAGACGATTTGCCAAAGAAATTCTGCGGAATTTTGTTGGGACAGTCCCCAGTGGTCTTGTTATGCCTTTTGCCGGAGGAAGTATACATGCTTTGAGTAACCACAAGGCATGTTGCTTCTTCCCGGTGCTTTTTAAAAAATTAAGCCACGGGATTGAATTCCCGTGGCTGTTTTGCGTTTTTTTACCATTGGGGGACTGTCCCCAAATGGTAAATTTTATTTTTTGAGTTGGTTTATGACGAATTTTTCGGATTTAGCACTGACGGAGACTTTATCGCCTTTATTAATGTTGCCGGAGAGCATTTCCTCGGCAAGCAAGTCTTCGATTTTGCTTGTGATTGCACGGCGGAGAGGACGAGCACCGTAAACGGGGTCAAAGCCTTCCTTTGCCAAAAGTGCAATTGCGCTGTCGTTAAAGGAAATGTCAATTCCGTTTTCTGCCATACGGTTGGAGACGGAGGCAAGCATAATTTTTGCGATCTCCTTGATTTCATCTTCCGTAAGCTGGTTGAATACGATAATTTCGTCGAGACGGTTTAAAAACTCAGGTCTGAAGGTTTTCTTCAAATCGTCCATAACGTTTTTCTTTATTTCAGTATTTGTGTCAGCTTCACCGAAACCTACACGTTTGGACTGTGTCAGCTTATTTGCGCCAACATTACTTGTCATGATAATAACAGTGTTTCTAAAATCAACCCTTTTGCCTTGTGAGTCTGTTAAAATACCGTCTTCAAGAACCTGGAGAAGAATGTTGAAAACATCGGGATGAGCTTTTTCAATTTCGTCAAAGAGGATTACAGAGTAGGGCTTGCGACGGACCTTTTCCGTAAGCTGACCTGCGTCGTCATAACCAACATATCCGGGAGGCGAGCCAACAAGCTTGGAAACAGAGTGCTTTTCCATAAATTCGCTCATGTCAACACGTATCATGGCATCTTCGTCTCCAAAGAGTGCTTCAGCAAGAGCTTTTGTAAGCTCTGTTTTACCAACACCGGTAGGCCCAAGGAAGATAAATGAACCTATTGGGCGCTTGGGGTCTTTAAGTCCTACTCTGCCTCGGCGAATTGCCTTACTGATTGCGACAACTGCATCGTTCTGACCTATAACACGTTTGTGAAGAACGTTTTCCAGGTTGCGGAGACGGTCGCTCTCTTCTTCGCGGAGGCGGTCAACGGGAATATTTGTCCAGCTTGAAATAATGGATGCAATGTCACTTTCGGTAATTGTGCCCGAAGAGTGAGTGTTTTTGCTTTCCCATTCCGTACGCATTTTTTTAAACTCAGCAGTGAGAGATTTTTCTTCGTCACGGAGTGTGGCAGCTTTTTCAAAGTCCTGCGAATTAATTGCTTCCTGCTTTTGATTTTTTACATCCTTGATTTTATCCTCAAGCTCCTTCATTTGAGGGGGAGCAGTGAACTTTTTCAGCTTTGTACGGCTTGCCGCTTCGTCAACAAGGTCAATTGCTTTGTCGGGAAGGAAGCGGTCGGTAATGTATCGGCTGGACAATTTTGCCGCAGCCACAAGAGCGGCATCGTCAATTTTTACACCGTGGTGTGCCTCATACTTGGGTCGGAGTCCTTTTAAAATTTCAATTGTATCTTCAATTGTGGGTTCTCCCACCATAACGGTCTGAAATCTTCGCTCTAAGGCGGCATCTTTTTCGATATACTTGCGGTACTCGTTAAGGGTTGTAGCACCTATGAGCTGAATTTCACCGCGGGCAAGAGCGGGTTTTAAAATGTTTGCGGCATCTATTGCGCCTTCTGCGGCACCTGCACCGATAATTGTGTGGATTTCGTCAATGAAGAGAATTACGTTGCCGTCCTGAGTAACCTCTTCCATGGCTTTTTTGAGCCTTTCTTCAAATTCACCGCGGTATTTTGCCCCGGCTACCATGCCGGAAAGGTCAACGGAAAATACCCTTTTGTTTTTTAAAAGCTCGGGCACATTTCCGGACACTATTTCCTGTGCTAAGCCTTCGGCAATTGCTGTTTTACCAACACCCGGCTCGCCTAAAAGAACAGGGTTGTTTTTTGTACGGCGGGAAAGTATTTGTATAACACGGGCAATTTCCTCGCTTCTGCCTATGACGGGGTCAAACTTGTCTTCTCTTGCTAACTGTGTCAGGTCTCTGCCGAACTGATTTAAGGTGGGGGTGCTTTTAGAACTTTCTGCGTTTTTATCTTCGGGCTGAATGTTGCCTGAAGATTGAAGTATGGCATTTAACAAATCGTTGTATGCTGTTTTGGGGACACCTAAAGAAACAAGAATTTTAAATGCTACACTGTCGCTTTCCCTGAGGATGGCAAGGAGAATATGTTCTGTTCCGATGTAGGAGGAATATGTTTTCTTAGCTTCGTAGAGGCTTTGCTGAAGGCATCTTATGGTTCTGGGTGTAAAGCCTGCAAATGTCGACGAAGAGGAGGGAGGTGTAACAGAGGATACTTCTTCTTTAAATTTGTCGACAGTGATGTTAAGCGAAGCAAGAAATTTTGCTGCAAATGAACTGCCTTCTTTCAAAAGACCTAAAACAAGATGCTCTGTTCCCACAAAGTTGCAGCCTGTTTCTTCTGCTGCTACCTGTGAAAGACGTATGGCTTCCCGTGCTTTTGGTGTGAAATTGTTTTCATTCATAAAAGTCTTCCTTTCTGTGTCAGGATTTTAGATTTTCTCTTATAAGCTTTGCCCTTAAAACGTCCCTGGTTATAGGTTCGGTATCGGTAAGCTTGCCTGTTAAGGTGAGAGATGCCGGGAGTGTGGCAAAAAGTGTGTCTGATAATTTCTCAGGTGTTATATTATTTATTATTCCCAAAGAAATGCCCATATGAACATCGCTGACTAAGCTGAATGCTTCGTCTGACGATATTGCGTATGCATTTGTGAGAAGTCCGTAGGAACGCATGCATTTGTCTGTAATGCGAACTTTGTTGTTTTCGTAAATTGTATTACGGACAACAGCTTCCTTTTTCATAAGCTCCTCTGCCGCAAGGTTAACACGGTTTATAATATCTTTTTCGGTTGTGCCGAGGGTAATCTGATTAGAAAGCTGGTAATATGAACCTTTTGCTTTGCTGCCTTCACCGTAAACACCGCGAACTGCAAGCCCCAGCTTGTTTGCCCATGTGAGAACATTTGATATTGAGCCTGACATGGTAAGAGCAGGGAGGTGAAGCATAAAGCTTGCTCTCATGCCTGTACCTGCATTTGTCGGGCAGGCTGTAAGGTAGCCGAATTTTTCGTGGTAGGCAATATCAAGCTTTTCAGATAAAAGGCTGTCTATTCTTTCAGCGGTGTCAAAGGCTTCGGATAAAGAGTCTCCGCGGGCAAAAACCTGTATGCGGATATGGTCCTCTTCGTTAACCATTACACTGATTGACTCGTCTTCCGATATAATTGCAGCTCTGGGAAGATTTCCCTTAAGAAAGTCCGGACTTAAAAGATGTTTTTCAGAAAGAGCTGTGAGGGTTACTTTATCGGTGTCTTCCGATTTTACCAACCTGACAGTGTCCTTGAGAGCAGAAACGGAAAAAGCTTCCCATACCTTGTCGATAACATCTCTGGCGGTTTCCTTTGTCATTTTGGCGGGAAACGGTGTGTTTGCAAGATTACGTGCCAGACGTACTCTGCCCGCTGCATAGTTTGTCATTACGATCTTCCCTCCATTTCTCTGATTTCGTCACGAAGATGTGCTGCTTTTTCGTATTCTTCGTTGGCAATGGCTTCTTTCAGCTGGGTCTTTAAAAGGTCAATTTTGTTCTCCACAGTACTGCCCGACGTTCCGGGAACCTTGCCCGTGTGTGTTGTTGTGGAGTGTATTTTCTTTAAAAGAGGTGTCATAACAGACTCAAAGGTTGTATAACAGGTAGCACAGCCGGGTTTGCCGGTTTTCAAAAATTCCGACCTTGTCATATTACAGAGGGGGCATGTCTCTTCCGTTGTGTCCACCTTTTCATAATCGTTAAAAAATGAGGAGAACAAACTGGAAAATCCCAGGTCCATGTTGAAATCCTTATATACATTATTCTCCTGTGCACATGATGCACAAAGCTTTGTTATTGTTTTTTTTCCGTTTATAACCTGTGTAAGCGTAACTGCCGCAGGATTTAATCCGCATTTTTCACACATCATATAAATCATCCTTTCGTTCTTTATTCTGTCACGGAAAGTAACATGTTTTTCAAAAGTACTGCACGTGCTTCGTTTTTATTAAGGGTTAAAATGCTTTTGTCGGAAAGCGCTGATACCATAATATTTGCCTCTCGCGGGGTTATAAGGGAGAGAGCCAGCAATTTTGATATATATGCTGTTGCAGTAGGATAATCCAGCGATTGTCCGATGGATTGAATAAGGTTGAAAATATAGTTGTCGACAGATTCTGTAACACGGCGGATTGTTACACTGCCGCCGCCGCCCCTTCTGGACTCAATGCTGTAACCTCTTTCCGGTGTGAAGCGGGTTTTGATAACATAATTTATCTGGGAGGGAACACAGTTTAACTGGTTCGCAAGAATATTGCGTCGTATTTCCACACTGCCGTCCGAGGCGGAAAGCATTTCCGTAAGCATCTGTTCAATTAAATCTGATATAGTCATTTTAAACACCTCTTTGACTTTGACTTTCTTTGACTTTAAGATATCACTGTTTTTAATCAATGTCAAGAGTTTTTTAAAAAAATATTTTAAAATGAATTAATTTATGGTACAATGGTACAGGATTACATTAAAAGAGGTGTTATACGTATGAATAAAATTATTGCAGCAACTAAAAATAAGAATAAAATAAGAGAGCTTAAGGAGATTCTTCCCGATTTTGATATTATTACACAGGAAGAAGCGGAAATTGATTTGGAAGTAGAAGAAACAGGCACAACATTCAAGGAAAATGCCATGCTTAAAGCTAAGGCAATTTTTGAAATGAGCGGGCTTCCTGCACTTGCAGACGACAGCGGACTGGAAGTTTTCGCGTTGGGCGGTGAACCCGGAGTATACAGTGCGCGCTATGGCGGCGAAGGGCTGGACGACCGCGGAAGATTGAACCTTGTGCTTGAAAAAATGAAGGACGTTGAAGACGAGCTGAGAGGGGCACAGTTTGTTTGCTCCATTGTTTTGATTACAAAGGATAAGGTTTACGAAGCCGAAGGTATTTGTGAGGGCGTGCTGCTCCGTGAACCTAAGGGTGAAAACGGCTTTGGCTATGACCCGATTTTTTATGTGCCCGAAATGGGAAAGACCACAGCTGAAATGAGTGCTGAGGAAAAGAACTCAATAAGTCACAGAGGAAGAGCACTCAGACAGCTTGAAGAATTGTTGAAAAATTAAAAAAGGGTGACAAAGTCACCCCGGATAATTTTTAGTTACAGCCGCAGCTGTTGCTGTTGCAAAGAGAGCAACCGTTGTTGCCGCATCCGCAGAACAAGAAAGCAATTATAATAAGGATAATTATCCAATCAAAGCCACAGTTATTGTTACATCCGAACATAAAATGTTCTCCTTTCAGGTATTGAAGTTATTTTCTTTACAGGAAAAACCTCCCTGCACTACATATATATTTAAAATTATCAAATTTGTTACATCATTTGCGGAAAAATTTTTATGAATTTCAGAGGATGAGTTGATAATAATAGATATGAGATAACTATCTCAGTATGTAAAAAAGGAGGGAAACCAATGAGGGCTATTATTCCCGTTCTGGCTATGTGTGTAATGATGTTTTCGGGTTGCGCTTGCAGCAGAAATACTGTTGACGAGCCTATTGTTGACAACAATAACGTAAACGATACTGTTACTAACGATAAAAACGATACTGTCAAGGATGACACAGTAATTGATTCTACCCATAACGGCACAGATGAAACAGGCATGGGCACGCAGTCTTCTAATCTTGTAAGAGATGCGGAAAACGGAATCGGTAATGCGGTTAATGATTTTGGTAATGCTGTTGAAGATGTGGGCAAAGGTGCAAACAATGTAATCCACGATGTGGGTAATGCGATGAGATAGAAAAAAGCACGTGCATTAGGCGCGTGCTACATATTGAGGAGGACTCTATGAATACTGTTTCCTTCCCTTATTTAGGGTTAACTTTTCAGTTTAATGAGACTATAAATATTTTTGGGCTGAGAATCTACTGGTATGCAATTATTATTGCAGTGGGTATGCTGACGGCCATAAGCATAGCCTATTTTGAATTTAAGAAAAAAGGGCTTAACACCGACGATCTGGCAGATTTTGTGCTTTTTGCAATCCCCTTGGGAATTGTGGGTGCAAGATTGTATTATGTAATATTCAACTTTGAACCATACCGTGAGAATCCCATAGAAATTTTTCAGATATGGAAAGGCGGTCTTGCCATATATGGCGGCATTATAGTGGGCTGTATAGTGGCAATAGTGTTTACAAAGGTTAAGAAAATATCGTTTTTGTGGTTTGCCGACATTGCAACGGTAGGTCTTTTTATAGCTCAGTCGATAGGCAGATGGGGGAACTTTGTAAATGCCGAAGCTTTTGGCGGATTGACAGATTTGCCCTGGGGTATGGTGGTAGAGGGCCCCGGTGTGGAGCCGTATTCGCCCTTTGGTCCCTGTCACCCTACATTTTTATATGAATCCTTGTGGAATCTGACAGGATTTATTATTTCGTATTTTATTATATACAGATTTATAAAAAAAGACGGATGCAGTTTTGCATTTTACCTTGTATGGTATGGCTTGGGCAGATCACTCATAGAAGGCTTGCGAGAAGACAGCCTATGGCTTGTTGACGGAGTGATACGAGTAAGTCAACTGGTGGCAGTCGGAAGTATAATATTAGGAGTAATTACACTTTTATACATTATCAGACGTGAAAAAAAGAAAAAAATTACAGATTAACAGCAAAAAAACTGAGGCATTTCGATAAATTTTATCGAAATGCCTTTCTAATATTACAATTTGATGAAATTTATGTTGTGATATTGCAACAAAACTTGACGAGTTGAAATTAGTGTGCTAAAATGGCAATGTGATTTCTTGGGGTGGTGTACCCACAAGGAAAAAATATACAACGAGGAGGAAAAAATATGAAGACAAAAAGAGTATTGTCTTTTATATTGGCAGTAATGATGCTTTTCTCTGTTTGTGCGTTTAACGTAACAGCAGAGGAAGGTGTTTCACTTACTGACATTGACCTTACTACTGATGTTGGTAAGGCAGTTAACAGGCTTGTTTCCATGGGAATTATAAACGGTTATCCCGATGGAACATACCGTCCTGACAATACTATTACTAGAGCAGAGTTTTGCGTTGTAATGGTAAAGTTCTTAGGCGCACAGGATAACATTAATCCTGATGCACTTACAGGTTTTGAAGATTTGGACACTGATGCTAACTATGCATGGGCACGCCCCTATGTAGCTATGGCTGTACAGCGCGGTGTTATCAACGGATTTGAAGACATGACATTCCGTGCAGCTGACCCCGTTACTTACGAACAGGCTATCAAGATGCTTGTTTGTTCTCTCGGTTACGGTGAACAGGCTCAGACACCCACTATCGCAGGCGACTGGTCCAGCGGTTACGTTGCACGTGCAATGAAGCTGGGTATTACATCAGGCACAACATCTTATATTGCAAGTAAGACAAATGCTACAACAAGAGGTACTGTTGCTATTCTGGTAAGCAATGCACTTGATGTTACAACTAACGATTTAACAACTTCCAACGGTGACAAGATTCTGGACGGTGACATAACATCTTCCGAACGTGGTTATTCTGAAGTGAAGGGTATTGTAACAGGTACATTCATTACAGAACTTGAATATGCAAAGAGTTCTGTTCCCAGAGACCACATCATGATTGAAGACGAAGTTTATGAAATTGGTTTCTCCACTGACCCCAACCAGTTCTTGGGATGTGAAGTTAAGGCAATTATTAACGAAAATACAGACGGCGATTATCCCATTGCCACAAGCCTTACATTTACAAACAAGACAAGTGTTCTGGAAATTGAAGCAGACTTTGTCGGCGACTATGAAGACGGTGTGCTTGAATACCAGACAAAGAGAGATGGCAGCTGGAAGGAAGCAAAGATTGACGAAGACTATATCACAATCTTTAACAACAAGTATTACGAATACGACATTGAAAAGCTCAACGAAGAACTTGTATCAGGTAATGTTGTTCTTGTTGATAACAACGGAGACAAGAAGTATGATGTTGTAAGAATCAACTCCTATGAAGTGTTTGTTGTTGCTTCCAGAAACTCCACTACACAGAAGATTACTCTTATGTATGATGCTGAGTACGAAGGTTCTTCCACAATGACTTTCCCCGAAGACTCCACTTCTTTGATTTTCTCTCTTACAAGAAACGGTAAGGAAATTAAGTTCTCTGACATTGCTAAGTGGGACGTTCTTAACATTAAGGCATCTCCCGATGATGCAGAAGGCAGAAGATACTATGAAGTAATTGTAACCCGTGAAACTGTTTCCGGTGACATCACAGAACGTGATGCAAGTGATGAAGCTTTGATTGTAATTGGCGATAATGAATACGTTATTGCTGATTCCTTCCTTGAATATGATGGCGATGACAAGCCCTCAATGGAAGTTGGCGAATATGCACAGGTTTACCTTGCAGCAGACGGAAAGATTGTTGCAGCAGCTGAAACAACATCAGGCAATTCTTCCGAATCTTATGCATATCTCTATGCACTTCGTCAGGATTCCGATGACAGCGAGTATGACCTTGAGTTCAAGTTCTATACAACAAGCGGTAAGTTTATCCAGATTGGTGCAGCATCCAAGATTACTATTGACGGAACAAAGTACAAGGCTCTCGATGACGATATCCTTGATTACCTTGCAGAATCTGCAAGAAAGGCTAATGCCGCTTATGCCGATGCTGAAAACGTTAACTATCGTCAGCCTATCATTTACTGCACAAATTCTGACGGTCTTGTAAGTGAAATATACACAGTATTGAGCGAAACAAACGACGGTATCTCCATGGTGATGGAAGATGCATCCGCAGATTACGAAGAAAGACAGTATAAGTCTTCTTCCAAGAGCTTTACAGACTTCAAGGTATCCAGCAGCACAAAGATTATGTTCATCCCCGATGACAGAAGTGCATCCAATGATTACCTTGTGTTCTCCTCTTACTCAAAGGCTTTCTCCAACGGCAGATCATATCATGTTGCAGGTTACGGTCTTACAAGCAGTAAGACAGCTGCATTCGTTCTTATTTATAAGGAAAACGATTCCAGAATTTATACAAGCTCTACACCTTTCATGATTGTTGCTTCCAAGTCTACAACTGCAAGCGGTACAGTTATTAAGGGTTATGTGGGCGGTACAAATAACTCCATCAGTTATACACTTAAGAGTGTTACAGTTTCTGAAGACGAAGGTCCTTCCGTAGCTGCAATCGGTAAGGGTGACCTTATCAGATATCTTGTAGACAGCAAGGGCGAACTTGTTGATTACGAAATCTGGTTTGATGCAAGCGATCCTCAGCAGCTTGAATCTTGCAATGACGTAGACGATGCTATTGACAGCAGAATTCTTGAAATTCACTCCACAAGCACAGAACCCAGAAAGAACTATCCTTCTGCTACATTCCGTCTCCAGTATGGTACTGTAACTGAAATTATTCTTGACGACGACGATACTGTGGATGAAGAAACAATTACTGTTGCTCCTACAATTGTAGAAGATGGCATTGAAATGATTTATGACGGCGACGGTGTTGTTTCCAGAACTATTGGTTCTTCTGTAAAGGTATTCTACTTTGACCGTAGCGGCAGAAGCAGCGATGTTGTAACAGAAGCTGACCTTTCCGAAATTCTTGATTATGTTGATTACGGTGAAGATGCTTCAAGAGTTATCACATATTCTGCAAGCGGTACACTCAGAATGGTTTATATTATAGCCGGTTAATTTAAATTAATAAGAGGCTGTTGCAAAGCAACGGCCTCTTTACTTTTTTTCGTACAAGTGATAGAATAAGTTTTGGTGATTAGTATGAATATAAATAAAATTGGTGAAAATTTAAAATCTTTGGCAGTGTTCAGATGTATTCTGGAAGAGGATGTTGTTAAAACGTTTGTTGAGCTGTGTGATGCACCAGATGGCTTTAAGTTAGGTTTATTTGCACAAAAGCTTTATTCCCGTGGGGAAAATTTTTCTGAGGTTTTATTAAACATTGTTCTTTTGTCGGAAAATCTGTGCAGTGTAAAAATGGCTGAGGATGAGTCTGTTGGAGATATATTACGCAACAGATGTAACCGAGAGCTGGAAATTTTAAAAGAGGCATCGCTGGTTACTGCCGATGATTTTGAAGTTGGCATTGTAAAGCCTGTATGGGAAACCTCAGATATTGATTTTAAAGCCGCCTTTGAAAAAAGACTGAAAGATATTAAAATCACAGGTTACGGTGTTTTTGCCGAAAATGTTATGTTTACTTTAGAGGGCAGAGAAATTATGCCTGCTGTTTTTAAAGACGATACAACGGTTGAAAGCTTGAAAGGCTATGAGAGACAGCGCACAATGATAGAAAATAACATAAAGGCGCTTTTAAAGGGTAAAGTTGCAGCCAATATGCTTCTTTATGGGGACAGCGGTACAGGTAAGAGTGCTACCATAAAAGCTCTCACAAACCTTTATGCGGCAAGTGGGATAAGGCTTATAGAAATAAAAAAGAGCCAGATAGCAGACATTCCTTACATTATGGGAAAGGTAAGCCGCAGTCCGTTAAAGTTTATTCTGTTTCTTGACGATTTGACCTTTGACCCCTCCGACGATGCTTTTGGAAGCATGAAAGCAGTACTGGAGGGAAGTGTTGCGGCAAGAGCTAAAAACACTTGTATCTGCGTTACAAGTAACCGCAGACATCTTGTTAAAGAGACAATGGCAGACCGTGAAGGCGGAGACTTGCACAGAAGAGATACCATGGAAGAAATCGGTGCTCTGACACAAAGGTTCGGTTTGAGTGTGGTTTATGAAAAACCCGACAAATTGTCCTACATAAAAGTTCTTACTGAAATCGGCGCAGACCACGGAATAGAAATAGGTGAGAATGAAATCCGCGAGGCAGAGGCATATGCAATAAGCAAGGGCGGCAGAAGCTGTCGAGTTGCAAAACAGTATGTTGAAGAGCTTCTCAGGAGGATGGACTGACATGGAGTATTTTGACGTTTATAATGAAGACGGTACTCTGACAGGCGAAAAGGTTGAACGCAGCATTGCTCACGAAAAAGGCATACTCCACGGAGCTGTACATATTTATGTTTACCGTAAAAGCAAAAACGGGTATGATATATTAGTGCAGAAAAGGGCAGATGATAAGGACAGCTTTCCCTCCTGCTGGGATACGTCGTGTGCAGGTCATGTGTCAGGCGGGGATACCTTTGAAGAAACAGTTGTAAAGGAGCTTGGCGAGGAACTTGGCATAAAGGTGAGTTTTGGTGATGCAAAGCACTGCTTTACAAAAATTGTTACAAAAATTAACACCTTTTACGGGAAGGTTTTCAACGACCATGAAATTTATAAGGTGTATAAATTGGAATACAATGCTCCTGTGGAGAACTTTGTTTTTCAAAAAGAAGAAGTGTCTGCGCTTAAATGGATGGACTCACAAGAGCTTTTAAATGAACTTGAAAGAAAAAATCCTGATTACTGTATAATGATAGATACATATAAAGAAATACTTGAGCATGTAAAAAGCGAGTAACCAAAGGTTACTCGCTCTTTGTTTTAATGTGTTAGTCTGTGTAGCCCATTGTCCATACCTGCTGTGCAGCAGAATCTCTATATGTCTGAACAAGTGTGCCGTTTGAAATTGTAAGGTATAAGCCTGAGTGAACACTCTTTATAAGATATGTGTTGTCTCCCTGCTTTTCAAGAATCCAGCGCTGATTGGGGTCAGAGCTTGTGTACCATGTGATGATGGGGTCACCTGCGTTAAGAGACTGACCTGATACGTCAACACTCATGTCCGTTGCAAGGTTTGTAATAAGGTATTCGCTGTCAGATACTTCAACCAGCTTCCACTTCTGAGAATTGGAGCTGTCGCCTGATTTAACCATAAGAGAACCGTTGTCTGTAAGGTAGTTGCCGGAAATTGAGAATGTGCGGTAAGCGCCTGTTGTCTGTACAACCTGAGTAACAGGTGCTTCAAATTCAACAATACTCCACAGCTGAATGGGTTCATATGTCATTGAACTCTGGATTGTATTTGTGTCAGTTGCTTCAACAGGAAGACCGGAAGAGTAGGAATAAATTACTACTCCGCCTTCAACATCTTTATAAGCAAACTTCTGGTTGTCTGCACCTGTGGAATCCCAAGTGATAATTTCGCCACCGGGAGTGGTGGAATGACCGGATACGTCAAAGCACTGACCGTTGGATATTGAACGGATGAAGTAGAAACCGTCAATGTCCGAGCAGGGAACAAACTTAAAGCCCTGAGCAGCACTTTCGTTAAAGTCTGTATGTTCCAATGTGTAGTGGTCTGTTGCGGTAAGTGCCTTGCCTGTTGCTTTGTTGATAAAAGCATATGTTTTATCCTTACTGATAACTGTTGTTTCAATAACGGGAGCTGCCTTTGTTGTGAGAGTTACGGTTTTTGTTTCTCCGTCCCATGCAACTTCCTTGTCAAAAGCTTCGCCGATAGCACGAACGGGAACGTATGTTGTGCCGTCGATGATGATGGGGTTAACAACATTGCCGTTAACATCTGTGGGAATAAAGCGACCGCCGTTGATAAAGATGTTTATAACATCTGTTTTCTTTGCAAGCACGGATACACCGTTGATGAAAACTGTCTTTGTTGCATCGTCCCACTGAACGTCAAGATCCAGTGCATTTGCAATTGCTCTGATGGGAAGGTATGTTGTGCCGTCGATGATAACGGGGTCAACCTTGTTGCCGTTAACATCTGTACATTCGATAACTTCGCCGTCAAGCATTACCGTTACCACATCGTCAGCTGCAAAAGCAGGAACAGCCGCAAGTAACAGTGTGAGTGAGAGTAAGAGTGCCAGTAGTTTTTTCATTTTCAAAACTCCTTTAAAATTATTTTATAATTGATACCGTCCAGCATTGCTTAGCATCACTGCCGAGTTCCGCCT
Organism: uncultured Oscillospiraceae bacterium; assembly: GCA_964604615.1. GTDB lineage: Bacteria > Bacillota > Clostridia > UMGS1883 > UMGS1883 > RGIG1927. The sequence goes on from CAZRZU010000006.1 coordinate 24,573, forward strand.
GCACGATATTATTATCGTTTGTAATTGTAAGATAAAGAGAAGAATGAACACTTCTTATAAGATATGTTCCGTCCGGCTGCTTCTCAAAAACCCAGCATTGGTTATCATCTCCGCTTGTTTTATAGGTGATAACAGGGTCGCCGCTTGTTTTTGAGTTGTTTGCAACGTCCAGACTTTTTCCTGTTGCCTTGTTTGTGATTATGTAGCTTCCTTCTTCCGTGGGAACCAAAGCCCATAAATCCTCTGTAGATGAAGCTGTGAGCGCATCACCGTCTGTGAGGTATAAGCCTTGGGAAGAAAGTGTGCGGTAAACGGTTGTATCACTTTTTTCTGTTACAAAGTCCATATCAACAATTGCCCATCGCTGAACAGTGCTGTCACGGAGAGTGTTTTGCTTTATGGTTCCTATAGAATCTTCAATGGGAAGACGTGAGGAAAGAGCAGATATTATAAAGCCGTCCTCGTCTACTTCAACCCTGAACTTCTGGTTGTCGGCATTAGATGGATTGTATGTAATAATCTTGCCGCCGGGGGCTTTGCTGTTGCCGTTAACATCAAAGTTTTTGCCGTTTGAAACAGACTGAATATAGTAATAACCGCTGGTGTCAGTGGGGATGAAATAAAAAGCCTGATAATCGTAATGTCCGAAGGCTTCTGTAACCAGACCTTTGTCAGTTACACTGATAGCTTTGTTATTTGCTTTGTTTATAATGGCATAAGCTGTGTCGGGAAGAAAGAAGTTTGCCAAAACAGGGGTGGTGATAACAACTGTTTTTGTTGCGCTGTCCCATATTACTCTTTTGTCAAAAGCTTCACCGATCGCTCTCACGGGAAGATACGTTGTGCCGTCCCTTAAAATAGGATAAACCACCTTGCCGTTAACGTCCTTGGCAGTAAAAAGAGAGCCGTTAATGTAAATGTTAACGTTGTCTGTAAGCTTAGCATCCGCAACACCGTTGATGAATACAGTTTTTGTGTGATTGTCCCATTCAATTTCAAGGTTAAGCGCACTTGCAATTGCACGGAGCGGAACATATGTTGTTCCGTCAACTATAAAAGGAGGAATGCTGTTGCCGTTGGCATCTTTACAGTCAATAATTTCTCCGTCGAGAGAAACGGTTATACTTTCACTTGCAAAAGTGGGGAAAGCCCATATGAACAGCGCAACAACCAGCAAAATTGCCGCAAATTTTTTCATTTAAAAACCTCCCGTAAATTTGTATACAATTATTATATAATAAGCAGGCAGATTTGTCAAAATAAATTAGAAAAAACTTGAAAAATAGGGGTTGCAAGTTTATGCGGAGTGGTGTATAATTATAAAATCTTATAATGAAGGAAGTAATAAGTTATGATAAATGTAGGTGTTCTTGGTGCAACAGGATATGCAGGCGAGGAGCTTGTAAGAATACTTTCTGGGCATAAAGAAGTTCAAATAAAGATGCTTGTTTCCCATTCTTACGTTGGTCAGAAAATGAGCGATATTTATCCTCATTTAAGGGGAATATGTGACATTGTGTGCGAGGATCTGGACGTTAGCAAAGCGGCAAAGGAATGTGACGTTGTGTTTACGGCTCTTCCTCACGGCGCATCTAAGGAGGTTATCCCTCAGCTGTATGAAAAAGGCTTGAAGGTAATTGACCTTTCGGGCGACTTCCGCTATAACGACGTTAAGGTTTATGAAAAGTGGTATGGTGAAAAGCACTCAAACCCCGAGCTGTTGGAGGAATCTGTTTACGGGCTGTGCGAGTTGCACCGTGAGGAAATCAAAAAGGCGAGCCTTATCGGTAACCCCGGCTGTTATACAACATGCTCAATACTTGGTATGGCACCTCTTGTAAAAAACGGCTTTATTGATAATTCAAGCATTATTATTGATGCAAAAAGCGGTGTAACCGGTGCAGGCAGAGGCTTGCATATTAATTACCATTTCTGTGAATGTACGGAAAATTTAATGGCATACAAGGTTGGCACACATCGTCATACAAGTGAAATAGAACAGGAGCTTTCTCTTCTTGCAGGAGAGGAAATTGCCCTTTCTTTTACACCTCATCTTGTTCCCATGAAGCGCGGCATTTTTGCCACGAGCTACGCAAACCTCAAGGAAAACAAGTCTCTTGAAGAGGTGGTTGAGCTTTACAAGGAATTTTACAAGGGTGAAAAGTTTGTGCGTGTTTACGACGCAGGCAAATTACCCGAAAGCAATCATGTATCGGGCAGTAACTTTGTTGACATAGGCATTGCAGTTGACCCGAGATTAAAGAGGGTAATTGTAATAAGCGCTATTGACAACCTTTTCAAGGGTGCGGCAGGTCAGGCTGTTCAGAACATGAACATTATGTTCGGTCTTGACGAAGGTGAAGGAATATCCGGCGCAGGATTCTACATGTAAATTGATATAACAAAATGAGAGGTTGTATGAAAATGGAGAGATATATTGAACAGGCAAATACACTTGTCACAGCTTTGCCCTATATGCAGAAGCTGTCCGGTAAGACTATTGTCATAAAGTACGGCGGTAACGCCATGGTAAACGACGAGCTTAAGGAAACAATAATGGAAGATATTACTCTTCTTAAGCTTATCGGTGCAAACCCCATTGTTGTACACGGTGGCGGTCCGGACATCACAAATGCATTGAAGAGCTTTAATATTGAAACAAAGTTCATTAACGGTCTTAGATATACTGACGAAGAAACAATGCGTATTGCACAGATGGTTCTGGTTGGTAAAACAAACAAGGAAATTGTTTCTTTAATTGAAAAGCACGGCGGCAGTGCCATTGGTGTAAGCGGTATTGACGGTGCATGTATCAAGTGTGAAAAAAAGAAAACTATTGTTGACGGAGAAGAGGTTGACCTTGGTTTTGTAGGCAATATTAAAGATGTTGACGACACTGTTCTGAATCTTATCTGTAAGGATAAATATATTCCTGTTATTGCACCCATAGGTATTGACGAGGAAGGTAACAGTTATAATATAAATGCCGATGATGTTGCTTCTGCCGTTGCTGCGGCAGCAGGAGCCGAAAAGCTTATTTTCTTAACTGACATTGAGGGCGTTAAGGATAAAGACGGTAACGTTATTTTTGAAATGAATAAAAAGCAGGTTAAGGAATATATCGCTGACGGAACAATTTCCGGCGGTATGATCCCCAAAGTGACAGGCTGTGTTGACGCAATAAAGGCAGGCGTACAGAAGGTACATATTATCGACGGCAGAGTGCCTCACTGTCTCTTGCTTGAAATATTCACAGATACAGGCATCGGTACAATGATAACAAACTAAGTGGTGAAAGTATGGTAAAGACAAATGCGATGCGCCTTTTAGAACAGGCCGGGATTGAGTTTGAAACAAAAGAATACGAGGTTGACGAAAATGACCTTTCCGGGGAAACCGTTGCCTCAAAGGTGGGAATGGATCCTGACAGTGTTTTTAAAACCCTTGTCACAAAAGGGGATAAGAACGGTGTTGCAGTTTTCTGTATTCCCGTGACAGGCGAGCTGGATTTGAAAAAGGCGGCAAAAGCTACAGGCAACAAAAAAATTGAGATGGTTGCAGTTAAGGACTTGCTCGGTCTGACCGGGTATATAAGAGGCGGCTGCAGTCCTGTGGGAATGAAAAAGCAGTATCCCACATATATTGACGAAACGGCAATCCTTTTTGACCGTATAGCGGTTTCAGCAGGGGTGAGAGGCTGTCAGATGATTCTTGACCCCGAAAAACTGACCCAATATGTTAAAGCAACACAAATAGATTTATGCGTATAAATTTTAAAGCACCTATTGACAAAGTGGTCAATAGGTGTTATATTTCAATTAACAATTGAACAATTATTCAAATATTAAAATGAGAGGGGCAATAAAAATGCTTGAAGAAGAATTATTATATGACCTTGCAGAGCTGTACAAAATTTTCGGTGATTCTACCCGTATAAGAATATTGTATGCGCTGTTTGAAAAGGAAATGTGCGTTAACGACATTGCCGAGGAATTAGGCATGACAATGAGCGCCATAAGCCATCAGTTGAGGATACTTAAACAGGCAAGACTGGTAAAGTATCGTAAAGAAGGCAAGGCAGTTTTTTATGCCCTCAGCGATGACCACGTAAAGAGCATAATTGAAATGGGTCTGGAACATATAAGCGAATAGCAAGATATTGCCTGCGGCAATGCGATATGTGCTTCGCATGCGATATAAATCCCTTCGGGATTTGCGATATGTTCGGCTTTGCCGAACGAGAGTAGGAAAGGAGATATTATTTATGAAAAAGGTATATAAGTTGGACGAAGTGGACTGTGCGGTATGTGCCGGTAACATGGAGGCAGGCATAAAGAAAATTGACGGTGTTGAAAATGCTGTAGTCAGCTACGTTACACAGAAGCTTCTCATAGAATGTGACGAGAGCAAGCTGGACAAAATTTTGGAAGAAGCTCAAAAAGTTATAAAAAAAGTAGATCCCAGATGCAAAATTGTGAGGTGATAGTATGAGCAAACGACAAAAAGAAAATCTGTATCGCATAATTATTGCCACAGTACTTTTTATAGGAATTATGCTTCTGCCCGTTGAAGGTATTGTGAGAACACTTCTCTTTTTTGTTCCGTATCTTATTGTTGGATATGATGTTTTATGGGGCGCTGTACGTAATATCATTAATGGCAGAGTGTTTGACGAAAACTTTCTGATGGCGATTGCAACCGTGGGTGCTTTTGCAATCGGCGAATATCCGGAAGCGGTTTTTGTAATGCTGTTTTATCAGATAGGAGAACTGTTCCAGTCTATTGCTGTGGGCAAAAGCCGCAAGTCAATATCTGACTTAATGGACATTGCTCCTGAAACGGCAAACGTTCTCCGTGACGGTGAATTTTGCGAAGTCTTTCCCGAAGAGGTTTGTATAGGTGATGTTATCCTTGTTAAAACAGGAGAACGTATACCTGTTGACGGAACTGTTATAAAGGGTGAAAGTGATATTGATACGTCTAATATGACCGGTGAGAGTGTGCCCAGGTTTGCCAAGGTGGGAGACGGAGTTATAAGCGGATGCGTGAACATGAGTGCACCTATTGAAATTCGGGCGGAAAAGGAATACAATGACTCCACCGTTGCAAAAATCCTTGAGCTTGTTGAGGATAGCGCCATGAATAAGGGCAGGTACGAAAACTTTATAACTCGCTTTGCTCGTGTATATACCCCTGTTGTAGTAATATTGGCACTGATTGTGGCTTTTGTACCTCCCATATTTTTAGGAGATTTCACTATATGGATTATGCGGGCATTGTCGTTTTTGGTTGTATCTTGCCCCTGTGCATTGGTTATCAGTGTGCCGCTTTCTTTCTTTGGCGGCATAGGAGCTGCCAGCAGAAAAGGCATCCTTGTGAAAGGAAGTAACTATATTGAGGTTCTGGCAAAGGCTTCGATGGTTGTAACCGACAAAACAGGCACCCTTACAACAGGTAAGCTTTTTGTTGAAAACGTAGTGGCAGAAGACAAGGAAGAGCTGATTAATCTTGCTGCAAGCCTGGAGAGGTATTCAAATCATCCTGTTGCAAAAGCCATAGCAAACAGTGCCGGCAATGTTTATGCTGCAGAAAATATTTCCGAAATACCGGGAAAAGGAATAATAGGCGAAGTAAAAGGTAAGAATGTTGTTGTGGGAAGCTGTAATCTGCTTTGCGAAAATAAAATTGACGTACCCGATGGCGAAAAAGGTATTCTGGTAGCTTGCGACGGGGTGTATTTGGGTAAAATAATTGTTTCCGATAAAATAAAGGATACAACTCCCGAGGTAATCAGAATGTTAAAGCAGATGGGTGTTGAAAAAACTGTTATGCTTACAGGGGATAACAAGGCGGGTGCGGAAAATGTATTTAATGCATCCGGACTTGATGAAATGTATTGCACCCTTCTTCCTCACGAAAAGGTTACTAAGCTTGAAGAACTTATGAAAGAAAACAACGCAGGAACAACAATTTACCTTGGTGACGGCATTAACGACGCACCCGTTCTTAAACGTGCCGATGCGGGAATTGCAATGGGTGAATTGGGAAGTGATGCTGCCATTGAATCCAGCGATATTGTTTTTATGAATGATGACCTTTTGTTGGTTCCCGAAAGCATAAAAATTGCACGCAAAACTGTTAGGATTGTAAAACAGAACATTGTTTTTTCAATCGGTGTAAAAGTATTAGTGCTCTTACTTACAATTTTAGGTTTTTCTAACATGTGGCAGGCAGTATTTGCCGATGTTGGTGTAATGGTTGTTGCGGTTTTAAATTCTATGCGCAATTTAAAATAATATCATAAATGTGAAATGTTTTAACGGCAGAACCTCGTATTTTACGGAAAAAAGGCCAAAAGACATTCGATTTTGTGAAGTAATATCTCTTTTTGTGAAAACTGCATAAAAAATGAAAAAATATTTTAAATATTTCTAACTATTCGTGTATTGCAAAAAACGATTTTATTTGCTATACTCTAGTTGTACCGAAAAGGTACGAAACTTTTTTCATTTTCCCTCCTTTTAGTGACAGACAAGATCGTTTATTGTCTGTCTTTTTTTTGCCTTTTTTTATGTAAAAGAATAAGGGTGATTTACAATTATAAAAAAATATGTTAGAATATGAACGTGGATAATATTGAAAGGATGGGATGAATATGAATATTCTTGAAAAAGAAGGTGCGTGGTGTTGGTTTGCCGACCCGAGAGCAATAACCTACAAGGGCAGAACATTTATCGGTTGCATTGACGTGCACGGTAACATTAAAGCTATTATGCTCCATGAGGGTAAAAAGACCGAGGTGCTGGTGCGCTCTAACTTCCAGCCTGACGACCATGACAACCCCACATTTTTGGTTCTTCCGGATGAAAGAATTATGATTATATATTCACGTCATACCGATGAGGCATGCTTTTATTACCGTATTTCCAAAAATCCTTGCGACATTACAGACCTTGGAGAGGAAAAGGTTCTTAAGACCGACCATAATACAACATATCCCTCTTTATTCATAATGGAAAATGACAAAGAGCATATTTATCTTTGCTATCGCGGTGTTAAGTGGCACCCCACTTGCGCCCGCCTTACCATGCCCGATGAAAACGACAACATCAAATTTGATGTTGAACCCTTCCAGATTATACATTCAACAGTTCAGGGTGCAGGCTGCAGACCTTATGCAAAATATGTGTCGGACGGTAAAGGCAAAATCCACATGGTTTATTCCTCCACTCATCCTGACAATGTGTGCCCTGTGTGCGTGTACTATTCCTGTCTGGATGTGACGGATTTCACACTTTATGACGTTGAGGGCAATGTGTTAAAGGCAAAGGTTAACGAAGAACCTTTCACAGTTACCGGCTATGAAACAGACCCCGGGTTTGTGGTAGACCCTTACTATTCTTCAAAACGCGGCTGGGTTTGGGACGTGATGATTGGAGAAAGAGGTGTAAGTGCCGCGATTGTAAATATCAGTGAAGATAAAATCACACAGCATTATTACTATACATATTATAAAGATGGCGGATGGAAGAAGGTATTTATCGGTAATGCACATAAATTCCATCGTTCCAATACTGAGTTCTGTTACGGCGGAGGCATGAGCCTTGACCGCGATTATGAAGGTGTTGTATATGTTTCTGTTCCTATGGGTACCGCCTTTGAAATTGTGAAGTATACTGTAACAGAAGAAAAGGTAACGAGAGAGTTTATAACAAAATACAGCGAGCTTAATAACATACGTCCTTACAAAATCAAACAGGGCCCCTTGGTGTGGATGAATGGGGACTATTATTACTGGATTGTAAATTCCAGTTATCCTCAGGGCTTCCCGACGCAAGTTGTTATTGACGGAGAATGCGGTGAGGAAAGATTCCCCGATGGCATAAAGCTTACATGTGACGATGTACAGGAGGGTGTAATATATTCCGACAGCGATGTGGAGCTGAAGGTTGAAGGAACTACTGTTACATTCTGCGGTAAGGTGAGTGAAAATCCTCTTTCAACATCGGACTGGAACCGTGGTCACAATGCCACAACAGACGGCAGCACAAAGCTTGTAAGACCGTATATAACAGAATTTAGGATTGTTAAAGAAAGCGACGCATTTTATCTTTTAAGATGGGATAAGGTTGACGTTGTGGTTAAGAGAGGCTGAACATGGAAAAAGATGCAATGAAGGAGATAGGTATATCTCATGAATACAAATTTAAAGGGCGCATTGTGAACATGCGTGTAGACACTGTTTCCACTCCACAGGGGAATACAGCTCTTCGTGAAATAGTTGAGCATCCGGGTGGTGTGGGTATTGTTGCGTTGGACAGTGACAACAAAGTGTATATGGAATGGCAATACAGAAGACCCTTTGACTCTGTTATTTACGAAATTCCTGCCGGCAAGCTTGAAAAAGGCGAAGATCCTAAGGAAAGCGCTGTCCGCGAGCTTGAAGAGGAAGTTGGGTTGAAGGCAAAAAACTGGGTGTATTTGGGTCCAAGTTACGCAACTCCGGGATTTTGTACCGAGATTCTGCATGTTTTCCTTGCAACGGATTTGTACCCCGGAGAGATTAACCCCGACCCGGACGAGGTTCTTGAAATAGAAAAGGTCCCTTTGGATGTTCTTGTAGATATGGCAATGAGCGGAGAAATCAAGGACGGTAAAAGTATTATAGGCATTTTAAAAACTAAAGAATATCTTAACAGGCAGGGAAAATAACTGTTTAAAATGTTTTAATAAATCATCGCAATATTTTTATTTTTGCTCTTGACAAAACCTGTTTGGTAATGTATAATAAATTTGAAATTGATAATCATTATCATTTAGGAAATTAAAAATTGAAATATAAAGGAGATTAAAACTATGAAAAAGTATGTATGTCCCGTTTGCGGTTATGTTCACGAAGGTAACGAACCCCCTGAAAAATGTCCTCTTTGCGGTGTTCCCGGCAGCAAGTTCTCAGTTATGGAAGAAGGCGCAGCCCTTGCAGCAGAACACGAATATGGTGTTTACGCAAAAACTGTAAAGAACAATCCCGACATTCCCGAAGAAGACAAAAAGTATATTTTTGAGCAGCTTATGGCTAACTTCCAGGGCGAATGCAGCGAAGTTGGCATGTACTTATGCATGGCTC
>CAZRZU010000007.1:0-33505 GCA_964604615.1 uncultured Oscillospiraceae bacterium
AACTTCGTCAGCTGTCTTGAATGCGTCCATAAGGCTTGTCTTGCTGTTGGAAATATCGAGAAGACGGTCGTTAGGAATTACGATAAGTGTATCAACATTCTTACGAAGCTCTTCGATACCTGCCATAGCCTGAGCCATTCTCTTTTTGCCTTCAAATGCGAAGGGCTTTGTAACAATACCTACTGTAAGAATGCCAAGCTCCTTTGCAATACCTGCCACAATGGGAGCTGCGCCTGTACCTGTACCGCCACCCATACCGGCTGCAACAAATACCATGTCAGCATCCTTAATAGCCTGCTCCACTTCGTTTCTTGTTTCTTCAGCAGCCTTCTTACCGATTTCAGCTTTACCGCCGGCACCCTTACCGCCTGTAAGCTTGTCCCCGATCTGAATCTTTTCTTCGGCTTCACTTCTGAGGAGCGCCTGCTTATCTGTGTTAACACAAATAAATTCAACACCCTTGATGCCGGCTTCAATCATTCTGTTAACAGCATTGTTACCGCCGCCGCCAACACCAACTACTTTTAATTTCTGTGCAAGATCCATTGTATCTGCATACTCCATTCTCATGAGGAATCCCCCTTATATAAAAATCTACATTATACTTTGATATACGTATTGATTATAGCACACTATTTTTTCATATTCAAGCAATATTTTTATTTTTATTATATTTATTCGCATTTTTTATTCTATGGTGTTACGGTAAACATAATTTTCCGATTCCATGTTTATTACCCCTGTTGGCGCGTCGCCAAACTCCGACAGCATTGCCACGAGATAATTGAACTTAACCTGGTAATCCGCCATTGAACCAAACTCAACCTTAAGATTACCCATATACCTGAATGCAATATTATCCTTGGACTTAATGTCAATATGGGTGATGCTTTGAGTAAGGTTGTACACATCAAAGGTGTTCATAAGCTTTGTAAGCACCTCGTACTCATCATCTCTGCCTTCTTTTATGACAACCCTTTTTCCAACCTCAGCCTCTTCTACACCTATGGAATAAACAAGCGGCGCATCAGGCTTGACTGACGCCTTGCCAACGGTGCAAAGTGTCAGTCCTTCTTTATTGATGCCTGCGTACACATCACCAAAGTCCAGATATGCCGCAACCGTTCCTTCTTTCACTTCTATAACAACGGTATCGGGTAGCTTTCGTTTGATTTTCACATTTTCAATGTAACCCAATCCCATAATTTTCTCTTTTGCTTTTCCCTTGTTTACGGCAAAAATGTTTTTGCCCTTTCTTATTCCCGATTCAATCAGCACTTCCGCTCTCGCTATGCGGCTGTTTCCCGATATCTCTATGTTGTCAATGTGAAAAAGCGGAGTTAAAAACAAAACAATTCCGCTCACAACAAGTATCAGCATAGTTATTAAAAAAGTCGGGTTAATTCTAGCTTTTCTTTTCTTCTTTGCCATTTAGCTTTTGTCCTTTCAATAGTTATCACAAAGTTTCCCGCCTTATGTCGCCGCCTAAAGCTGTAATGTTTTCCACAAGGTTTTCGTACCCGCGCACCACGTGACCCTCGTCCTCCACAATGCTTTCACCCGTTGCGGAGAGAGCCGCTATAATAAGTGCCGCACCGCCACGAAGGTCGGGTGCATAAACATGAGCGCCCGTAAGATGCTTTGGGCCTCTTATAATGGCGCTTCTGCCTTCGGTAACAATGTCTGCTCCCATAAGGTTTAAATCGCCTATAATTTTAAATCTGTTTTCAAATATGTTTTCCACAATCACACTTGCACCATCACCTTTTATCAGATGAGGTATAAACAGCGACTGTGCATCCGTGGGAAACCCCGGGTAAGGCATTGTTTTTATCATGCCCGTGCTTTTAATTTTCCCCGGTGCACGGATATACCCTCTCTCACCGAAAAACTCCACCCTTGCGCCCTCTTCTCTCAGCTCGTTGGTAATTGCGGTCAGGTGCTCTTTTTTAACGTTTTCCAGTTCAATTTCTCCGCCTGTTGCCATTGCAAGACACATATACGTTGCGGCGGCGATTCTGTCGGGTATGATTCTGTAACTTATACCCTTTAAGGATGCCACCCCTTCAATATGTATCGTTCCCGTGCCTTCACCTGTTATTTTTGCGCCCATGGCATTCAAAAAGTTTACAAGGTCAACAATTTCAGGCTCCCGTGCCGCATTTGTTATTACGGTTTCGCCCTTTATTTTTACAGCTGCCAGTATGGTGTTTTCCGTTGCACCCACACTGGGAAATGCCAGATGCACATTTCCGCATTTCGCCTCCGAGGCATCTGTTTCAATATAGCCTGCTTCCTCGCGGATTTTTATGCCCAGAGCCTTCAGTGCTTTAAGATGTAAATCAATAGGTCTTGCACCAAGAGAACAGCCTCCGGGAAGACTCACCCTTGCCTTTCCCACACGCATGGTCACAGCGCCTAAAAATATTATGCTGCTTCTCAGCTTTCGCATCAGCTCCTGAGGTATTTCGCATTTAAATGCCGACGAAGAGTCAACCGTGAGGGTGTTTAAACTGTATTCCGCCTCACAGCCCAGCTCCTCCAGAATTTTCATTGTAATGTGTACATCAACAAGGTCGGGACAATTGTGTATTTCGCATTTATCCGACGACAAAATGCTTGCCGCCAGGATAGGCAGCACACTGTTTTTTGCCCCCTGAACTCTCACGTTGCCGCAAAGCTCCCTGTCACCTTTTACGATATATTTCAAAAATACCGCACCTCCTGCTACATACTATGCCGCAGGAAATAAAGATGACATTTATTTTCTGCCTGTAAGCTCCTTTACAATGCCGTAAATTTTCGCACAGGCATCTCTCTGCCCCATTTTTCTGGAATTGTCGCACATTTCAATAAGGCTTTCCCGGTCGTTCAAAACGTCCTCAATTGCCTTTTTAAGGCTTTCGCCGTTAAGTTCACTTTCAAGCAAAACCTTTGCCGCACCGTTCTTTTCAAGGTGTCGCGCATTGTGCTCCTGATGGTTGTGAGCAACATAAGGGCTTGGTATAAGAACCGATGCCTTCCCCAGCGCGTTAAGCTCGCTTATTGTGATAGCACCCGCACGGCATATTGCCATGTTTGCACATCCAAGCACCTCGTTCATGTTATAAATGTAGGGCAAAAGCGCAAGGTTCTTCATGCTGTTGTAGTCCACATTCTTTTCCTGAAGGCGGGCACATATTTTTTCGTAGTGCTTTTCCCCTGTTGCAGCAACAAGGTTAAAGCCCTCAAAGCCCGAGCAGAGCATGTCAACCAATGCATCGTTCATTCTTTCTGCTCCAAGGCTTCCGCCAAAGAACAGCACCAGGGGCTTTGTGTCAAAGCCGTATTCGTTTCTTACCTTGTCTGCATCCACACTGTCAAAAAGGTTAGGTCTTAAAGGATTGCCCGTAAGAGCACACACCTTTGCCTCAATAAGCTCCTCTGTTTCTGCAAAGCTTATGGCAGTAACATCGGCTTTTTTTGCCAGCATTTTTATGGCAAGTCCCGGATAAACGTTCTGCTCGTGTATAATTGTGGGGATTTTTCTCTTATGAGCGGCATAAATTGCAGGTGTGCAGGCATATCCCCCTGTGCCTATTACAATATCGGGCTTGAAGTCGTCAAGAATTTTGCCCGCTTCGATTTTACTTGTCACAAACTGGGTCAGAACCTTAACATTCTCAAGTGTAAGCTTTCTCCTAAGCCCCGAAACCTTAACAAATTCAATGTCAAAGCCTTCCTTGGGCACAAGTGTTTTTTCCAGCCCCTTTTCGGTTCCCACAAAGAGAAACTCACTTTCCGGCTCTTTTTCTTTTATATATTTTGCAATTGCAACAGCAGGATTAATATGTCCGGCTGTTCCTCCGCCTGTAAGTAAAACACGCATTTATGTCAACTCCTATTTCTTTAAATTTGCTCTGGATATGGCAAGCAGTATGCCAAAGCCCGTCAACGTCACAAGCATACTTGAACCGCCCAAACTGAACAAGGGAAGCTGCATGCCCGTTGAAGGCATAAGTCTTAAAACAACACACATGTTAATAAGCACCTGAAAGCCGATTAACACCGTTATGCCAAAGGCTGTGTACGTTCCGAAAGAATCCTTGCAGTTTATGGCAATGGTTATTCCTCTCCATATTACAATGCAGAAGAGCAGCACAACTATCAGCGCACCGATAAAACCAAGCTCTTCGCACACAATGGCAAATATGTAGTCGTTTTCCGCCTCGGGCAGGTAGGAATACTTTTGCCTGCTGTTGCCAAGTCCCAAACCAAAAAGTCCGCCGCTGCCCACGGCATATATTGCCTGTGTTGCCTGCCAATTGTTGCCCTGTACGTCAGCGCCTTTGTCCAAGAAGCCTGTTATTCTGTCCACACGGAAGCCCGTAGCCAGAATTACCGCCAGCACTCCACCGCCGCCAATAAGACCAACAGGCAACAGCTTTTTCCAGTCTGTGCCTGCGGCAATAAGCATTACACCGCCAACAAACATATGAACCAATGCTGCTGATGCATGTCTCTGGAAAAGAAGACAAATCACCACCGGCGAGCCTATAATTACAAGAGACATTATAAGCTCCTTCCATGTTTTTATTGCGTTTTTCTTTAAAGAAGAAAACCTTGCCGCAAGGGCAATAATCATAATATACTTGGAAAATTCAGAGGGCTGAAGGCTGCCGAAGCCCGGGATTGCAATCTGTCTTCTTGCGCCGTGGGAATCAAGCCCGATAAATGCAACAAGTATCATCAGTATGGCGATTGCAATATACATAATTCCGCTGTATTTTTTTAATATTCTGTAATCTACAAAGGTGGAAATAAAAAACATTATGCAAAGTCCCACCAAGGCAATCGCGCCCTGCTTTATAATGGAAGAATACACATTTCCCGAGCCCATATTTGCAGCGCTTGTTGTGGAGTAAAGCATTGTGAGCCCTATAACAAGGAGCACAAGCACGGTAAAAAGCAAAATAAAGTCCACATTCAATACGTTTAAGGGTTCCCGTTTTTTCTTCATTTTTACAACATTGCTTTTATCGGTTTTTTTTGCCATCAGATATTTTCCTTCCTACTTTATTTCAGTCCCAGGTAACAAAGCGCACTCAAAATAAGTGTCACAAAGGAGAAAACTCCCACAATCTTTGTTTCCTTCCAGCCGCACATTTCAAAATGATGGTGCAGCGGTGCCATTTTAAAAATTCTTTTCTTTGTTTTTTTGTAATAAGCAACCTGTATAATATCGCTCATTGTTTCTGCCAGGAATATGAATCCTGCAATAATAAGGGAAAACTCCATCCCAAGCACAACTGCCGCACCCGAGAGGATGCCGCCCAAAAACAGTGAGCCTGTATCACCCATGAAAACCTTTGCCGGGAAGAAATTGTAAATCAAAAATCCTATAAGACCACCTGCCACTGCGCCCATTGCAACACCTACCCCGCTAAAGTCAAGCTTTATGGCAGCTATCATAAAGAACAGCGCACACACCGCACTGACACTTGATGCCAGACCGTCTACACCGTCTGTAAGGTTTACACTGTTAACCGTTGCCAAAAATACAAATGCCGCAAAAGGAACAATCCATATTCCAAAGTTAAAGGTGCCGGAAACAAAAGGTATTCTGACTTCACAAGCGCCGCTTAAATATGCAACAACTGCCAAGCCTATTGCCATAACACTCTGGCAGGCAAATTTTGCCCCCGGGGAAAAGCCTTTGTTTCTCTTTTTTACTACCTTTATATAGTCGTCAATAAATCCCACAATACCGAAAAGCACACCCGATGCCACAATGTAAACAGCTTCGCCGCTTCTTGACACAAGAAGTGTTGCCGCGGCAATGGCAAGGATAAATGCCAAGCCGCCCATGGTGGGAGTCCCCTGCTTTTTGGCATGCCATGTGGGGCCGTCTTCGAGTATTGTCTGTCCGAACTTAAGCTTCTTTAAAAAGGGAATCAAAAGCGGTGTAACAACCGCAGTTATTGCAAAAGCTAAAATCATGCTGATTATCCAACTCATTTTGCTACCTCATTTCATTATCATTTGTTGTTCCTTGTTTTCAGGTGTTCCTTAACAACTTCCCGCTCATCAAAATGTATTGTCTTATCCTTAAAAATCTGATAGGTTTCATGTCCCTTACCTGCCAGAATTACCACATCGCCCTCTTTTGCATTGTCAAGGGCATAACAAATTGCTTCTTTTCTGCTTTCTATGCACACAAAATTATCCTTTTTCATCCCGGCAACAATCTGCTTAATAATTTCCCGGGGTTCTTCTGTGCGTGGGTTATCGCTGGTAACAATCACAAAGTCTGACAAGTCCCCTGCAATGGCACCCATGATGGGTCTTTTTTTATTATCTCTGTCGCCGCCGCAGCCAAAGAGGGTTACCACCCTGCCCTTTGCAAATCCGCGCACAGCTTTTATCACGTTTTCCAAGCCGTCGGGGGTATGGGCATAGTCAATAATAACGGTATAAGGTGTCAGTGTGGGCACAACCTCAAGCCTGCCCTTTACACCACGTGCTATAACAAGCCCTTTTTCAATATCTTCAAGGCTAAGCCCCAGACAGAGAGCACCGGATGCCGCAGCCATGGCATTGTAAACGGAAAATCTTCCCGGAATGCCAAGCCTCAGCTGCCTTTCCTCCCCCTTGTAGCTAACGTCAAATGTAATGCCGCGTTCCCTAAGCCTTATATTTTCCGCCTTTAAGTCGGAGCTGTTTTCTATTGAATATGCAATAGTGTTCTTTGCATTTTTAAGCATAACAGGTGCAAATTCGTCATCAACATTAATTGCCGCATTTTTACTCATGGAGAAAAGCTTAGCCTTAGCCTCTGCGTAGTTATCCATAGTTTTATGGAAATCCAGATGGTCCTGAGTGAGATTGGAAAAAATCCCTGCTTCAAACTCAATTCCGTGTACGCGGTCCAGCTCCAGCGAGTGGCTCGAAACCTCCATAACCACGTACTCTGCGCCGCTTTCATACATTTTTGCAAAAAGCTCATGAAGCTCTCTGGACTCGGGGGTTGTTCTTTCCGAATCAATAGCTTCATCGCCTACTAAAATCTGGTTTGTGCCTATAAGTCCGCACTTTATGCCTTTAAGCTCTAAAATCTGCTTTATGAGATAGCTGGTTGTGGTTTTGCCGTTAGTGCCGGTAATACCCACAATTTTCATTTTTTTGGCAGGATTTCCGAAAAGGTTAGCCGATGCGGTTGCAAGAAATTTTCTGGATGAGGGCACACGGATATAATCCCCGTCCTCTCGTTCCTCTTCGCCCACAATAATTGCCGCTCCAAGCTCCCTTGCCTTTTCAATAAACATGTGTCCGTCACTTTTAAAGCCCTTTATTGCCACAAAAAGAGAACCCTTTGTAACCTTTCTTGAGTCATACACCACGTCGGTTATGTTAACGTCACAAAGCTCTTTTTCTATTTTTACATCTGTTTTTTCAAACAATTCTCCAAGACGCATGTTTTAAATCCCCCTTTTCTATTTTATTCTCCGCTGTTTTCAGTAAAGTAATACTCGTCTGTTTCCAAAGCAAAGTCCACAGTTACAACACTTCCCGGCATTACAAGTGTTCCCGCCGCAGTGCTCTGCCCTATGGCAAGCATTTCCTCGGTAACCTCGCCCGACAATCCGCCGCCGGCAATTTCTATGTTAAGGTTCAATTCCTTTGCCACATTCTGCGCCTGACTTGGAGTCATGCCCATAAAGTTCGGCATTTCAACCTTAACCTCTTCCTGAGCTTCCGTGTAAAGAATTACAAGTCCGCCCTTGGCAATTTTGCTTGTTCCCTTGGGGAACTGGTTTGTAACAACATCTCCGCTGCCCTGAATTGTTACCTCAAAGCCACTGCCTTCGCAAAGCTTCTTCGCATCCCAGGTTGTCATGCCGATTGCATTAGGTACTTCAGCCTCTTCGGCACTGTTGTCTGTATATGTAGGCTCATAGCCTAAGTATTCCAAAGAATCCGCCAATATTTTACCTACCGCAGGTGCTGCAATTGCACCGCCGCCTGTAAGAAGACCGCCGGGTTCATCCAGAATGAGCAAGCATACAAGCTGGGGGTTATCCGCAGGAGCAAAGCCCACAAAGGATGCAATCTTTTTGCCGGAATTACGGGGCTGCTTTTCACTTGTACCTGTTTTTCCGCCAATTCTGTAACCCTCAACGTAAGCGCCGCTGCCTGTGCCGTTGGACACAACACTTTCCAGCGCAGCCCGCATAACGCGGCTGGTGGACTCGGAAATAACGTTTCTTACAACTGTGGGCTCAACATTTTTTACAATGTTGCCCTCAGAGTCGGTGTATGCCTTTATAAGCTGAGGTGCATAAAGCTTACCGCCGTTTACAACTGCGGAAAAGGCAGTAATCATCTGGAGGGGAGTTATCTGGAAGCCCTGACCGAAGCTGCTTGTGGCAAGCTCTGCCTCGTTAAAGCTAGCCTCGCTAAAGAAAATACCCTTTGATTCACCGGGCAATACGAAATTTGTTGTGCTTGTAAAACCGAATGCCTCATAATATTCCCGGAAGGTTTTGTAGCCCAGCCTTGAGCCCATTTCCATAAACGCAGGGTTGCAGGAATTTTCCAATGCCTGGGTGAAGGTTTCCTGACCGTGACCCGTCCTCTTGTGGCAATGTATGGTGTGAACGGCAACCTTTCTTGAGCCTGTGCAATAGAAAGAATCTGTTGCAGGGTTTACCACCCCTGTTTCAATTGCTGCCGATGCAACAATGCTTTTGAATGTTGAACCCGGCTCGTAAGAGTCAACAACAGCCTTGTTTCTCCACAGCTTGTTGAGGTATTCGCCGTCTGTGTATTCAGTTCCGTCGTCCTTAAGTCCCATAAGCTCAAGCTTATCCTGGACGTCAACACTTCTGGGAGAGTTAAGGTCAAAGTTGGGTGCCACAGCCATGGCAAGAATTTCTCCCGTGTTGGGGTCCATAACTATTGCCGCCGCACCGTTACGGATGTCGTAGAGGTTGTATGCCTCTTCAAGGTATTTTTCCACATAATGCTGAATTACCTCGTCTATTGTGAGCACCACTCCGTTGCCGTCCTCGGGCGCAATATAATTTTCGTACTCATAAGGAGTAAGATTGTTGTTAACGTCCTGTATTACCTGAATTCTGCCTGCCGTACCCGAAAGAGTTGAGTCAAGCATTTTTTCCAGCCCTTCAAGACCGTTGCCGTCGTCACCCGTAAATCCAATTACGTGAGATGCAAAGCTTGAGTAAGGGTAGTAGCGCTTTGTTGTTTCCGTAAAGAACACGCCTGTAAGCTTCATCTCGCGGAGCTTCTGAGTAACAGAGGGTTCAACCTTCTTTTTAATTCTTCTGCTGGCATAATCAAGAGAAATTTCTCCTCTTACAAATTCCTCGTCAACACCTAAAACCTCAACCAGACCCTTAACAACCTTTTCGGTAACGTCCTCTTCGTCAAAGGGCTTGCCGTTTGCCTGAGCCTCTTCCCGTCTGATATTCTGCTTTCTTGCCGCTTCCTGGATTTGCCTGGGGTTAACCATTACATCCTCGCAGGATGCGCTCTGCGCCAGAACCTTCATGTTTCTGTCATATATTTCTCCGCGCTTTGCTTCAACAAGCTGGTCACGGGTTTGCTGTTCTATGGCCTTTTCCTTATATTCAGAGCCTTTTACAAGCTGGTAGTATGCCAGTGCACCTATTACAATTGTCATACAACAAAGGAAAATACAAAACAATCCAAACATTCTCTTTTTTTCGCCAACAGTTACCTTTGCCATAATAATAACCCTTTCTTCCATTATTTAAAACGACCAAAAGACTGAAAGAAAATCGCGCATTTTTCCTGCCTTTGGGCAAGCTGCCGCAATAATCCTGCTCAGTCTCTTCCTCGGTAAAAAAATGAGTGCTTACTGCTTTTGTAGGCACTCATTTTATACTTCTTATGTAAATATATTTTGGCCTAATACAAATATTCCAACAGAATCTTCGCCTTGTTTATAAATGTTGAAAAACCATTGCTGCCGGCTGTGTTATTTACAAGTATTTCTCCTCCGTTGTTCTTTTCAACGTTGATATATATATACTGAGAAGCATCGGGCTTCTTCATGCCCAGCCTCGATACTGCAATTTCATCAATGTTGTTCATGTCCAGCTGATAGGAAAGACGCATTTCCTTTTCGGTAATCATAGCATTAAGGTCATAAATTTCGTCTTCAACATTTGTAATCTGTCCGCAAAGCTGATCTATATATGCCTCACGAGTCATAATAACAGCCAAAATTGCTGCCACAATAACCAATGTTTTGAGAGCCTTTCTCTTAAGCACTTCTACACGTGCATTAAACACAGCATCTCTCTTCTGCTGTTTTGAAACCTTAACAGCTTCAGCCTCAAATGAATGTGAATATTCGATTTCTCTTGCTTCGGAACCGTAATTGTACATCCCTTCGGACACCGACCTTTCAATAATATATAATGAATAATGAATAGCTACGGTTGAAATTCCGCTTTGCGCAATTTCTTCATTAATTACTCATTTATTCTGTTTTCACATAATCTTTTCGCAAACTCTTAACTTTGCACTTCTGGCACGGGGGTTTATTTCAACCTCTCCGTCTGTGGGCAATATGGGCTTTCGGGTTATAACCTTTACACTGTTTTTCTTTCCGCACACGCATACCGGGAATTCCTTAGGACAGGTGCACGCATTTGCCAGAGAGTTAAAAGTATCCTTAACTATTCTGTCTTCCAAGGAATGGAACGTTATAATTGCCATTCTTCCGCCGCACTTAAGCTTGTCCACACCGTCACGAATTGCATTTTCCAAAATTTTAAGCTCTCCGTTAACCTCTATGCGTATAGCCTGAAAGCATCTTTTTGCAGGGTGGGGACCGTCTTTTCTTGCTCCTGCCGGCACAGCCGCCTTGATAATGTCCACCAATTCGTATGTTGTTTCTATGGTTTTTGTTTTTCTGTATTCGCAAATAAACTTTGCTATTCTTACGGCCCATTTTTCTTCGCCGTATTTTGTAATTATCTCGCAGAGCTTGTCCTCAGGGTACGAGTTTACAACAACCCTTGCGTCAAGCTCATTCCGCCTGTCCATACGCATGTCCAAGGGGGCATCATGCATGTAGGAAAAGCCTCTCTCTGCCTCGTCCAGCTGGTAAGAAGAAACTCCCAAATCGGCAATTATGCCGTCAAGGGCTACAACGCCTAAATTGTCAAGCTCGCTTTTTACATTTTTAAAGCTGGAATGGATAGGAACAAACCTGTCCCCCGCATCCTCAAAACGTTTTTTACAAACGTTTATTGCATCAATATCCTGGTCAAAGCCGTACAAAGTGCCGCCGCGCTCTATTATAAGAGAGCTGTGTCCGCCTCCGCCCATGGTAAAGTCTGCGTACAATCCGCCCCTCTTTACATTAACGGCATCAACGGTTTCATTCAGAAGTACACTAACGTGGGAGAATTCCATTATTCAATTCTCCTTTCCCACATTATATAAAGTATATGTTCTTTAAAAATTCATTTCGAGTTCCGACTTGAAAGCATATCGGGCAAGATTTTCCCCTATGCCCTCTTTTTTGGAAAAAGCTAGAAATGGAGACCTTTTTCACCTAATGCCTCTGCCGCATCTTCAAGGCTCATGGAATCGTCTCCGTAGAGGTATTCGTTCCACTTGTTAGCATCCCAGATTTCAGCATGAGTGCCGTTGCCCACAATTATGAGTTCTTTTTCAAGAGAAGCAAATGTTCTCAACGGAGGGGGAACCACAAAACGACCTTGTTTATCAACCTCGCACTTCTGAGCACCTGTAATAATAATTCGCTGAAGCTTTCTGGCTTCGCGCATATCTCCGGGAAGTGCCTGAATTGATGCGCCTAACTTTTCAAATTCATCAAAGGAAAAAACAGCAAGGCAGCCTTCAAAATACTTTGTAACATAAAACACATCGCCCAATTCCTCGCGCAGCTTGCTGGGCAAAATTACTCTGCCTTTTGCATCCAGATTATGACTATATTCACCTGACAACAAGCTAACGCACCTCCTTAGACATATGTTTTTGTGGAAAACCTTTTAAGGTACCGCTTTTCCACCACAGTTTTCCACCATTTCCACCACTTCGTTCCACCAAACTCCACTTCGTGGCACTTTCATGGTCATTTTACTATAAAAATATTTAAATTTCAATACCTTTTTCATAATTTTTTTCGACAAAACCCGGGTTTTTTCGGGCTTTAAACCGCTTTTTCTATATTTAGTATGTGTACGTTTTTAAGTACACCATATATGTGTTTTGCCTTTTGAAAATTTTATGTGTTTACTTTTTTTCACATTATGCTATAATAGTAAAAAAGGCATTTTTACAGTTGCGGAGGCTTATTATGAAAACATATTCTTCTTTGAGGGTGGCTCATCCCACTTTTTACTTCAAAAATTACGAAATTTTACAAAACGGCGACTCAATCCGCATTACATATCACTTCTACACAGAGAATCTGGCATCGTTTTCACCTGCGTGGGTTTTCCCCACAGAGGGCAAAAGCATTGACCCGGAGGACGAAAACTTTAAAGCCATGGTTTTTAACCTTGGTCTGGCAGAGCTTGTGAGCTATTGGAAAATAACTTGTTCACCCAAGGTTGTTATAGAATGCGGCAGCCTGACACCAGTGCAGATTAACTGGTGGAAAAAGCTGTACTTTCACGGTCTGGGCGAATTTTTCTACCTTAACGGCATAAATGCCGACGAAAACTTTATGCGCATTGAATGTGCAAACTCAACCAACACCCCTTCACAGTCTCAGCGATTTTTAAAGGGCAACCTCATCCCCGTAGGCGGCGGAAAGGATTCCAACGTTACCATGGAGCTTTTGAAAGAATTTAAAGAGGAAAACCGTCCCTATATTATTAACCCTCGCGGTGCCACAGTTGAAAGTGTTGCAGTTGCAGGCTACGAAGGCAAGGTTTTAACAGCAAAGCGCACACTTGACGGAGAAATGCTTCGTCTGAACAAAGAGGGTTACCTTAACGGACACACTCCCTTTTCCGCAATCGTTGCGTTTTCTTCAATTATCACAGCCTATGTAAACAATCTTAAATATGTTGTTTTATCCAACGAGTCTTCCGCCAACGAGTCCACCGTTGCAGGAAGCACTGTTAACCATCAGTATTCCAAAAGCTTTGAGTTCGAGCAGGATTTCAACAATTACGAAAAGCAGTTTATAAAGAGCGGTGTATATTACTTCAGTCTTCTCCGCCCGTTAAGCGAATATCAGATTGCTTCGTATTTTTCACGTCTCAAGCCTTATCACGGTGTATTCAAAAGCTGTAACAGAGGCAGCCACACAAACATATGGTGCGCTGACTGTCCCAAGTGTCTGTTTGTTTATTTAATCCTCGCGCCGTTCCTGTCCGACGAAGAGCTTACAGCTATTTTTGGCAAGGACATGGGCGCAGATGCAAACCTTATCCCAACATTAAACCAGCTCATAGGCTTTGGAACAGACGAAAAGCCCTTTGAATGTGTGGGCAGCCGCGACGAAGTGAACTTTGCAATTTGCGAAGCCATAAAAAATCGCAGCAAGCTTCCCGTTCTGTTTGAGCACTACAAAACAACACCTCTTTACGAGAGCTATTCGACCCGTGCAAACCCCTACCCAAAATTTTACGACAAAACCAACCTGCTTCCCGCAGGCTATAAGGACATCGTGGAACGGGAGCTGAACTTATGTTAATTTCTTACGTAAAAAACTTAATTAAAGATAAATCCGTATGTATTCTGGGCTTTGGCAGAGAGGGCAAAAGCACATATGCCCTGTTCACAAAGGCAGGCGGCTTTAAATCAATAACAATATGCGACCAAAACCCCGTTTCGGCAGACGGTGCAAACACCGTAACCGGGCAGGATTATCAAAAAAATCTGGACCAATACGACATTGTTATGAAAAGCCCCGGCATTGTTTTAGAAGAAGGCGCCCTTTGTGATTTTTCCAAGCTTTATTCACAAACAGAAATTTTTCTTTCCGTTTACGGCAATCAGACAATAGGCATCACGGGAACAAAAGGCAAAAGCACCACATCCAGCCTTATTTACCATGTGCTCAAGGAATGCGGAAAGCCTGTTGTGCTTTTGGGCAACATCGGCATCCCCGCCTTTGAGGGGGATGTTAAAGAAGGCGACAGTGTAGTGTTTGAGCTGTCCAGCCACCAGCTTGAGTATGCTCACGTTGCCCCCAAAACAGCTGTTCTTCTTAACATTTTTCCCGAGCATCTTGACCACTACGGAACATTTGAAAAATATTATGGTGCAAAAAAGAACATTTTCCGCCATCAGAAGCAGGGCGACCGCCTCATCTGCGGAGAAGATGTTATCCCACAGGAGGTATGCTTGTCGGATATTACTGTTTTCGGCAAAAACGGCGACGTTATAATCAAACCCAATTCATTTGTTGTTAACGGGGAGGAAATTGTGCTTGACTCTTCATGTCCCCTTCTGGGTGCTCACAACGTTAACAACATTGCTGTTGCTTATCTGGCAACAATGCCCTACGGCATCACCAAAGACGAATTTTTAAAGGCTCTTTCCACATTCCGCACACTTCCCCACCGCCTTGAAAAAGTAGGCGAAAAGGACGGCATCACATATTACGACGACTCCATATCCACATGCAGTCAGACCACCATGCAAGCCTTATCCTCCCTTAATAATGTGGGCACGGTTTTGATAGGCGGCATGGACCGTGGGATTGACTATTCTCCCCTTGTGGAGTATCTGGCAGACTGCACTGTTCCCAATGTTATTTTCATGTACGACACAGGCTTGCGCATAATGGCTGAATTCAATGACAAGCCTCACCAATTCACCGCATATTATAAGGAAACCTTAACAGATGCCATGGCTCTTGCAAAGGAAATTACCCCCAAGGGTTCAATATGCCTTTTGTCTCCGGGTGCGGCAAGCTACGGCTACTTCAAAAACTTTGAAGACCGAGGCGACCAATTTAAAAACTTAGCACTCAGCTAAAGTCTTTCCAAAATTTAGCAGCTTTACATTACGTAAAGCTGCATTTTTATTTAACACATGTTCTATTTATCTCATAAACTGAATATGAGCAAAGGAGGAATACCGTGAACTTATCACAACTGTCTCCGGGCAAGTCTGCCACAATTGATTTTTCCGCAAGCAAAAGTCCTTTACTTCCACGGCTTACTGATATGGGTATCAGCGAAGCAACACCTGTTACCTGTCTGTTCAAAAGCTTTTCCGGAGGAATGAAAGCATACCGCTTCGGCATGAGCACAATCGCCCTGCGGATGGACGATGCCAGTTTTATAAACATTCTTAACAGCGAGGTGTTACAATGACAAAACCAAACCGTCCTGCCTTATCGGGCAGGATTATTCTTGCAGGAAACCCCAACGTGGGCAAAAGCACACTGTTCAATGCTCTCACAGGCAAAAAAGTTCACACAGGCAACTGGAGCGGAAAAACCGTATCTGCCACAGAAGCCGTCAGCATACATAACCGAAAAAAATATGTCATCGAAGACCTTCCGGGTATTTCCTCCCTTACCTACCCCAATGCGGAGGAGATTGCCGCATTCAATGCAATAACAGCGCAAAGCTACGACTGTTGCCTCATAGTTGCCGATGCCACCAATCTCACCCGTTCACTTGCTCTTGTTTTGCGCATTCTGGAGGCTACCCCACGGTGCGTTCTGGCAATTAATCTCTTTGACGAAGCGGAAAAGCAAGGCATCAAAATTAATGCAGAAGCCTTGTCCTTTGTGTTGGGCATTCCCGTGATTTTAACGTCTGCACGGCATAAAAAGGGCATAACAGAGCTTTTGGATATGTGCGAAAAGGTTTGCGAGGGTGCTTTTTCCCAAGCAGTTTTCACACCACTGTACTCTTCGGAAACAGAAAATTTTCTTGCATCTCTACCCTATGACAGGAAGGAGGCCCTCTCCAAATTTTATTCCCTTAAAGGTAACGACAGCATAAAGGAGGACATTGCTCTTAAAGTAAGCAATCTTTCCGCATCCATCGCAAAGGTATGCACCACAGCATCAAAGCCGTCCGCCGCTTCTCTTCCGGACAAAATTTTCTGTTCCCCCATCTTCGGCATACCCATAATGATTCTTTTGCTGTGCACAGTGCTGTATATAACAATTGTTGTTTCAAATTATCCGTCAGAGCTTCTATCCCTGCTTTTCAAAAAAGGCGAGGTGCTTCTGTCGGGGGTTTTGTCGGGGTTATCTCTTCCCGATTTTGTTAAAGGGCTAATTGCAGAGGGAATATATGCCACCACATCCACGGTTGTGGCAGTAATGCTTCCGCCAATGGCAATTTTCTTTCCGCTTTTTGCTATCCTTGAGGACTATGGCTATCTTCCCCGTGTTGCCTTCAATTTAGACAATGCGTTCCGAAAATGCGGCAGCTGCGGCAAGCAGGCACTTTGTATGTGCATGGGACTGGGCTGTAACTGCGTGGGCATAACAAACAGTGCAATAATCCCATCAAAAAGGGAAAAGCTAATATCAATCCTCACAAATTCCATAACCCCGTGCAACGGAAGGTTCGGTGCCATCATCGCCTGCATATCCGTGTTTTTTTCAAATGGAAACCCTCTTTTTTCCGCTTTGTTTACAGCTCTTGTTCTCATTTTTTCATTTCTCACAACATTTCTTGCCACATTTATACTTTCTAAAACGCTCTTCAAAGGCGAAAAATCTGTTTTCATACTGGAAATGCCGCCCTACCGAAAGCCGCTTTTTGTAAAAACGGTCATATCTTCATTTTCACGGCATATAATCCATATTCTGATACGTGCGGTAAGTCTTGCATCTCCAATGGGAGGCATCATCTATTTTTTAAATTACAAAAACCTTCTTTTGCCGGCAGCTGACTTTCTCAATCCATTGGCTTCGTTAATGGGGCTTGACGGCATAATACTTTTGTCTTTTGTGCTGGCTTTCCCTGCCAACGAAATTGTTTTCCCGGTAATGCTCATGTTGTATACCCAAACCTCCGCCATGGTGGATTCCTTTTCCCTTTCCGCCTTGCAGACAATCCTTGTTCAAAACAACTGGAGCATGGCAACGGCAATTTCCTTTATAATATTTACCCTGTTGCATTGGCCCTGCTTTGCCGCCACGGTAAGCGCAAAAAAGGAAGCGGGCAGCATCAAATGGGCTATTCTTGCAATTGTAGTTCCAACAACCCTGGGGATAGCCTTCTGCATGCTTTTTCACGGAGTTTTCACATTGTTTAATGTATGATTTTTATTAATTTGGGGAAAATATATTTATCATAATTTTCCTGAAATGCTTGATTTTTCTTTTTAATTATTGTATAATAAAAGCTCAAAGCGCATTTTGTCAAAATATGCAATGCAATAAATAAGTATAGTATATAAAATGGAGATGTCCTTTATGAGAGAAAATTACGAGAGATGGTTAAATTCCAAAAACATTGATGAACAGACAAAGGCAGAGCTTCTTAACATGACAGAAGCTGAAATCGATGATGCTTTTTATCAGGATATTGAATTTGGTACAGCAGGTATCCGTGGTCTTATCGGTCCCGGCACAAACCGCCTCAACATTTATACAGTAAGAAAAGCCACACAAGGCTATGCGGAATATCTTATGGACCACGAATTCCGTGAAGTACGCCGCGGTGTTGTAATCGCATATGACAACCGCCGCATGAGCTATGAGTTTGCCTTGGCAACAGCAGGGGTATTTGCGGCAAACGGCATCAAGAGCTATTTGTTCGAGTCTCTTCGCCCCACACCCGAGCTTTCCTTTGCTGTAAGGCACTTGGACTGCTTTGCAGGTGTTGTTATCACAGCAAGCCACAACCCTCCGGAATATAACGGCTACAAAATTTACGACTCTCACGGCTGTCAGCTTGTTCCCGAATATTGTGACAAGGTTGCGTTCTGTGTCAGCAAAGTTAAAGACGAATTAGCTGTTGAATGTCTCACCTTGGAAGAAGCAGGAAATCTTATCCAGATAGTTGGCAAAGATGTTGATGAACCCTACTACGAAGCAGTTAAGGCAATCCAGGTTAACCCCGATGTTGACAAAAAGAACCTTAGAGTTGTATATTCTCCCCAGCACGGTACAGGTAACATTCCCGTAAGACGTGTTCTTACAGATTTAGGCTATGACCTTATCCCCGTACTTGAGCAGTGCGAGCCCGATACAGAATTTTCAAACACAAAGAGCCCCAACCCCGAGGTTGCGGCAGCTTACGAGCTTGCAATTGAAAAGGCAAAAGAAACAAACGCAGATATCGTTATCATAACAGACCCCGACTGCGACAGATTAGGTGTTGCAGTTAACCAGAACGGCGAATATGTTCTTATGTCAGGCAACCAGGGCGGTGCAGTTCTTCTTAACTACATCCTCTCTTCCCTCAAAGCACAGAATCGTCTTCCCGAGAACGGTCTTGTGTTCAACACTGTTGTTACAAGTGACCTGGGTGACCGTGTGTGTGAAAAATACGGCATCGGTGTTGAAAAAACACTTACAGGCTTTAAGTTTATAGGCAACAAAATCCACATTCATAAGCATTCTGATGCTAAGCCCTTCCTCTTCGGTTATGAGGAAAGCTACGGTTATCTTATTGCTCCCTTTGTACGCGATAAGGATGCCGTTCAGTCTTCTCTCATGCTTTGCGAAGCCGCAGCTTACTACAAGGCTCAGGGCAAAACACTTTACGATGTATTAAACGAAATCTATGCAGAATTTGGTTATTACAAGGACTATCTTTCCAGCATCACCATCACCGGGGCAGACGGTAGAAAAAGAATCAATAAAATTCTTTCTGACCTCCGCAATGCACCCAAGAAAGAAGTTGTAGGCATTAAGGTAAAGGAAATACAGGACTTTACTGTTGCTGAAATGATTGCTCAGGGCTTCCCCAAGTCTAACGTTATCAAGTACATTTTGGAGGACAGCACATGGATTGCCATCCGTCCTTCCGGCACAGAACCCAAGTGTAAGTTCTACTACTCCATCGTAGCTAAGGACGCATCTGAAATTCCTGCAAAGCTTGAAGCAATCAGAAAAGAATTTGAACCCGAACTTTAAAACAAAAAGCGATTTGCAAATGCAAATCGCTTTTTTGTTTCACATTTTGCGAAGCAAAATATATGGCAAATCCGAAGGATTTATATGGCGCCTTCGGCATATCGCAAAAATGTCGTACCTTTTGGTACGACATTTTTATATCGCATTTGCGAAGCAAAATATTATCTCACACATCTCTCATGGAAAGAGAAATCCTCTTCTTTTCCACGTCAACTGCAATTACCTTAACCTTAACCACATCTCCAACACTTAAAACCTCTGTTGGGTGTTTAATAAATCTGTCGCAGATTTTTGAAATATGCACCAAGCCATCCTGATGCACACCAATGTCCACAAATGCGCCAAAGTCAATTACATTTCGTACAGTACCCTCAATAATCATGCCCTCCTTCAGGCTCTCAATACTGATAGCTCCCGTACGTAAAAGAGGCTTGGGAAGCTCATCACGCACGTCTCTGCCGGGCTTTAAAAGAGTGTCGGCAATATCGTTGACGGTTACCATACCAATGTTATACTTATTTAAAACATCCTTTATATCCGCCTTGGAAAGTGCATCCTTAAACCCGCCAAGCTTGCCCTGTTTAACGTCGTCCTTTGTAAAGCCGCAAATGGAAAGCATGTCGCTTGCAGCCTGGTAGCTTTCAGGGTGAACACTTGTGTTGTCAAAAATTTCGTCGCCATCGGAAATGCGCATAAAGCCTGCACACTGTAAAAAGGTTTTTTCGCCCAGCTTTGCAACCTTCAAAAGCTCCCGTCTTTTCTTAAATGCGCCGTTTTCCTCGCGGTATTTTACAATGTTTTTGGCAATGGTGGAGTTAACCCCTGCTATGTGCTCCAGAAGGACCACAGACGCGGTATTAAGGTCAACACCAACACGGTTTACGCAGTCCTCCACAACACCATCCAGTGCACCTGCAAGCTTTTTCTGGTTGCAGTCGTACTGATACTGTCCCACACCAATGCTCTTGGGGTCAATCTTTACAAGCTCGGAAAGAGGGTCCTGTAATCTTCTTGCAATGGACACAGCACTACGGAGCGCAACGTCAAACTCGGGGAACTCTTCTGCCGCCAGCTTTGAGGCACTGTATACACTGGCGCCTGCTTCACTTACCACCATGTATTTAACCTCGCCGCCAAACTGACCAATAACATCCGCAATAAATTCTTCGCTTTCGCCTGTTGCAGTACCGTTACCGATAGACACCACGTTAACCCCGTGGCGCTTTATCATGCCTGTAATCTGTGCTTTTGCTTTATCCTTATCGTGATGAGGCAGTGTAAAATACCCAACCCCTGTTTCAAGCACCTTGCCTGTGGAGTCAACAACTGCCAGCTTACAGCCTGTTCTGTAACCGGGGTCAACACCCAGAACAATCCTGCCTTTAACGGGAGGTGTCATCAAAAGATTTTTAAGGTTAACACTAAAAAGGTCAATCGCCGCTTCCTGGGCTCTTTCTGTCAGAATGTTTCTGATTTCCGTATCAATACTGGGCGCAATGAGTCTCTTGTAGCTATCCTCAATAGCTTCTGCAACAATTCTTGCGCTTTCGCCGCCGTTCTCTACCACAATACGGCTTGCCAGAAGCTGGTTCATAACCTGCTCGTCTGCATCAATCTTAACAGAAAGCACACCCTCTTTTTCTCCGCGGTCCAGGGCAAGTATTCTGTGGTTTGCAACCTTATTTACCTTTTCTGCGAACTCATAATACATTTCGTAAACGGAGTTTTCTTCCTTATTTGTGCTTGTAAGAAGAGCTGTCACATAGGTCTTTGCACGCACAGCCTTTCTGTTTTCAGCATCGTCACTTACCAATTCAGCAATAATGTCCTTTGCGCCGGCAATTGCATCCTCTACTGTTTCAACACCCTTTTCGGCATCTATGTACTTTTCCGCTTCCTTATAGGGTTCAAAGGTTCCAAGCTGCAAATAAATTGCATTTGCCAAGGGTTCCAAGCCCTTTTCCTTTGCAATGGTAGCTCTTGTCCTTCTCTTTGGTCTGAAAGGACGGTAAATATCGTCCACTTCGGTTACACTTTTTGCATTTTCAACTGCTGTCTTGATTTCGTCTGTGAGCTTACCCTGCTCATCAATAAGACGGATAACGTCTGCTTTTCTTTCCTCAAGTGCACGAAGAGCCTCTAATTTATCGGCAAATTTACGAAGCAACTGGTCATCCATTGCTCCGGTAAGCTCCTTACGGTAACGGGCAATAAAGGGAATTGTATTGCCTTCGTCCAAAAGCTTTACAACGTTTTGTCCGTGCTCCTCTTTTATATTAAATTCCACACATAAGCTTTTTGTAATAGCATCCATTTATTTATCCTCCAAGTAACAATCTAATACTAAGATTATACCATAACAACGAAGGCGGCATTGTCGCCGTAGTATTATGATAAAATGTTCTCCGAAACACAGAAATCTTTGATTTCATCTTATTTCGTGAGGTTATTATACCACACTTTTCAAAAAAAGTAAAGAACTCCGTCAAGGCGGAGTTCTCACCAAAGTGTGTATTCTGCACTAAATTCTTATCTGTGGCTTTCTTTCATGGGCACTTTGTCTTTAAACAGCAGTGTTATACACCACAGCCCCGCCAAGCCAACCACAGTGAAAATAATGCGGCTTATCAATGCACCCTGACCACCAAAAAGCATTCCAACCAAGTCGACTCCGAAAAGTCCTATTGACCCCCAGTTGATTGCCCCTATAATAACCAACAATAATGCCGTATTATCCATGTGCATAACTTCCTTTCATTTTGGTTTCTGTACATAGTATAACCACACAGCATACTTTTATACAAAAAAGGGCGGCGAAAATGGTCCGGACCGCAAAAAGGGCATGTAAAAAACTAATAGTTTTTTACACACCCTTCTCATTCATTCTGCATTCTGCACTTAAATTCTTACTTCTTTGTTGTCTTCTTAGCAGGAGCTTTCTTTTCAGCCTTAACTTCAGCCTTCTTTTCTTCTGCCTTAGTGTACTTCTTCATGTGCCAGATCTTATCGTTGTATTCTTCGATAGTTCTGTCAGAGGAGAAGAAGCCGCTCTTAGCAACGTTAAGAATAGCCTTCTTTGTCCACATCTTTGCGTCACGGTATTCAGTGTCAATTCTCTTCTGAGCTTCAACATAGCTTTCAAAGTCACGAATAACCATGTATCTGTCTGTTGTAGACTTATCACCGAACACGAGAGACTGGTAAAGGTCATAATAGTAGTTTTCGGAGTTGAATGTTCCGTTAATAAGAAGGTCAAGAACTCTTCTTATTCTGGGATTTGTAGCATAAATTTCCTGGCTTGAAGCCGTCTCGTATCTCTTAGCCTTTTCAACTTCGTCACTGCTCATACCAAAGATGAACATGTTTTCTGTGCCAACACACTGGCTCATTTCAACGTTAGCACCGTCCATAGTACCAACTGTGAGCGCACCGTTTGCCATAAACTTCATGTTACCTGTACCGGAAGCTTCAAGACCTGCTGTGGAAATCTGTTCACTTACTTCAGCAGCGGGAATAATCATCTGAGCCAATGTTACACCGTAGTTTTCAATAAATACAACCTTAATCTTGCCCTTAATGTCGGGGTCGTTGTTAACAACCTGGGCAACATCGTTGATGAGCTTTATAATAAGCTTTGCTCTTGTATATGCTCTTGCAGCCTTAGCACCGAAAATGAACGTATGAGGAACAATATCCATGTCGGGGTTCTTCTTAAGCTGGTCATAAAGAAAAATTACATGAAGAATGTTGAGAAGCTGTCTCTTATATTCATGAAGTCTCTTTACATGTACGTCAAAGATAGAGTTAGGATCGATTTCGATACCGTTGTGTTCCTTGATGTATGCAGCAAGTTCCTTCTTCTTTTCAAGCTTAACAGCCATAAACTTCTTCTGGAATGCTTCATCTTCAGCATAAGGAACAAGGTTTTCAAGAAGCATGGGGTCCTTTTCCCAACCTTCGCCGATTGTTTCTGTAATAAGAGAACTAAGCTGAGGGTTAGCAAGGCGGAGCCATCTGCGGTATGTGATACCGTTTGTAATAGCTGTGAACTTGTCGGGTTCAAGCTTGTAGTAGTCGTTGAAAATGTCCTTCTTAAGGATTTCTGTATGAAGTTCACTTACACCGTTAACCTTGTGGCAGCAGCAAAGGCAAAGGTTAGCCATGGAAACATAACCATGAGCGATAACTGCCATGTAGTTAATCTTACCCCAGTCATAACCATAGTTAACAATAAGCTTTTCCTGGAGTCTTCTGTTGATTTCCTTAAGGATATCCCAAATTCTGGGAAGGAGTCTTTCAATAAGTTCCTGAGGCCACTTTTCAAGTGCTTCTGCAAGAACTGTGTGGTTTGTATATGCAAATACATTTGTACAGATGTCCCAAGCCTGGTCCCAACCCATGCCTTCCTGGTCCATGAGGAGTCTCATAAGTTCGGGAATAGCAATTGCGGGATGTGTGTCGTTAATGTGAATTGCTATATAATCTGCAAGACGGGAAAGGTCTCTGCCATGGTGGCGCTTATATCTTGCAAGAATCCACTGCAATGTACAAGATACAAAGAAATACTGCTGACGAAGTCTCAGTTCCTTACCCTGATCGTTGTTATCTTCGGGGTAGAGAACCTTACTGATAGCTTCTGCCATAGCCTTCTCTTCAACAGCCTTTACATGATAGCCGGAGGAGAATGTATCAAATTCTGCCTGGATGTCGCTCTTTGCCTTAGCAGACCAAAGACGGAGTGTGTTTACAATCTTTGCGTCATAACCGGAGATGGGCATATCGTAAGGAATACCGATAACATCAGTTGTGTTTGTGTATTCGGGATGCATCTTACCGTCGTCACCCATTACCATGTTAACCTGACCGCCGAAACGAACAATCTGCTGTTCTTCGGGACGTGCAATTTCCCACATGTCGCCGTCAACAAGCCAGTCGTCGTACATTTCCACCTGTTCGCCGTCAACGATTCTCTGCTTAAAGAGACCGTATTCATAGCGGATGGAGCAACCGAATGCAGGAAGATTAACAGTTGTCAAAGAGTCAATAAAGCAAGCTGCAAGACGACCCAAACCGCCGTTACCCAAGCCTGCGTCTCTTTCCTGAGAAGCAACCTCTGCAAGAGAAAGACCCATGGAGCCAAGAACTGCTTCGTAATCTTCTGTAAGACCAATGTTAAGAAGGTTGTTGCCGAAAGCACGACCCATAAGGAATTCAAAAGAAAGATAGAAAATTTCTTTATTCTGAAGCTTTCTCTGTTCTCTTCTGTATTCTGTCCACTTTGTTACAATTCTGTCGCGCACTGTAAGTGCCGCTGCCTTATAGATGTGAGAAGGAGTAGCATCTTCCAAAGTTCTGCCGAAGTTGCGGCTGAGCTTACCTAAGATTTCCTCCTTAAGCGCCTGCTGCGCCGCAGTAAGTTCATTCTTACTCATTTGATTCAAACCCTTTCAAGGTACCTGTTGTACCGAAATTTATTATTACACACATTCGACCATCGGAATTTCTTCCGGTGGTCGAATATTATATACTACTTCTTGTGTGCACCTAGAACATTTTACACCAAATTATGGTACAAGTCAACCATCGTTTATACCAAATAATTGTATAATTCAATGTATTCTTTTGCGCTATTTTGCCAAGAGAAGTCAGCTCCCATTGCCCGCTTGCATATACCGTTCCATTCTTTTCTGCGGTTATAGTAAATATCATGAGCATAACGGATAATGCCAAGCATTTCATGAGCATTATAATTCTTAAAGCTGAAGCCTGTGCCTGTGTTTTCGAACTCATTGTAAGCTTCAACAGTGTCACGGAGACCGCCTGTTTCTCTTACAATAGGCACTGCGCCGTAACGCATTGCAATAAGCTGATTGAGTCCGCAGGGTTCAAAGAGAGAAGGCATCAGCACAGCATCACTTGCCGCATAAATCTTGTGAGCCAATGTGTTGTCAAATTTAATCTGAGCCGATACTCTTCCGTGATACTTCCAGTCAAAATAACGGAGGGAATCTTCAAATTCCTTATCGCCTGTACCAAGCACAACAACCTGAATGTTCTGGTCAAAGCACAAATCGTCCATAATGCAGTTGAGAAGGTCCAAGCCCTTCTGACCTGTAAGACGTGTAACAAGGCTTATAATGAACTTTTCGTCGTCTTCAATAAGACCTAATTCTCTCTGAAGAGCAACCTTATTTGCCTTTTTCTTTGAAACAAAATCCTTAATGGAATACTTTTCGTAAATCATGTCGTCTGTCTTGGGGTTATAACCAACATAGTCCAAACCGTTTACAATACCCTTCAGGCAGTTACTTCTTGCACGAAGAAGACCGTCCAGCTTTTCACCGTAAAATTCTGTTTTGATTTCTTCCGCATAGCTGGGAGAAACAGTTGTAATAAAGTCAGAATATGTGAGCGCGCCCTTCATGAAGCTTGCATCCTTGTAGAATTCAAGCTTATCTGCGGTGAAGTAAAAATCTTCAAGCTCGCATACGTCTGCAATAACCTTTTTGTCGTAAATGCCCTGGAACTTAAGGTTATGAATTGTGAACATAGTCTTAATGCGTGAATAACGGGAGTCAAAGCCGTAGTGAGCACGCAGGAGAACACTTACCATACCTGTCTGCCAGTCATTTGCATGAATAACATCAGGCCAGAAATCAACAACCTGTAAAAGAGCAAGAACAGCCTTGTCAAAGAAAGCAAATCTCTCAACGTCAGTTGCTATATCTCCGTACACATAGTCTGCACCAAAGTAATACTCATTATCCACAAAATAATAAGTAACGTTGTTCATTTGAAGCTCAAACACACCGCAGTACTGGCTTCTCCAGCCCATCTTAACATAAATGTGGTCAATGTATCTCATCTGAGACTTATATTTATCTGCAATTACACTGTACTTGGGAAGAATAACTCTTGTTTCCACACCCTGGGCAATCAATTCCTGCGGAAGAGACCCTGCAACATCGCCCAAGCCGCCTGTTTTTACAAAAGGTGAACATTCGCTTGTAACAAATAAAACTTTCATAAATTTCAATCCTTTCTCGCTAAAATCCACAACAATGCACATAGTGCATTTCATGAAACCGTAAGGTTTTATATCATGTGCCATCGGCACATTTCATGCCGCAGGCATTTCATCTTTTCAATAATACCCCGAAAGGCATTCCCTGTCAACCAAAAATTTGCCGTCAACAGAAAATGCCTTATTCCACGGTATTTAGAATTTTAAATCAATGTTCTCTTAGGCAAAATGAAGGGATATGTAGGCTGACCTACAAGTCTCTTGCCCACTCTGAGAGTACATTCCTTGTCGATTACAACGTTTTCAAGGTCGCATCTTTCAGAAATTACAGTGTTCTGCATAACAATACAGTTCTTAACATGAGCACCCTTTGCAACGTGAACACCACGGAATATAATACTGTTTTCAACAGTACCGTCAATAACGCAACCGTCGGCAATAAGGGAGTTCTTCACGTTTGCATCGTCAAGATACTTTGTGGGAACCTGGTCCTTTACCTTTGTGTACACAGGGTTGGGACCTGCAAAAATTTCATCTCTCACTTCGGGTTCAAGCATCTTCATGTTGTTGTCATAATAAGAAACAACACTGTCTATTCTGCCCACAAAGCCGTCGTACTTATACGCGCAGATGTTAAGATTATTCATGCTTGTTCTCAAAATATCATTAATGAAAGAATGACTGCCCTTAGCATAAGCATCTTCAATAAGAGCCTGAAGCTTTGTTCTTTCAATAATATACATATCCATGCCCGCATTTTTGCTTACGGGTTCAGAGAGGTTGTAATGAATTTCAACAACCTTGCCTGTGCTGTTAACATCATATGTTGTGCACTGCTTAAGCTGAGGATCTGTAAGCTCAAGCTCGTTGTAAATAACTGTAATATCTGCGCCCTTTTCCTCGTGGAACTTAATAGCATCATTATATGTCATGTTACAAACAACGTTTGCACCTGTCAGTACAACATACTTCTGCTTACTTCTGTGGAGATATGTAAGCACATTATGCAGAAGGTCAATGTCGCCTGCTGCGCCTAAGGAAGCACCTCTCACCTGAGGAGGAAGCATAAACAGACCGTAATTTTTACGGTTAAGGTCCCAAGGCTTACCACTGCCCACATGGTCCATAAGAGAAGAATAGTTAACATGTGTAGCAATACCTACGTTAATAATGCCACTGTTTACCATATTGGAAAGAACAAAGTCAACCAGGCGGTATCTGCCTGCAAACGGAAGCGCTGCCAAGTCACGAACCTGTGTAAGTTCGTTCATCTTTGCGTCCTGATTTCTTGTTAAGATTATACCCATTGCGTCTGTCATTTCAATATCCCCCTTTCTTAAGCCTCAATGGTTTTTGTAACCATTGCATTTACACCGATTTTTGTGTTATCACCAATAGAAATGTTGCCGCCAATAAGGGAAATATCAGCAGAACAATACTTGCTTTCAAATTCAGAAGAATCAACACTCTTGTCGCCGATTACAACACTGTCGCCCACAACTGTATCGGAACCTATAATAGACTTCTTAACAACTGTATTTTCACCGATTGTAACACCGGGGAACAGAATAGAATCTTCAACAACACTGCCCTTACCTACTGTTACACCTTCGGAAAGAATACAGTTCTTCACGTCACCGTAAATGTTACAGCCTTCTGTAATGCAGCTGTTTGTAACAGAAGCGCCGTCAGCCACGTAGTGAGGAGGCTTAACAGGGTTACGTGAGAAAATTCTCCAGTCTGCGTCGTACATGTCAAGAACGGGCGGGTCGGAAAGAAGGTCCATGTTTGCTTCCCAAAGGGACTGAACTGTACCAACATCCTTCCAATAGCCTTCAAAGCCGTAAGCACAAAGCTTCTGACCGTCATCAAGCATAGCGGGAATAATATTCTTACCAAAGTCGTTTTCACTGCTGGGAGTTCTTTCGTCGCGGATGAGGTATTCCTTGAGCACGGACCACTTGAACACGTAAACACCCATGGATGCAAGATTACTCTTGGGCTCCTTCGGCTTTTCGGCAAAACGTGTGATAGTGCCTTCGCCGTCTGTTTCCATAATACCAAAACGGCTTGCTTCTTCCCAAGGTACGGGGATAACTGCAATAGTAGCCGCAGCGCCCTTTTCCTCGTGATACTTCATCATTTTGTTGTAGTCCATCTTATAAATATGGTCACCGGACAAAATCACAACATGGTCGGGATTGTACTGGTCAACAAATTCAATATTCTGATAAATGGCATTTGCAGTACCCTTGTACCATTCGCCTGTTTCTTCCTTCTGGTAGGGGGGCAGCACAAACACACCGCCGTCGTTGCGGTCCAAATCCCATGTACTACCGTTACCGATATATGTATTCAATTCCAAAGGCTTGTACTGAGTAAGTACACCTATTGTGCTGATGCCGGAATGAACACAGTTACTGAGCGCAAAGTCAATAATTCTGTATTTACCGCCGAATGTTACCGCGGGCTTTGCCACCTTGCTTGTTAAAATACCAAGTCTGCTGCCCTGTCCGCCGGCAAGAATCATTGCCACACATTTTGTTGCTTTCATGTTTCTTTCCTCCTATATTTTACTTTTTAGTAGTATTGCGTTTTGTTGCTTTTTTCTTGAAATACATAGTTGTCATGGGCGGCACGCAAATGGTAAGAGTATACTTTCTGCCGTCACAGTCATATTTATACTTCATAGCTTTAACAGGGTTGGGATTGCCCGAGCCTGTTCCACCGTAAAGGTCCTTATTGGAGCTGAACACTTCTTCGTATTCGCCGGGTTTGTCAACACCTATCGAATACTCCTTGTATTCCACGGGAGTAAAATTACTTACAACAATAACCTCACTGCCCTTTGCCTTGCCCTTTCTCTTAAAGGAAACAATGGATTTTTCATTGTCGTTTGCATTAATCCATTCAAAGCCGTCCCAGCTGTCTTCAACTTCCCAGAAGGGCTTGTTTTTAATGTAGAAATGGTTCAAATCCTTAACGTATTCATGGAACCGTGCGTGGTGATAATCTTCCAGCAAATGCCATTCCAGGCCCTCGTAAAATCTCCATTCCAAAAACTGAGCAATTTCGCCGCCCATAAACATGAGCTTTTTGCCCGGATGAGCCATGTAGTAGCCCAAAAATGCTCTGAACG
This sequence comes from uncultured Oscillospiraceae bacterium, assembly GCA_964604615.1. Taxonomy (GTDB): domain Bacteria; phylum Bacillota; class Clostridia; order UMGS1883; family UMGS1883; genus RGIG1927. Next base: position 29,239 of record CAZRZU010000007.1, read on the forward strand.
AGTCAAACTTGCCGTCATACAGTGCACTCATTTTGCCTATAAGCGATGCCTTGCCGTGAACAACCTCATCATGAGAAAGTGGCAGGATGTAGTTTTCAGAAAAGGCATACATCATGGAGAATGTTAAAAGGCTGTGGTTTCCGCTTCTGAAATAGGGGTCCATGGACATGTAGCGGAGGTTGTCGTTCATCCAGCCCATGTTCCACTTGTAATTAAAGCCCAAGCCTCCAACGTCACGGGGCTTTGTAACCATAGGCCATGCAGTACTTTCTTCCGCAATCATCAAAAAGTTGGGGAACTCTTTAAACATAGCCTCGTTAAGACGGCGCAAAAACTCAATAGCTTCCAGGTTTTCGTTACCGCCGTTTTTATTTCTGATAAATTCTTCTCTCGCATAGTCAAGATAAAGCATACTGGACACTGCGTCAACTCTCAAGCCGTCAATGTGGTAAACATCCGCCCAGAACATTGCAGAGGACAAAAGGAAGGACACAACCTCTGTTTTTGAATAGTCAAAAACCAAGGTTCCCCATTCCTTATGCTCGCCCACTCTTGTGTCGGCATATTCGTAAGTAGGTGTACCGTCAAACTTTGCCAGACCAAAGGCATCACGGGGGAAGTGAGCAGGAACCCAGTCCATAATAACCTTAATGCCTGCCTTGTGGCACATGTCCACAAAATACATCAAATCATGAGGTGTACCGTAACGGCTTGTTGCCGCAAAGTAACCTGTTACCTGATAGCCCCAGCTTCCGTCAAAGGGGTATTCCATAATGGGCATAATTTCAAGGTGGGTATAACCCATTTCCTTAAGGTACGGAACAAGCTCCTGAGCCATTTCACGGTATGTATAAAAGCTTCCGTCAGAATGCATCTTCCAGCTTCCCAAGTGGCATTCGTAAATGTTCATGGGTTTGGAATAAGGTGCCTCCTGCCCCCTCTTTTCCATGTATTTTGCATCTTTCCATGCATAGCCCTCAAGGTCGTAAGTAACGGATGCGTTATCAGGTCTCAGCTGAGCATACACCGCAAAGGGGTCGCTCTTGTAAAAGCCTTCGCCCTCCTGAGGAGTAATAAAATATTTATAAACCATTCCGTCCTTTATGTCGGGTACAAACGTTTGCCAAATACCCGTTTCCCCCAGACGTGTCATAGGGTTCTGCCATTTTTCCCAACCGTTGAAATCGCCGGTTACATGCACAGCTCTCGCCTTGGGTGCCCACACCGCAAAGCGATATCCTTTTTTTCCGTTAAGTGTACATTTGTGAGCACCGAGAGTTTCGTAACTTTTGCAGTTGTTACCCTCGTTGAACAGGTACACGTTAAAGTCATCGTTAAAAGGATTTTCTCTGTAAGAAACTTCGCCAAAAAATTCCTTTTGCATATTTTCACCACTTTCCAAATTACATTATGTATATTTTAACAAAAATTTCGGTTTTAGTCAATCGATTTTTGTCACTTCTGGCATAAAACTTCAAAAAATTTTAGCTTTTTCTATTTTCAAACGCAACTTTTTGTTATATAATATCCTTCGAGGTGATAAACATGCAAAATTTTCCACAGAAAACTGACAGTAATTTCTATTTTGCTTCGGCAGTTATTACTCTCATTTTAAACCCCCTTATGTTTTTTCTGACAATACCTGCTCTTATTTTTTCTTTCACTTCCAAAAGTCTTTATAAGGAAGGACATTACAAGGCATCCCGTTCATTTGCCGCAAAGTCAAAGCGCTGCACCATATCAGCCTGGGCAATTTTGTTTATTGTAATGCTGTCCGTTGCCTCTGTCTTTCTTATATCCCGCTTGTCTTTAATATAAATATGTACAAACCATGTTATATATTCCGGCATATTCTACCCAAAACACACCATCTGAACAATTATATCATAGTTCTTGGAGAGGAACTCTAAAAACTACTACTTTATTACACGAGGATGTTAACAAATGACAAAAGGCTCAATTGCAGAAGCAAATTTCAAAACAGGTATGAACTGTGCACAAGCAGTCCTTCTTGCCTTCAGCGAAGAAATCGGCTTACCTGAAGAAACATTGTTAAAATTATCTCTTCCCTTTGGAGGCGGCATGGGTAGGATGCGTCTTACATGCGGTGCCGTAACGGGTATGGTTATGGCATACGGTTTAATTAAAGGTATAGGCACAATACCTACCCACGACGAAAAAATGGACAACTACAAAGGTGTTCAGCAAATGTGCGATGAATTTAAAGCTTTAAATCGCGGCACGGTTATATGTGCCGAGCTTTTGGGGCTTAAAGAGCCTGAGGGCACCTTCGTTCCCGAAGAACGCACAGAGGAATATTACAAAAAACGTCCCTGTGGCGAGCTTTGCCGCATCGCAGCGGACATTCTGGATAATTATTTAAAAACAGAACAGTAAATAATTCATCACCAAACACTAAACCGATTGGCACTATCTCCAATCGGTTTTTCATTTATATTCAGTTTCTAAAAAAGCTGTTGGTCGAAGCCTTAACAATTGCCCTCATTTTTACCAATTCTCCCCAAAAAAAACAACAAATGCTTTACAAAACCTTCCAAATATGATATAACTAACATATATCGTGTACGGAGGCAGAGAAACATGAAATGTGATGTATTTATAAGCTATTCCAACAAAGACCAGCACACTGCAGATGCAATTTGTTCCTCTTTAGAAAACAGCGGCATAAGATGCTGGATTTCCCACAGAGATGTGTTCCCCGGCAACGACTGGGCAAAAAGCATAAACACTGCTATTAAGTCCAGCCGAGTTATGGTTCTTGTTTTCAGCGAAAATTCAAACAATTCCGTTCAGGTAACAAAGGAGCTTAATCTGGCTGTACATAACAAGCTTGTAATAATCCCCTTCAAAATAGATAATTCAATCCCCAGCGACGGTATGGAATATTTCTTGGCAGACATGCACTGGCTGGATGCAGTCAACGGAGATATACAAGCTCAGATCGACAGGTTAAAGGACATTGTATCTAAGATTATTTTAACCAACGAGCCTAACCCCAATCCAAATCCGACTCCCAAGCCCACGCCCAAGCCTGTTCCCGAACCCGAACCTTACATAATATGCGCTCATTGCGGCAAACCCATAAAGTTTAACATTAACTTCTGTCAGCATTGCGGCAAGGCTGTAAGGGAACAACCTGATCCACAGCCCCCAAAACCTCAGGAAGAAAAGATTTCAATTTTCCAAGCATACATAAACATATGGAAAAATGCATTCAATTTTAAAGGTGTTCTTTCCAGAAAAGAGTATTGGTTTGCAATGCTTATTCATTATGTTATATCCGTCATCTTCGCATTAATGGATTATGAAGATTATGTTTTCTTATATCTTTATACATTGGTTTCATTTATTCCTTTTTTATCTGCATCTGTCAGACGTTTGCACGACTCTAATCATTCAGGTCACTGGTACTGGCTCAACTATACAGTCTTAGGCGCACTGCCTGTTCTGGTGCTCCTATGTGCAGACCCTGTATATAAGGGCAACCGCTTCAGAAAATAAGCATAATAAAAAAATAGACCTCAAAGTGCTGAAGGACGTTAGTCCGCCTTTGAGGTCGCGTGTCGATAACACTTTATCGGCACGCTCAAAAAGCTCCGCTTTTGCGGAGTTTTTCTTTACATCTTCACTTTTTCTATTCACCGTGCTCTCGTATCACATAAAATTGCGGGGGCATTTTTCTGCATCCGCAATTCACACCGCTACGGGACAATATCTCAACAATTTCCCACACAGCCTCCTTGTCGCTTAGGTAATCTCTTCTTACAACAATGGAAATTTCATCTACAATTCTTTTGTAATCTACATTTTCCATACAAATCACCCCTTTACTCAATAATATCATTTACACTTTAATTTTACAACAGAATTTTCTAATATGTTTTAAAGTTTTATTTTAAATTAAAATGTATTCAGAAATACTATTTATGGGGTGGTAACATGGCATTTGAGCCCAAGCCTACAAAAAAGAAAGTAAATGCAGGGTATAAAACATTGTATATAGCAGACGAGCTTGTTGAAAAGCTTAACGGGTTAGCACTAAAGCACAACACAAGCTTTAATAACATTGTTATCAGTATAATTGAAGACTTTTTCAAAAATCAAAATAATTAACAAAAAAACTCCGCAAAAGCGGAGTTTTTGCGGACTGTCGATAAACTTATTTTTTACCACAATAGCGAAAGGTTCGGGAAAGAAGGTTTTCCGAATAAAATAGGCGGGGTTAATAGCATTCACCCCACCGAAA